>MEKI01000014.1:8428-14560 GCA_001766905.1 Acidobacteria bacterium RBG_13_68_16
AGTCGTCCGGCCAACTCGTGCGCCTTGTCGCGCTGGGACTCGCCCTGGAGGCGCATTGCCCGATTCTCGCGCCGCGCGGCGTCCACCGTGAACGAGGTGAGAAAGCCCGTCAGCCCCAGGGGAAGAGCGGCCACGATGGTAAGTACCACGAGCAGGACCAGCGCGAGGGTCACACCGGCGCGCCGCAGCCCGCGACGGGTGAGCACCAGGCGTCGGAACCTTCCGCCATCCGCCGGGTGCCACTGGATCTCCCACAGGGCGTCGCCGTTCAGACCCAACGGAGCACCTCGACCGGCTCGCGTCTGGACGCCCGGTGCGCGGGAAGCAGAGACGCAAGCAGGACCTCGACCAGGCTGAGGGCAAGTACCACCGCGAGATCCCCCGGCAGCAGCCGGAGCGGGATCGTCTCGACCATGTAGATGGCCGCAATGTCAGGAGGAAAGTGTGGCACGCCCAGGAACCCCAGCAGGAGCACGATGGTCACGCCGAGCAGCATGCCCGCCAGAACGCCCGCGGTGCCCAGCGTTCCGCCGGCCACCAGCAACGTCCGCCGCAGCAGGCGGGGCTGGCCACCGATGGCCAGGAGAACGCCGAACTCGCGGCGTTTCTCCGTCACCAACACGACGAGGGCCGACGCCACTTCGAACGCCCCGACGCCCAGCACCAGCGACAGCACGACGCCCAGCGAGATCTTCTGCCAGCGCAGAGCGGCGAACAGGTTACGGTTGCGCTCCTGCCACGTGGCGACGATTGCGCCCCTCCCGCAGGCCTGCTCGACGCGTTCCCGCAAGGCGTCGGCCACCTCGGGATCCGCGAGCCAGATCTCCAGCCCGCCACCCCCCAGCGTCGGGACCCTTCGACGCAACTCCCCGAGTTCGGCGACCACGAAGCGCTCGTCGAGCTCTGCGAAGCCGGTCGAGAAGACCTGCCCGACCCGGGTCGCGACTGCGCGAGGCGTACCGCCGGCCACGATCTGCAGGGTCAGCGCGTCGCCCGCGGCCACGGCCAGCCGCCGGGCGACACCACGTCCCACCGCCACCTCGAGTGGTCCCGTCGTCCCGGTGACCGGCATGCGGACAAACGGGGGCAGCTGCGAACCCGCCCTTACGCTGACCAACTCTGCCTGGCCGCCGGTACGCGGGAACATCATCCCCGGCAGGTACACGACCTCCCCCACCCCTGCCACGCCGGGCACCGCGGCGACCCTCCGTTCGGCCGCCACGACTTCCCCGTGGGACAGACCCGGGGGGGAGAGGGCGACGAGGTGCCCACCGGCGGAAAGCACACCGGAGCGCAGCGCTGCCGTGTAGCCGCTCATCAGCGCCAGCACGACGACCAGTGACGCGGCACCGAGGGCGACCGCGAGGAGGGCCGCGAGCGCGCTCGTGCGCAGCAGTGCGGTGCCCCGGCGCCGGAGCAGACGCGCAGCGAGAAACCAGGCGAGTTGCACGGTGGGATTCTAGCCCGGAAGGGTCGACCGGCGCCGGTGTGTCACGTCACGGCAAAGCCGGGGACTCCGATGTCGCGCTCCGGTGCTCGCGAGCCAGGTGGGCGACCGCCACCACGCCACAACCAAGGAGGACGAACACGAGAGCGTCCCACAGCGCCGTCTCCCACCGGGCGACGACCCAGAGGCTACCGAAGAACCACCCCCAGACCACCCCCATACCCATCCAGGTCCCCCAGCCGCGCTCAACCGCCGCGGCCGACACCACGGCCAGCGTGACGCCTGTCCATGCCCCGCCGAACCCCACACCTGCCATGCCCAGCAGCGACAGGCCCACCACGCGGGCGAAGGCAGAGAAACGAAGCAGCTCGCGCAGGCCGCTGCCCGCGATCCCGGCCAGCCACCCCGCAAGCACGGCCAAACCCACCAGGACGGGTAGGCGCAGCGTCAGCCCCGCCACGTTGACCAGCCAGATGGCCGGCTCGAACCGGCCGGCAAGCGTTCCGACCGCGAGTGCGAGGGGGAGCCACCCGACCGGGGGGCTCCCGGCCGTTGCCGGAAACCGCTGGCCGGCATACATGAGAGCACCCAGCAGGAGGACCGCGGCGGTCCCGAAGGCCAGTTCCGCCACCCACGGCCGCACGCCCGGCTGAAACGTCATCGGCGCAAGCGCTGGGAGCTCGGGCAGCGTCGCGAACAGCAGCAGCACCACCGAAACGACCGAGTAGCGCCAACCTCGGCCAGGCACCCCGGGGACGAGGTGTCGGGAAACCGCTCCGGCCAGGAGCAACCCGACGAGCACGGCCAGAACGACCGGGCGCCGCAGCAGCCCCGCTGACGGCAGCTCGCCGCCCGCAGGCAGCGCCCCCAGGAGACGGCTCTCCCCAACCTGCCAGTCCCGCCGTCCGAGCCGCTCGCGGGCCTGCTCGACGCCCCCGGTCAGCCCCGTGAGCACCTCCGCTGCCGCGCCGGAGAGCCGCACCCCTGGAAGCCAGGGGGCGGCATCGATCCGCCACCTGATCTCGCCGGGGCCGTCCGGAACCCACGCCGAGACGAGCCACATCCCGTGGGACGGCTGCCAGAGCACGGTCCACCCGGTACCAACCCTGCTCCAACCGCGCACCTTGCCCCACAGCAAACCGAGTGTGGGCACGTCCCTCTCGGCGCGCTCCGCCGCCTGGGTGGGAGACTGCCACGCCGGCGGGAAGCGCGGCTCCACCGGCACCAGGAGCGCAACGGCGGCCAGCACCACGGTGGCGCCCCCGCCGACCAGCAACCTCACTCGCGCCTGCGTGGCCATAGGAGCAAGACCGCCCCGAGAATCACGCCGATGAGCGCCACCCGGTCCCAGTCGGACCCGACCGGGAACGAGGCTCTCCGCACGAGCGCTTCGCAGGTTCCGCGGGCGAGCACCGCACCCCCGACACCGGCGAACCGTGCCACCGCCGCGAGCCCGAGCTGCAGCACCAGTTCGAGGGCAAACGAGGCCGCCAGAGGGACCGTGGGAAGCGGGTGCAGAAGCACCCCCACCGGCGCCGCAAGCAGCGCCGCGCCCCACCATCCCACGACGGGGACCGCGAGCGCCGGCAACGCCCCGCGCAGCAGAGGCTCCTCGACCAGCGCAGGCGCCCACGAATCAGCCAGCAGCCGTATCGGACCGATGTCACCGGGTACCGGCGGGGTCACCGGGGTCCAGCCACCGGCCCCCAGGATGTAGGCCCTGCCGGCGAGAGTCACCGCCGCGAGCGCGACACCGGCCGCCGGCCCAAACCTCAAGCGGGTACGTGGAAGCTCGGTCCAGACGGGCAGCAGCGCGACCACCACCGCCGCGACCACCCCCTGGATCGGGGCCGCGACCAGCGTGTCCGAGGCGAAACTCCCCGCGGTCGCAGTCACGAGCCCGTACGCCACCCCGCGAGCGATTGCGGTGGACTCACGGTACGCGACGGACTCGGCGGCCGCCACGAACACTCCGATCACCAAGATCCCGAGGCCGAGGAGTGCCGGCCGGCGAAGCAGCTGCAGCTCGGCCATCCGGCCGGTCACCACGCCGAGGTCTGTCCCCAGCGGATGGACGGTGCGCCGCCAGGAAACGACCGTGGAACCGACCATCTCGAGCTCGAGTTCGCGCCGCCACCCGGAGGGCAACTCGCCGGCGCCGCCCACATACCACCCGCGCTGCCAGATGTGCCCGCCTTCCCTCCAGCTCTGAGCGCGCACCAGGCCCCATGCCGATGGATCAGGTATCGCCTCGGCGACAGCGGTCTCGACGCGGGAGCGAGCCATCGAAGGGAACAGGGCCGGCCCCGGAGCCGATGGCACCGGCCGGCGCAGCGACCAGATCACCCCGTCCACGGTGACCTGCGCCTCGCCGCCCCCGGGGAACACCAGACGCCAGCGCACGGCGCCCCCCTGCCCCCGCGCGAGTCGGACCCCGGCCGGGCCGGGGCGCGCCCGTTCCAGCGCCCACGCGAGCTCCTGGTCGCCCTCGAACGTCGCGGTGGGCTCTCCAAGCGGCTCGTAACCCAGGTGCACCAGGGCAGCGCGGGCCAGGGCTCCCGCCTGCACCTCCCCGGGCACGCCCCTGCCCTTGACCAGGGCCATCGCCACGACGAGAGAGGCCGCGGCCAGCAGGACCTGCAGCGCGTAACGGACCCGGAACACTCCGCACAGTCTAAGCCAACCGCCGGCCGTTCGCTAAACTGCGGTCATGACCCGGCCGCGCTTCCGGACGTTGCCCCACGGGGCGGACCTGCGTGTTGCGGTATGGGGCGCAAACGAGGAGGAGCTGATTCGCAACGCTGTGGCCGCCGCAGACACGCTGGCGCTTGGCACCCTGCCCCGTCTGGCGGCCCGTGAGTGGGTCCCGATCGTTCCGTGGCCGGCCGGTCTGCAGTCGAGGCTGGTGCGCGCGGTCAACGAGGCGCTCTTCCAGCTCTACGCGAGGCACGCACTGACGGTTGGCTTCGAACTGGGACCCAGAAGCGCCCGGCTGGCGATCGCTCCGCTGCCTCCGGGCCGAAAACCGGAACTCGAGGTGAAGGCGGCAACGTACCACGACCTGTGTCCGCGGCGGCGGGCCCGCCGGCTCGCCGCGCTGATCACGCTCGACGTCTAGGAGCCTGTCCGGGTAAACGACGAAAGCGAGAATTCCGAGGGCGCCGGATGGCAAGGAAGCCGAGCGAAAAGCCCGGAGGCGTAGCCAGAGCCACGTTGAGGACTTTTCGCGACGGCTGACACAGCGAGCCGGATGCCATCGAGATTCGCAGCCGGAGTATTACCCGGACAGGCTCCTACGCTCTCCGCTTGGCGGCGGACCGCAGGGCGTCTACGTGGTGGAGGCTCTCCCAGCGGAATTCGGGCTCCGAGCGCCCGAAGTGGCCGTAGCTCGCGGTGATCCGGTAGATCGGCCGGATCAGGTCGAGCTCCTCGATGATCCCGCGCGGCGTGAGCGGAAACACCTCCCTGATGACCTTAGTGAGCCGCTCGTCGGGAATCACGCCCGTGCCGGCTGTGTCGACCATCACCGATACGGGGTCGGCCACGCCGATGGCGTAGGCGAGCTGCACCAGCGCCTCGCGTGCGAGCCCGGCGGCGACGATGTTCTTGGCGATGTGGCGGGCCATGTAGGTGGCGGAGCGGTCCACCTTGGTTGGGTCCTTGCCGGAGAACGCACCGCCGCCGTGTGGCGCCCATGCCCCATACGTGTCCACGATGATCTTGCGCCCGGTCATCCCGGTGTCGGACTGCGGGCCGCCCACCACGAACTTGCCCGTGGGGTTCACAAGGAACTCGGTCTTCCGGTCCACGAGCCCTTTCGGGAGCACCGCCAAGCCCACTTTCTCGACAATCTCGTCGTACGCGGCTCGGGTGATGCGGTCACCCTTCCTGTTGAGGATCTCCTCGGTGTGCTGGGACGAGATCACCACGGCGGCGATGCGGTACGGTCTGCCGTCGCGGTACTCCACCGTGACCTGGGACTTGCCGTCCGGCCCCAGGTACGGCAGCAACCCGCTGCGACGCACCTCGGCCAGACGCCGTGTGAGCCCGTGCGCCAGCATGATCGGCATCGGCATCAGCTCGGGAGTCTGGTCGCAGGCATAGCCGACCATCAGCCCCTGGTCCCCCGCACCGCCAATCTCCACCCCCTGGGCGATGTCGGGCGACTGCCGCCCGATCGAGTTGAGGATCCCGCATGTCGCGTAGTTGAAGCCGTACCTGGCATCGGTGTAGCCGATGTCGCGGACCAGTGTGCGCACCAGGTCCTGCACGTCCACCCAGCCATCAGTGGTGATCTCCCCGCCCACGATCACCAGCCCGACCGTGATAAAGCTCTCGCAAGCGACGCGTGAGGATCCCAGGCGCTTACGCTGGCCCTTCTTCCGTGTGCGGTCCGCCTCGATGTCTTGCCTGATCACTTCGTCGAGGACCGCGTCCGAGATCTGGTCGCACACCTTGTCTGGATGTCCCTCGGTCACCGACTCCGAAGTAAAGACGTGGGTTCCTCGACTGTTCACTGGGTCTCCCCTTATGCTCCGCATCGGCGGCCCTCCGCAAAGAGGCGCTGTCGCCGGCCACAAACGTTACCACAGGCGGGAAATGTGCCGGAGCCCGACGTCTCACCCCTCGCCCACCGGCCCGGGGTCGCCATCGCCCGACAGCGCCAGCAGCTTGCGCGCCCGCTG
>MEKI01000014.1:14566-17211 GCA_001766905.1 Acidobacteria bacterium RBG_13_68_16
CCTGCCGACCTCGAGCCCGTAGAGGCGGGCTCGTTCCTCGGGCAGCCCGCGAAGCCGGTGCTTGCGGAAGGCGAGCGAGATGAGAAGGCGGACGATCTCGCGGCGCTCGTCCCTCCGCCGCCACCAGACGGCCCGGATGCGGCGCCGGTAGCTCGGCAGGACATCCACGACCCATGAAGGAAGCACGCCGAGCGCCACCTCGTCCGTGAGTTGCTGCCTGAGCACACGGCGTTCGAGAGCGAGGGCGCCCAGGAACATCCCGGCCAGAAGGAGCGCGGCGGCCACGACGAGCGCTATTCTGAACGGGATGTTTCGAGGACCCCAGGCGCTCCACCCCCAGTTCGCGGCGCGGAGGAGGAGCCACCGGGCCACGCCCGCGACCACCACGACCGCGAGGACGCACGGAGCGCGCAGCGACGCGCGAAGCGCGAGCTTGGCGAACCCGATACCGGCCCCGACCGCCGCGACCGCGGCCGCGCCAACGAGGATCAGGAAGATCAGCACGCTCGGGTCGGGCGGCACCCGCCCACCATGGAGAACCGCCAGGCCCTGGGTGGCTGCGAGCCCTAGCCCAGCCACCGTCCCGTACACCGCGCCGTCCAGGGGGCCCTCGAGGTAGTGGCTCGTGGCCAGCACCGCCAGGCCTGCTGCGAGGAGCACTTCCTCGAGAACCCCGGCGGCAGGCAACGTCGCCGGCGTACCAAGCACTGGGTCTAGGCTCACGACCAAACCCACCGTCGGGCCTGCGAGGCGGAAGGCCAGCGAGCACCCGACGCCCCACAGCGCGATCAGAACAAGTCGAAGCACCGGTTCGGTCGTGTATCGGTCCAGCCAGAGGACGAGGAAGGCGGCCCCCGAAACCGCGGCGCCCACGGCGAGCACAAGGAGTGCGGGGAGGATCATCTCCGCACCAGCTCCGCGTTCGGCAGTCCATGTTGCGCGAAATAGAGCCGGCTCGTCTCCACATCACGGCTGATCTGCGACACCAGCTCCATGCTCGAGGCAAACACCATCTCGTCGCGCAGCCGGCGCAGGAAAAACAGCCGCACCGGCTCGCGGTACACGTCGGCGGTGAAGTCCAGCACGTGGCTTTCCACCGTGACCCTGTAGTTCTCGTAGACGGTCGGGCGCACGCCGATGTTGGTCACGGAGGGAAACACCTTAGAGAATGACGGAATGTCCACGGCGGTAATGTACACGCCGTGTGCCGGCATCAGCTCGTTCTCCACCTCGATGTTGATGGTTGGGAAGCCCAGCTTGCGGCCCATGCGTTCGCCGCGGTAGACCCCTCCATCCACGTAGAACGGCCGCGCCAGCAGGCGCCACGCCTCCTTGACTCGGCCGTGGGCAATCTCGCGCCGGACGCGGGTCGAGGAGATCGGCTCGCCGTCATCGAATAGCGGCTCCACACCCACCACCGAGAAACCAAGTTCGTGCCCGACCACCGACAGGAAGTTGACGTCGCCGAGCCGGCCCGAGCCGAAACGGAAGTTGGTCCCGAGCCGAACCTCGGCGGGAGCGAGCCTGCGGAACAGGAACTCCCGCGCGAACTCTTCCGCCGGGGTGGCAGCGAGGCGGCGGTCAAAACCGATCTCCACCAGGGCGGCGATGCCGAGGCGCTCGAGCAGCTGTGCCTTCTGCCCTCGCGTGGTCACGAGCTTTAGCGCCGACTCCGGGCGCAGCACCCGCTCGGGGTGGGGCTCGAACGTGAGCGCAACCGCTGGCGCAACCAGCTCCGCGGCGCGTGCCACCGCTCCCGCCACGAGCATTTGGTGGCCGCGGTGAACGCCATCGAAATTGCCGATCGTCACGACCCCCGAGTGCGGAAGATCGGAGCTCGTCGTCGGATCGTGGAGTACTTCCATGGGGGTTATCGCCCGGCAGCGGCCTGCTGCAACGACGGCAGCGAGGGGAGCAGTGCGTGGTGGCGGGATGGCGCGGGATTCAGCACCTCGCGGATCTCGCCCACGAGGTCAAAAGCGTACGTCCTGGTGATCCCGACCCGCACGATGTCGCCCGCCCTCCCGGCGCCGTCCGAGAAGAGTAGCCGGCCGTCGACCTCGGGTGCCTGCTGCAACACCCTCCCCTGCAGAAGGTACTCCGACTCCGGGCTCGCCCCGTCCACGATCGCGGTCGTTTCCGTCCCTCGCAGCGTCCGGTGGTTCGCGCGGCTGATACCCTCTTGCTGCTTCATCAGGAGCCTGCGGCGGCGTTCCTTGGTGGTGCGAAGGATCGGGTCCCCGAGACCGGCGCCGGGGTTCTCCTCCTGGTGAGAGTAGGCGAACACCCCGACGTGGTCGAAACGCACCTCTTCGACGAACCGCTGCAGCTCCTCGAACTCCCGCTCCCCTTCGCCGGGGAAACCCACGATGAACGTCGTGCGGACCGCGAGCCCAGGCACGGTCTCACGCGCCCCGGCGATGAGCTCTCGGTAGCTGCGCGCGCCCCCGCCACGCTTCATCAGCTTGAGGACTCTTCGGGAGGCGTGCTGGAGGGGGATGTCAAGGTAGGGGACCAGCCGCCTCTCCCGCGCCATCAACTCGAAGATCCTCTCGTCCAGGGTGGCGGGGTACGCGTAGAGGAAGCGGATCCAGGGGAGGCCGGTCCCTCCGAGCAGCTCCTCAAGCAGGCGGCGCAGTCCGGCC
>MEKI01000014.1:17219-18355 GCA_001766905.1 Acidobacteria bacterium RBG_13_68_16
CCCGAGGTCCTCGCCGTAGCGGGTGGTGTCCTGCGCCACCAGGACAAGCTCCCGCACACCGACGTCCTCGAGGCGCCGTGCCTCCTCCACCAGCGAGGCGGGTGGCCGCGAGCGGAACCGTCCGCGCATTCGAGGGATGTGACAAAACGAGCAGGGGTTGTCGCACCCCTCCGCGACCTTCAGGTAGGCAAAAACGCCCCCGGTGGCCAGCACTCGCGGCGCGGTATGGTCGTAGAGCCTCAACGCCCCGCGCTGATCGGGCAGGTGGCCGCGATCGAGCGTGCCCAGCACGGCTTCGGCTACACGCTCCAGCTCATCGAGCCCAATGAATGCATCGATCTCCGGCACCTCCGCGGCGAGCTCAGCGGCGTAGCGCTGCGCCATGCAGCCGGCAACAACCAGCCTGCGTAGCCTCCCCTTCCCCTTCCGCCGAGCGATCTCGAGAATCGTGTTCACCGACTCCCGCTTGGCGTCCTCGATGAAGCCGCACGTGTTGACGATCACGACCTCGGCGCCGTCCACGTCGGGTGTGACCTGAACGCCGCGCTCCACCAAGTGCCCAAGCATGACCTCGGCGTCCACCAGGTTCTTGGCGCAGCCAAGCCCAATAATACCCACCCTTACCGGGCGCTTTCTGATTCCACTCTTCTTCACGGCGGCGGATTGTAGCACCGCAGCGGCATCTTCTCGTTCACGCTTCGGTGCGGGCGGTGGCATAATCCAAGAGGGATGAGCGACACCACCACCAAGGGGATCCGCGTCCGGGTGGCGCCCGTCTACCTCCCCGAGCGCAGCGCACCGGAGGAGGGCAGCTTCTTCTTCGCCTACCGCGTCCGAATCACCAACACCGGCGATGAGACCGTGCAGCTGATGCGCCGCCACTGGACCATCACCGACGGTCGCGGCCACGTCGAGGACGTGGAAGGCCCGGGGGTGGTGGGAGAGACCCCCGTGCTGCCGCCCGGCATGACGTTCGAGTACACGAGCTTCTGCCCGCTGCCCACATCGTTCGGCACGATGGAGGGCACCTATCAGATGCGCACGGGTGCCGGAGAGCTGTTCGAGATCGAGATCGGGCAGTTCTCGCTCGTCGCGCCCCAGGCTGTCAACTGACTCTCGGCTCGCGGTAGCGAGCC
>MEKI01000014.1:18458-19684 GCA_001766905.1 Acidobacteria bacterium RBG_13_68_16
CCCGACCCCTGACCCCGACCGGCGCACAGGACAGGAGAAAGAAAGCGACGCGAGGTTGCAGCCGTCCAGCGGGGAGGCGCAACCCGCCTCCGTCCCGCGTCGGCGACGAGCCGGTCTGTGAATCACCAGACAGTCAGTGAGCGGAGGCTGCGACGGCCGGCGCGGCTCTCCTCGCGAGGAGGTTCTCGAGGTAGCGCGACCCCAGCGCCCGACTCGCCATCGCCCGCTTGACCGGCGGCAGTCGGAGGATCGCCCCGAGGATCGCCGCCATCGCGCGGTGGCTGGCAAGGTAGTGCCGGTCGAAGATCAGCTCGGCGAGCGTGCCGCGCTCGATCGCCATGAGCACCACGCGGTGGACCGAGTCCACTGGCGTGATCACCCGCTTCGGTCGCCCGTGGAGCGAAATCGCGCCCTGACTGCAACCCCGCACACACACCCCGCACCCGAGACAGAGGTCCTCGTCCAGGCGCGCACGCTTCCGCGCAGGGCGGTGCGGGTCATGTGCGGCGACCAGGCCAACCGCCCCGACCGGGCAACTGCTCACACATTTCCCGCAACCCGCGCACGCCTCGGGGTCGAAACGCGGGATGAAGTTGGTGGTGTGGACTGGGTTCAGCACTGAGAACCGGCGGTGCGCGATCATCGCCTCGCAGCAGCACCCGCAGCAGTGGCAGATGAAGTTCACGCTCTCCCGGACGTTCTCGCCGAACTGCACGAGGCCGTGGCCGCACGCCACGTCGAGCAGGTCGAGTGCCTCCGCGGCGTCGGTCCTGCGCGCGAAGCCGTGCCGCACTAGCGAGCCCGCAGTGGCGTTGAACGTCATGCAAATTTCCATCGGGGCGGCGCAGTCACGCCCGAGGTGCGCCATCTTGTGCCGGCAGTAGCAGGTCCCAACCCCGATGGCGGATGCGGTCCGGATCACCTCGCTCGCCCTCTCGTAGTCCAAAACGTGAAGCGCGTTCTCTTCCGAGAGCGCGGGCTCGTGGACGAACGTTCGTCCCAGGTGCGTCTCGCCGGTAGCGAAAAGCTCCCGGATGAACTCGTCCTCCACGTTCAGGTACTGGTAGAAGAGCTCGGCCAGGAGGCTCTGATCGACGTCCTCCCGCACCCGCATCATCGAGAACTCGAAGAAGCCAGCCATCGGCGGCGGCAGCGTGTAGGTTCGGCGCTGGTTGTTGCCCACGTCGAGCAGGAGCGCGCGGTCGGCGAGCATGTCGAGCTGCCGG
>MEKI01000014.1:19715-21281 GCA_001766905.1 Acidobacteria bacterium RBG_13_68_16
CCGCGGCGTCGGCGGCGGTGAACGGCTTGATGGGAAGCAGCGCGACGAGCGCCGCCTCCTGCTCGGAGAACAGCAGGCCGAGGATCTTGTAGAGCAGCTCGGAGGGCGGGGCACCTTGGGGGAAGCGGTTCAACCGCTCCACCAGGCTCCGATAGCCCGACCTCACGGTGTGGTGCGCCATACCCCCAAGCCTCGCCCGCAAGAGTACACCATGGGGTGAGAAAGACTCAGACGTCGTGCGTTCTCGCCTGCGACCACGCGACCGGAGGCCACTGTTCCAGCCGGCCGCACATCGTGGCCTTCGGGCGCAGTGAGAGGGCAGACGGTTGCGGGTGCTTCCAGGCCCGCCGTAGACTGCGCAGAGGCCCCTTCGGCAGCAAAGGCTGTGCGTCGAAAGGAGAGCACGATGGGCACGACGGGAATGACGCGGCGCGGGTTTGGCGCGGTTTTGGGGGCGGCCGCCGGGGCGGCGCTCCTCGACACTGGGTTGACGATGCGCACGGCGGCGGCGAGGGTCAGGTCGGGCCTGCCCAAGGACGTCATCCAGCTCAATTCGAACGAGAACCCCTACGGACCGTCCCCCGCCGCGCGCGAGGCGATGACGCGCTCGCAGGAAATCGCAAGCCGCTACCCCGACTATCAGGAAGACGACATGCGCGGCGTGCTGGCGAGGCTGCACGGAGTCAATGCAGAGCAGGTTCTCCTCGGCTGCGGCTCGGGCGACATCCTGCGCATGGCCGACGGGGCGTTTCTCGCCCCGGACCGGAAGGTCGTGGTCGCGGAGCCGACGTTCGAGGCCGTCTTGCTCTACAACCGCGTCACGAAAGCGGAGCCGATCAGGGTTTCGCTCGACGCGTCGTATCGCCACGATCTCCCGCGCATGGCCGAAGCGTGCGACACCACGACCGGGCTCGTCTATGTGTGCAACCCGAACAACCCGACCGGCACGATCGTGACCGGCGAGGAGCTTGCCGCGTTCCTCGGGCGTATTCCCAAGTCGGTCACCGTACTCCTCGACGAGGCGTATCACCACTTCGTCGAACACCCCGGCTACCGAAGCGGCTTCGACCTCCTCGCCGCCTACCCGAACCTGATCGTTGTCCGGACCTTTTCCAAGATCTACGGCCTTGCCGGCATGCGACTCGGTTACGCCGTGGCAACCAAGGACAAGATCGAGGCGCTCGCGCGCCACGCGTCGTTTTCCAACACAAACGCCGCGGTGCTTGCGGCCGGCCTCGTCAGCCTTGCCGACGCCGATCTCGTTCCGCGGATGAGGCGGCGCATGAACGACACCCGGCGCTGGCTTACCACGCAGTTGGCGGCCGAAGGCCGGACCTTCATCTCCTCCGAGGCCAACTTCGTTATGATCGATACGGGGCGCGATGTTGCCCCACTCATCGAGGCGTTCAGGGCCAGGAGGATCCTGGTCGGCAGGAGGTTTCCCTCGATGCCCACCTGGCTCCGGGTGTCCGTGGGGACCCCTCAGGAGATGGCCGCGTTCGTCACGGCTCTGTGCGACATCGTGCCCGTCCCCGCCGCCGCCTGACCAAGCACCCTAGCGAGTTT
>MEKI01000014.1:21541-22040 GCA_001766905.1 Acidobacteria bacterium RBG_13_68_16
GCTGGCCGTTTACGACTGCCGTGTCAAGCCGGAGAAGACCGACAAGCCGGCGATGGCACGGATCAACTACCTGACTTATGATGCCTACCCCAGCAAATGGGATGAGATCGCCACTGTTTTCTCAAAGGATGCCGTCCTCAGGGGTTCCTTTGACCGCTTTGCTGGGGAGAAGAAGGGCAAGAAGGGCACCGCGGCCGTCGATGCCGAGTTCCTCAGGGAGATCGAGCGGTGGCGTGAGCTGTTGGCCCGCAACATCGCTTTGCGAAATCCGCGCCTAAGCATCCGTGAGCTTAACGAAGCGGTGCAGCGGACTATCGACCGCATCGTGTTTCTGCGCATCTGCGAGGACCGCGGCATCGAGACCCAGTACCCGCTCCAGGGGTTGCAGAACGGGACGAACGTCTACCCCAGGCTTTTCGAGCTGTTCCAGCGCGCCGACGAGCGCTACAACTCAGGTCTCTTCCACTTCCAGCGCGAGAAGGGCTTCACCGAGGCACCC
>MEKI01000015.1:0-89 GCA_001766905.1 Acidobacteria bacterium RBG_13_68_16
GGTTTGCGGATTGATGGAGGGCACGATGCGTCCCTCCTGCAGCGACCGAAACGCGTCATCGGCCCCCTTGGGCTCGGCGCCCACGACTC
>MEKI01000015.1:167-2775 GCA_001766905.1 Acidobacteria bacterium RBG_13_68_16
CGGCCTGCTTGACGGCGCGGGACGTGCGCGGCATGACGACGTGGGCCGAAATCCCCCGCAGGCGTGCGGCCAGGGACAGTGCCGCCGCGTGATTTCCGGAGGAGTGCGTGGCGACGCCGCGGCGTGCCTCCGCATCCCCGAGGGAAAAGACCGCATTGCACGCGCCGCGGAACTTGAACGCGCCCACCTTCTGGAAGTTCTCGCACTTGAAGAAGAGGCTCGCCCCGACCATCGCGTCGAGGCTCGAGCACGTGATCACCGGCGTCCTGTGCGCGTAGCGCTTGATGCGCTCCGCGGCTTCCCGGACGTCGGCGAGGGTGAGCGGCGCTTCCGTGCTCATCGGAGGTTTCTCGCCCTCAGTCTAGCGCTGCCCGGAGTGTGCCGGGAGCAAAAAGGGCGCTCGATGAGCGCCCCGGAAAGACCCCCTGTTGACCACACTCGAGCCTAAAACTTGTAGCCCACCGAGAGCCTGACGTTGCGGCCCGGCTCGAGCCTCACGTTGAACGGCTCGTGGTAGGCGACGTTGCCGATGTTCTCGACCTCGGCTTGGACCCTCAGCCCCATGCTGAACTCGTATCCGCCGCGCACGTCCACGATCGCAAACCCCGGCGTCTGCTCGTAGCCAGTCGCGACGCGGTCCTGCCTGGCGACCATCCGGGTGTCGAGCTCGCTCCACCACATGGCTCGCTGGTAGCGCACGCCGAGGACGCCCTTCACCGGAGCAATGAGCGGCAGAGGGTCACCCGTCTTGTCGTCGGTGCCGCGGATAAAGGTCACGTTGCCGAATGCGGTCCAACTGTCGGAAAGGTACGACTCCAGCTGGAACTCCGCGCCGCGGATGGTGGCGCGCTCGGTGTTCTCGAACTGCGCCAGTTGCAGGCCGGTCTCCGGATCCGTCCCGAGGAAAGCGAGTCCGATGAAGTCGTTGACGTTGTTCTGGTAGACGTTGAAGCCGCCCGAGTACCTGGCGTACCGTACCTTGAAGCCGAGCTCGTAGTTGAGTGAAGTCTCGGACTTTATGTTCGGGTTCTGCTGGATGTAAGTGTCGCCTGTAGTGGCGAGGCCGAAGAACGAGCGCTCCTGGATGTTGGGGGCGCGGAAGCCACGTCCCACGAGAGCCGTGAGCGCCACGTGGTTGGCGACCTGGTAGCGGGCAGAGACATTCCCGGAGCCCGCCGTCTGGCTGACGTCGAATGGGCTGCCCTGGTAGTGGGGGTCGTCCTTGCTCACGAAGGTGTAGCGGTCGCCACGAACCCCAACGGCGAGCTGGAAGCGCGGGGAGAGCGTGATCTCGTCCTGGGCGTATAGCCCGTACCCCCGCTGATCGCTGTCGGGGACGGCCACATCGTTGTCGCTGCCGAACGGCGACGACTCGGTGGTTCGGTCGTGAAGAGAGTCCTGGTAGAAGTCGAGGCCGAAGGTCACATGCTGGGAGGTGAAGTCTGCCGACGACTGGGCGTTGAGGCCCCACGAATCGATGTCGGAGCGGGTGAAGTTGTTCAGGAAGAACGTGGGGCCGAAGCTGAAGTTGCGCTTGCTCTCCTTGACGACCGTTTGGTAGTAGGTCGTGACGGAAAGACCATTGAGTCCCGCGAACGGCCCGGCGTCGTAGGTGACGGCGTACTTGTTGCGGTCGAACCTCGGGAAGGCGATGTCCACGCCCGAGGTCTTGGGATCGTACCCCGGGAAGCCGACGTCGCGGGTCTGGGTCGCCTGCACGTCGAAGCGCAGCACCCCGGTCTCGGAGACCAGGAGGCGCAGGTTGCCGTCGAAGCTGCGCTGTTTCATTCCGCTGTTCGGAACTACCCCGTCGGGGCTCGAGTAGTCCTTGGCCTCGAAGGCGCTGGCGCCGATGTGAAACGTGGTGCGATTGGCCGCACCGTTGACCTCGGCGTGTTCGCGGTTCGACCGCGCCGCGTCGCCGTACTCGTACCCCACCGCGCCGCCGAGCTTGAAGACGTCTTGGTGAAACGCCTGCTGCTTGGTGATGATGTTGATCACGCCTCCGATGGCGTCGCTCCCGTAGAGCACCGACGACGGGCCGCGGACCACCTCGATGCGGTCCACCATCGAGAGGTCCACGAGACCGGGCTGAATGCCCGCGAACTCGGTGGACTCTCGGGCGTTGTTGAGGCGCTGGCCGTCCACCAGGATGAGCACGCGGTTGCTGTCCATCCCGCGAATGACCGGAAGGCCGCGGAATGGCCCTTCCCCGAATACGTCCACGCCGGGGAGCTGCTTGAGGACGTCCACCATCTTCTCGGGTTGCTGCCTGGCCAGGTCATCGCTCGACACGACGGATATCGGAACCGGGGTCTGGAAAGAGTCCAGCTCGTACCGGGTCGCGGTCACCACGAGTTCCTCGTGGACTGCCGGAGGAGTCGGTTTCTTCTCCTTCTTGGGCTTCTCCTGGGCGTCGGCGTCGGCCTGCGCGCCCGCGGTGGAAGGCGAGCTCTCGGCGGCGACGGTCGCGGCCGCCTGGCCCTGTGGTGGGCCGGGCGCCTTCTGGGCATCGACGGGCGTGGCTGCCAGGGCGGCCATCAGGATTGCTGCGATCACGATCATCTCGACTCCCCTTTTATCGCGACCCGCTGGGGTGCGGGTCCTA
>MEKI01000015.1:2917-7706 GCA_001766905.1 Acidobacteria bacterium RBG_13_68_16
GCCCTTTCCGAGCTCCTCCACCTCGCCCGCGGCGCGGCGGAGCAGGGGAAACGGGTGCCCGGCGCAGACGTACTCGAGGTGCCCGCTCGACGGCGTGAGCAGGCCGTAGAACAGGCTCATGAACGCGCGCCGGTCGCCGGTCCGGCACAGAACGCGGTTGAGCAGCGCGGCGACCCGCTCGGGCAAAGGGTCCACCTCGATGGCGAGCTTGAGCGCGGCGTTGGCGATGGCCATGAGGAGGCCGGCGGCCATACCGTGACCGCTGGCGTCGCCGATCACCAGCGCGAACCGCCCATCTGGCAGGGGCAGAAAGTCGTAGTAGTCGCCGCCGATCTCGTTGGCGGTCCGGTAGGAGTGCGCGAGCCGGTAGCCGGGCAGCTCGGGCGTCTTCGAGGGGAGCAGGTCACGCTGCAGCTGGCGGGCGACCTCGAGCTCGTCCCGCACCAGCACCCGGTCCACCAGCTCCAGGGCGAGCAGGAAGGTGAGGCCCGCGACGCTCACCAAGAACCAGAACGGCGAGATGTTCACGGAGATATCCTGGGCCCCGACACGCGCCCTGAACTGGAACAGGCCCAGGAGGACGGCGATGATCGAGACGGCAAAAAGCACTCGGCGCGCCGGGGTGAGCTTGTAGGAGAGCCCGAGGAACACCACCTTGGCGCGGAAGAAGAACCGCCTGAACCTGCCCGCGGGCTCCTTGGAGAGGTCCTGCTCGCGCGTAAGCACCCGGTAGACCTGAACGGCGTCCCGCCCGAAGAGCCGCCTCAGCTCCTCTCTGGTAAGCCCATCGGTGAAGTCTTCGTAGAATTTCTTGAGCCTGTCCCTCGCCACGTTCCTGTGCCGCTCCTGCTGCATCGTACGCCGGATCGCACCGTCAGGTTGCAGCGCACGCGGGCAGGGATGGCCAACAGGGCAGCCGTGAGGAGCGATACCTGGTCCGCGCCCCCGTGCCGGCGAGGAATCCGGCCTCGCGGGCGGTTCAACAAAGAAAAAGCCCCGGCCTTGCGGCCGGGGCTGGTGCTTCGTGAAAACGAAGTGAACTAGAAGCGCACCCCGAAGGAGACGTAGAAGGTGCGGGGCTGCTGGTAGTCGGTCGGACCTGTCGGCTGGCCGAAGGTGGTAGGCAGCATCCAGTTGGCGCCGGAGGAGGTGCATTTGCCGCCGGCGACGCTGGTGTCGATCTGGGTGCACTGCACGGGCGCCGTGGTGAAGGGGTTGAACGCCACCAGGCCCTTGCCGGAGTTCCTCGCGGTGTACGCCGCGGAGTAGCCGGTCGCGGCGATTGACGGCACCTCGATGCCCTTGCCGTTGAGCACGTTGACGATCTTGGGCTCGACGAAGAACTCGATGTTGGTGCCGAGCGCCGGGAGCTCGAACGCGTAGTTAACGGCGAGGTCGGTGCGGCTGATATTGTCGGTGCGGAAGGCGTCACGCGAGGTGAACCAGTAGCCCACGTTCGACGGCGTGGTCTGGTACCCCGGGTTGGTGACGTACGGCCGCGTCGCGATCGTGCCGTAGGCGCCGTACGGCTGGCCTGAGAAGTAGCTCTGCATGGCGCTGACCGAGAGCTTGTTGTGCTTGGCGTTGACGGCGTCCCAGACCACCCACAGCCGCCCCTTGTGGCGCTGGTCGATCGGCAGATACCCGTAGGAGAGGTTCCACTTCTGCTGGAAGTACTCCGGGTAGTTGAAGACGCCGGAGGTGACTGGCCCGGAGCCCGCGGTCTCGCCGACGAAGTTGCCCTGCGCCTTGGAGTAGGTGTAGTTGCCACCCACGTTGAGCCAGTCCCATGGGCGGTACTGGAACTGCATCTGCAGCCCGCTGTACTTTCTCTTCAGCACCGAGTCGTCGTTGCTCGTGTAGCTCTTGTCGAACTGGTAGGTGTGGCCCTGGAACGTCACCGTCGCGGTGCCCGTGGTCATGTCCGTCCGGGTGACGTAGAAGTCGTGGAAGGTGCGGTTGACGTAGTCCATCCGCAGCATGGCACGGTTGCCGAAGCGCTTTGTGAAGCCGACCGTGACCTCGTCGGCGCTCGGCGAGGCGAGCGACCCCTTGATGAACCCTGTCTGACCCGGGAGGTACGCGCCGCTGATGTAGTCGGTGGCGGCGACGCCGCCTACCGAGTCGAGCCAGTCGAACATCATCTGGATCGCGGTTGGCGTGTCGATCAGCGACGAGGTCGGAGCGTTCGGGTCGGCGTTGATCGGCGGGCCGTAGTAATCGTACGTGATCGAAGCGGGGTTGCCGCCCGCCCCGATGTCGGCCACGCCGTTGGCAATCGCGGTCACGTACTTGCCGTAACTGGCGTTGACCAGCCACTCGCTGTCGCCCTTGATGTCCCACACGACGCCCAGGCGGGGGCTGACCTTGCTGTCCTTGGTGACGACGGTACCAGAGGCGTCTTTGCCGTCGTTCTTGTCGTAGCGAAGGCCGATGTTGAAGCTCAGGTGGTTGCTGAGCCTCCACTTGTCGTTGACGAAGAACGAGTTGGTGTTGAAGTCGGTCCCCTTCGTCAACTGGAAGATCGGCGTGTACAGGAACCACTCGCTGCCGGTACCGAGCATGCGCGGGTAGACTTTGTCGCCGCGCACGATCGAGTACCCGTAGATGCGCCAGTCGCTGCCCGACTGGTGGTTGTTGGCGTAGCGGATGTCCTTGAACGTGTCGTACCCGAAGACGATGTCGTGGGTGCCAAGACCCGGGGTGGACAGGAAGTACGACCCCTTGGCCAGGTACTCCTTGTTGTCGCGCTTCTCCTTGTCGCACACGCCGCAGAAGGTGGGCGACCAGTACCGGTACGCCGAGCTGCCGGCGAACCAGTAGTCGATCATCAGCGTGCCCTTGATGATGTCGCGGTAGAGCGAGCCGGAGTCCTCGAAGGCGAAGGTCTTCTTCGAGAACTGCCCCTCGATGAAGAAGTTGTCGGACAGCACGCCGGTGTAGTTGCCAGACATGAGGCTCTGAGGGAGCGTCCGGTTCACCAGGCTGGCGAAGTCCATGACCCGCTGGAAGCTGTTGCCGTCCTCGGCCTGGTTCACCTGGTTGTAGGAGCCGATCAGCCGGTGGTTGGGCGTGATCGAGTAGGTCAGCTTGCCCTCATACCGCTGGGTGTCGAGCAGGTTCTGGTAGGCGAGATTGGTCCTGTAGGTCTGCAGTCCGGACGTCAGCTTCAGGTTGCGGTAGCCGAGGAAGTACCACAGCTGGTCCTTGAGGACGTAGCCGCCCAGCGTCGCCATGTAGGTCTTGTTGATCGTGTCGTTCTGGATCCCGGTCCGCAGCGGCTCCTTCTCGCTCCACTTGCCGCCCCGGTCGGCCGTGTCGAGCCCGAGCCGGAGCGAGCCGTGCATCTCGTTGCCCCCCGACTTGGTGAGCATGTTCACCACGCCGCCGGCGAAACGGCCGTACTCGGCCGAGACCGCCGCCGTCTGCGTGGTGGCCTCCTGGATGGCGTCCTCGATATAGAGGTTGTTGGTGGGTGTCATCCGGACGTTGTCCTGGATGTTCACCCCGTTGACCATGAACAGGTTCTCCCACGACTGCGCGCCGGAGATTGTCAGGTTGCCCGAGGGGCCGGTGGCCGCCGTCCCCGGCGCGAGGGCCGCGAAGTTGACCGCCGTCCCGGCCGCGATCGGCAGCTTGTTGAAGAACTGCTGCGTCATCGTCGCGGCGGCCTGGTTCGAGCTGGAGATCGTCTCGTAAGAGCCGGTGACCGTCACCTCCTCCGCCACCTTGGCCTGCGGCATCGTGGCATCTAGCTTGGCGGTCTGCGCTGCCGAGATCTTGATCGTCGTCTCCTGCGTCTGGAACCCCTGCAGCTCAAACCTCACCTTGTACTCGCCGGGTGGCAGGAAGTTGAAGATGTAGTCGCCGTTGACCGACGTGGTCGCGCTGCGTGCGCCCTGAAGGGCGGGCGACGTCACCGTCACCAGCACCCCGGGCAGCCCCACCGTGCCGTCGTCCGCGTGGCCGGTGAGGATCCCCGTGGGGACCTGCGCAAAGGCCGGGAGCGCGAACACAAGAATGCTTACTGCACACATCAAAATCTTGCTAAACTTCATAGCACGTCCTCCCTCCTGTAACGGTTTCCTTCGAGTGCTCGAACGTCACGAAAGTGAGCGGCCAACCCCCACTGCGGCTTCATTTCCCCTGCCGGCGTCCCCTCCTTTCCGCTGTCCGCTTTCCACACCATTCCTTGCTCGGAATAACTGCAAAGCACTTGCCAGGAACCGTCCTGCTTCGGTGGACGCGGAACCCCCCAAATCATCCAAAAATCTGAACCGCTGTACGGGTTGATGAACGCCGCCAATGTCCGGTCGGGAATCACAGCTGAGAATCTTTCTCAAAGATGTTCTCGGTACCCAGGGCTGCGACCACGAGCGATCCGCGCCATGTGTTGGTCCGTCTCACGTGCGTTCGGATGCTCGACGCCTCCGAGATTCTTCGCCACCGGAGCCGCGGTCTATGGCACCTTCAAGCGGTGGTGCCCGAACCGTCGAGTGAAAGCGCAGGAAGCACCGCGACCAAGGGCGCTAGGTGAGGGCGGGCGCCGCTTGTCCGAACTTGCGGCGCTGTCTATACTCCCGCGCCTGAGGTCCGGATGGCTGGGAACGCTTCTTACGCGCGCGAGGTGACGCTTCATTCGCTTGCGAAAACATGCGCAATTGTCGCGTGCACGCTGTCAGCCTTTCTGCTGTCCGGGTGCGCGGTTACCCGGCCCACTCCGCATGCCCCAACGCAGGCGGCGGCGGCGCCAGCCCAGGTGGTGACCGTCGTCCCGCAGGCGGACTGG
>MEKI01000015.1:7832-13279 GCA_001766905.1 Acidobacteria bacterium RBG_13_68_16
GGCGGATTTCCTGTTGCGGGCGCAGCTCGGGTGGGCGGCACGGTCGGGCGTGGACGGGTTCCGCCTGGACACGGTCAAGCACGTCAGCCACCCGTTCTGGCAGGAGCACCGGAGGCGCACGCGCGAGCAGCTTGGGCGGGGCTTCTTCCTACTCGGCGAGGTGTGGGGAGGCGACGCCCAGGTCCTCGACCCCTGGTTCTCCGCTGACGAGCTCGACGCCGGCTTCGACTTCGGCTTCCAGGGCAGCGTGCTCGGGTTTGTCCAGGGGCGGGGGCGCGCGGTGGCGTTCGATCGCTACCTGAAGTCGCGGGAGAAGGTGCGGCCGGGCCACCTACTGGCCCACTTCCTCTCGTCCCACGACGTTCCGGGGGCGCTTTACCAGCTCGGTGGCGACACGACGCACTTCCGTCTCGCCGCGATCCTGCAGTTCACGTCGGTCGGTATCCCGGTGATCTACTACGGGGAGGAGGTCGCGCGCCCCGGCGGCGACTGGCCGGAGAACCGCAGCGACATGCCGTGGGGGGATCGCAAAATCCTCCCGGGCGAAGGAAAGCCCAGGGACGAGGCGCTGCGCGCCGACTACAAGCGGCTGATCGCGATCCGGCGGGCGCACCCGGCGCTGTTCCGCGGCGTGCACGAGAAGCTGGTGGCGGAGGGCGACCTGCTTGTGTTCCTCCAGAAGGACCCGGCCTCCGATGACGCGGTGGTCGTGGCGGTCAACCGCGGTGACAAGCCGTTGGTGGCACGGTTCCCCGCGCCCGAAGGGTGGGGAGCGGGACCGGTCAGGGACGAGTGGAACGCGGTGGTGGTGCCCTTGACAGGCGGGAATATCGAGACGACGTTGGAAGGTAAGACAGCTCAGATTCTGGTTCGCGAAGCCCGGCGCTGACGAGGCTGGGGACCCGAACGGGGGCAAGGCTCATGGCGGGTGTGACTCTCAAAGGCGTACAGAAACGGTTCGACAAGACGGTGGTGATCAAGGACCTCGACCTGGAGATCAAGGACCAGGAGTTCATGGTCCTGGTGGGTCCCTCCGGGTGCGGCAAGTCCACTGCGCTGCGGATGATCGCAGGCCTCGAGGAGATCACGGGCGGGACCATCGCCATCGGCGACCGGGTGGTCAACGACCTTCCCCCGAAGGACCGGGACATCGCGATGGTCTTCCAGAGCTACGCCCTGTACCCCCACATGACGGTTCGCGAAAACCTCGAGTTCGGCCTGAGGATCCGAAAGATGCCGCCGGCCGACATCGACAAGCTCGTCAACCACGCCGCCCAGATGCTGGGCATAGATCACCTCCTCGACCGCAAACCGCGCGAGCTTTCCGGTGGCCAGCGCCAGCGGGTGGCGGTGGGGCGGGCGATCGTGCGGCAGCCGTCGGTCTTCCTGTTCGACGAGCCGCTCTCCAACCTGGACGCCAAGCTGCGCGTGCAGATGCGCGCTGAAATCGCAAAGTTGCAACAACGTCTCAAGACCACGACGATCTACGTCACCCACGACCAGGTGGAGGCCATGACGATGGGTCAGCGGGTGGCTGTGCTCAAGGACGGCGATCTCAAGCAGGTCGGCACGCCGATGGAGCTCTACGACCACCCTGCCAACCTCTTCGTGGCGAGCTTTATTGGCACCCCGCCGATGAACTTCATCGCCGCCACGATTGCCGATGGGGGCGCCACCCTGGCCGCGTCGAAATACACCCTTCCGGTGCCCGCCTCGCTGCGTCCCGTGACGGCAAAGAACGCCGGCCGGCGCGTCATGGTTGGTGTGCGGCCCGAGAACATTCTGGAGGCGGGGGTCGATACTCGCGGCGAGACCGCCGCGCTCACGGTTGAGGTGGAGATCGCGGAGCCCCTCGGGAACGAGGTGGTCGTGCACGGCCGAGTGGGCGACGACCTGCTGGTCGCCAAACTTGACCCGCACCACGTCCCGGGGCTGGGCGACAAGGTCAACCTGGTGATCGAGCTGGATTCCCTGCATCTCTTCGACGCCGAGACCGAGCAGCGTCTCGGGTAAGGAGGATCGCGATGAGTGGACACACTCGCCTAGCGCTGTGCGCCGCGGGGGCCATCCTGGCCAGCCTGACCGCGATGGCCGCCCCTCCGGTAGAGCTGGTCATCTGGCACTCCTACCGGGGCGGCGAGGCTACCGCGTTCGAGAAGGTCGTGGCCAAATACAACGCCGCCAAGGCCGCGTCGGGGGTCAAGATCACCACCCTGCCGGTGCCTTACGACGCCCTCGCCGACAAGATCACCGCGGCCGTGCCGCGCGGCAAGGGACCGGACATGTTCATCTTCGCCCAGGATCGGCTGGGCGGCTGGGTGGAGGCGGGAAAGACGATCGAGCCGATCGACTTCTACGTCGACAAGGCGACCAAGGACCGCTTCCTCGGGAGTACGGTGGAGGCGATGACCTACCGCGGCACGCTGTACGCCCTACCGTTCAACTACAAGGTCATCACCATGGTCTATAACAAGAAGCTGCTTACCAAGGTCCCCAAGACGACGGGGGAGCTTGTGACGATCGCCAAGTCGCTGACCGACGCCAGCACTGGCAGGTTCGGCGTCGCGTACTGGTACAGCAACTTCTACTACCACGCGATCCTGATGAACGCCTTCGGGGGCGGCGCCTTCGATGCAAGCGCCAAGCCGATCCTCAACTGCGAGGGGAACGTGAAGTCCCTCGATCTCCTGCTGAAGTGGGCGGACAAGGACAAGTTCCTCCCGGCCGAGCCCTCGACCGCGCTCGTGACCGCGCTGTTTAACGACGGCAAGGCTGCAATCGTGTTCTCCGGACCGTGGTTCCTGGGTGAGATCGCCGAGGGCATCGACTACGGGCTGGCGCCGCTGCCGACGGTGGACGAGGCGGGTGGCAAGCCGATGCGCCCGTGGATGACGGTGGAGGGTGTGTACATCACGGCCGGTTCCAAGAACAAGGATGCCGCCTACGATTTCGTGAAATACGTGACCGACGTCGAGGCGGCCAAAATCATGGCCCTCGAGGGGCGCCAGACGCCCGCCAACAAGCTTGTCTACGACGACCCGCAGGTGGGGAACGACCCGGTCCTGAAGGTTTTCCGCCAGCAGGTCGAGACGGCCATCCCGATGCCGAACCTGGCGGAGATGAGCATGATGTGGACGCCCGCAAGCTCGGCGATGGCCGCAATCGTCCAAAAGTCTGCGACGGTCAAGGGCGCCCTCGGCCAAGCACAAAAGGAGGTCGTCGAGTCGGTCAAGCTGTTGCGGAAGGTGCAATGAGCCAGGGGCCGTCGCATAGCAGACGCTTTGCTGCCGCGCTTGTGGCCGCGCTAGTGGTCGGCGTGGGCCTCTCCCAGTGGGCGCTGGTACGGGCGAGGGCGAAGGAGAACCACGCTCGCGCCGAGCGTGTCGCCCTCGTTTCGCTGAACGCGCTGGTGGAGATGGTCGCGAGGGCGGGTGGAGCTGGAGAGGCCACCCGGCGGGCCGTCACGGCCTTTGCCCGGGAGAGCAGCGCCTTGACGGCAATCCGGGTCGTGGCGTTCGACGGGCTCTCGCTCGAGGCGTCCACCGCCTCCGCGGACACCGGCGACAGGGCGGCACCTCGCCGTCTGGCGAGGGAGGAGAAGCCGCTCTACGACCAGGGCCAGCGGCTGCGCGCGGCCATCGAGACCAACCGCCAGGAGGGCGCCGCCCGCAAGGAGGAGATCGAGGTCGTACCCAGCGCATCGGGTGGTCTCGCCCTCGCCGCCCCGCTGGAGAAGGACGGGTCGGTCGTGGGGCTGGTGGCCGTCGAGACCTCTCCTCTCCCGCCCGCACCAATAACGGGATGGCTGTTCCCGATCGTGGTGCTGCTCGTGGCAGTGGCGGTGTTCTGGGCGGCCGCCATCGCGGTCGGGGAGCGGCGTGGGGCGCTCGCGCTCGTCGCCTTGGTCGTACTGGTCGTCGCGATGTTTGCCGTCGGGCGCCACGCCAACACCATGGTCGCCGCGGACGTGCGGTCGAGCGAGAGCGCAGTCGCAGCCGCGGTGGTTGCGGAGGAGGCGAGGGCGGCGAACGTGGTGCAGGAGGCGTCGCTGGGTGATGCGCGATTGCTCCACCCCGCGGCCTGGGACGCGGACCACTTCCGTCGGCCGCTGGGTATCGTCGGGGCCGACGGCAAGCTCGACGAGGCCAGGCGGGCCGGGGAGATGGGCAGGATTGCGGCGAGCACGGCGAGGGTGCTGGGCAGCTTCGCGGTGCTGGCGCTCGCCGTTCTGGTTTGGGTTGGTTTCGGCTTTGCGTCCCGCCTCGGCGCCACACTCCGAAAGCATCGCCAGGCCTACGCCTACACCTTCCCCGCGCTGTTCGGGATGCTCCTGCTCGTTTTTCTGCCGTTCCTCTACGGGGTCGTCCTCTCCTTCAGCGACATGTCCCTCTACACCTCGCAGGCCCCCATCGGTGACCTATTCACCAAGCTGTGGGTGGGACTGAAGAACTTCACCGACATACTCGGCGACTTCCACGTCGCCACCAGCACGGCGGCCGGCCTCGTCTGGAACTACCAGAACATCTACTGGACGTTGGGCATCACGATCATCTGGACGGTTACTAACGTCGCCTACGGGGTCGGGATGGGGCTATTCCTCGCCCTCATCCTCAACACCAAGGGGCTCCTGGGCCGGCCGTACTACCGGGTGATCTTCATCCTGCCGTGGGCGATGCCGAACTACATCACGGCCCTGATCTGGAAGGGGATGTTCCACCAGCAGTTTGGCGTCTTCAACCAGATCATCCAGATGTTCGGCGGGACCCCCGTCTCCTGGTTCGAGAAGACCTCCACGTCCCTTTTCGCGTGCATCGCGACCAACGCCTGGCTGTCGGTGCCGTTCATGATGGTGATCTCGCTCGGGGCGTTGCAGTCGATCTCGGCGGACCTCTACGAGGCGGCGCGCGTGGACGGCGCTACCCGCTGGCAGCAGTTCCGCTCGATCACGCTGCCGTCGCTCAAACCTGCCCTGGTGCCGGCCGTCATCCTTTCGGTGATTTGGACGTTCAACATGTTCAACATCATCTACCTGGTCTCGGCCGGGGAGCCGGGGCACTCCACCGAGATCCTGATCACCCAGGCGTACAAGTTCGCTTTCGAGCAGTACCGTTACGGTTACGCCGCGGCGTACTCGGTGGTGATCTTCGCGATCCTGCTCGCGTACGGGATCTGGCAGAACAAGGTCACGAAGGCGACGGAGGGGATATGAGCGTGGGCTCCCGCACCGGTGAATTCCCCCACGTGTCGTTGCACGTGATCCTGCTGATCTACGTCGTGGTCACGCTCTACCCGCTGCTCTGGGTGTTCACGATCGGCTTCTCGGGCCAGCAGGGCCTGATGATCGTTGACATCCCTGCCAACGCGACATTCCTGGACCGGCTGCGGGCGATCATGCCCTGGCCGGCGCACTTCTCGTTCTCCAACTTCACGTCGGTGTTCACCGAGCA
>MEKI01000015.1:13381-13486 GCA_001766905.1 Acidobacteria bacterium RBG_13_68_16
CCGCTTCCCTGGGCGCCGCGCCGGCCTGATGTCGTTCCTCGTCTCCCAGATGTTCCCGGGCACCCTGATGCTGATCCCGCTGTACATCATCATCGTGCAGTGGCT
>MEKI01000015.1:13497-13633 GCA_001766905.1 Acidobacteria bacterium RBG_13_68_16
CGAACTTCATCGGCCTGATCCTCGTGTACTCCATCACGGGGATCCCGTTCTGCGTGTGGATGCTCAAGGGGTACTTCGACACCATCCCGAGGGAGCTCGAGGAGTCGGCTCTGATGGACGGTGCCTCGGCCGCGAC
>MEKI01000016.1:0-31284 GCA_001766905.1 Acidobacteria bacterium RBG_13_68_16
TACGACGGCGCCACGGGCACCCTGGTGGCGTGGGTGAGGATCCCCACGCTCGCCTACAACGCCAACACCACCATCACTATGCACTACGGCAACAGCGGCATCACCGCACCCACCCAGAACGCTCCCGGGGTGTGGAGCAACGGCTTCCGCGAGGTGTGGCATCTGCACGAGACCAGCGGTGGGACGGTGGCCGACTCGACGGCCAGCGCGTACACGGGGACGGCGTCCGCTGGCGTGAACCAGAACGCGACCACGGAAAAGATCGATGGTGCTGACGAGTTTAACGGCACCACCGGAGCCTTGACGCTTTCCGATGGTACCTTGACGGCGAACTCTCCATTCACCATCGACGCGTGGTTCCGCCTGAGGAACCTCCCGGTTGCCGGTGCGTATGCTGGCATTGTAACGAAGAACCGCAACCAAACAGAACCGATCGACGATTGGGTTGGGATCTATGCGGTTGATGGTTCACCTACTGTATTGACTCTCGGTTGGGGCTGGGACGAGAGCCAAGGTGGCAACCTGTCCGGTACGACGCCACTTGCCGCGGGTCAGTGGTACTACGGCGCAATGACATATGATGGTTCGAATCGAACGCTTTACCTGAACACCAATCTGGAGAATTCGAGTACCGGCGCTTTCTACAACGACAACCTTGGAATGGCCACACGTGCCGGCAATGACGGTGTTGATCCAGCTTGGTTCGACGGGTTCATTGACGAGGTCCGCATCTCGAGCGTCGCGCGGGACGCGTGCTGGATCGGGACGTCCTACAACACCGTCCAGTACGCCGGCGATGCCAACTACATCCTGCCGGGCTCGGAGATCGGGCTAAAGCCCACCGCGGTGGAGATGGTCTCGCTGGATGCTGTCCACTACCCCGGTCGGGGCGTGCTGATCTCCTGGCAGACCGGCTTCGAGGTGGACAACCTTGGGTTCCACGTCTACCGCGAGTCCGCCGGCGAGCGTGTGCGAGTCACGCCGTCGTTGATCGCGGGCTCGGCATTGCTTGCCGGAGCCGGGACGCCGCTGACCGCGGGTCAGAGCTACAGCTGGTGGGACGCCTCGCCCGCCCCTGGTGCCACCTACTGGCTGGAGGAGTGGGAGCTGTCGGGGGAGAGGCGCTGGCACGGGCCGGTGAGTGTGCAGCCGGGGGCGTGGCAGGCGCAGGCCCAGGCGCTTTCGCACCCGGCCTCGGGTGGGTCGGCGCAGGGGTCTTCACCGCTGTTGGCCGGGCTTGGGCAGGCGGCCTCAGGGTCGGTGGAGCACCGGGTGCGGCGCAAGCTGCGGCAGGGGGTCTCAACGAGTGACGAGCGGCTGGCGGTGCAGTGGGGGTTGGCGAGCCGGCCGGCGGTCAAGCTCCTGGTCTCGGAGGATGGGTGGTACCGGGTGAGCCAGGAGGAGCTGCTGGCAGCCGGTCTTGACCCCGCTGTCGACCCGGGCAGCCTGCAGCTCTTCATGGACGGCCGGCAGGTCCCGATCCTGGTGGATGTGAGGCAGCAAGGGGTGTTTGCCTCCGGGGACGGGATTGAGTTCTACGGGGAGGGCCTGGAGACCTGTGCCAGCGGGGTGCGGGTGTACTGGCTGGTGGCCGGGTCGGGGGCGGGTCTGCGCATCCCGGAGGTGGGCAGCGCCGGCGGATGGTCGGAAGGGCCTGCGAGCTTCCCATCTGAGGTCGAGCGGGCGGACCGGACGCTGTACTTCCCGGCGTTTTTGAACGGGGAAGAGAGCAACTTCTTCGGGGCGGTGGTCACCGCCACGCCGGTGAATCAGACGGTGCGGGTGCCGCACGTCGATCAATCCCTCCCGGGTGAGCTGATCGTGCGTCTGGTGGGAGCCACGGTTGCTACCCACCGGGTGGATGTGGAGCTCAACGAGGTGCGGGTGGGGACGGTGGTCTGGGAGGGGATGACGGTTGGGGAGCTGGCCGTGCCGGTGGCTGGGTCCATGATCGTGGAGGGGGACAACGCCGTCACCCTCACCGCCGAGGGAGGCGAGGGGGACGTCAGCGCGGTGGAGTCGATTCGGGTGCGCTACGCGCACACCTGGCAGGCGGACGCGGAGGTGCTCGAGTTCACCCTGGGCGGGTATCAGGAGGTCGGCATCGGGGGGTTCAGAAGCTCCGAGATCAAGGTGCTCGACATCACCGATCCGTGGGCGGTGCAGGCGTTGTCTGCGGAGGTCGTCGAGGAGGGTGGGAGCTACACCGTCACCGTGGGTGTGCCGGAGGCGGGTGAGCGGACTCTCCTCGCGGTGGGGACGGGTGCTATCCGTCACCCGGTCGGGGTGCTGCCCAACCGGCCGACGGCGTGGCATGCGGCCGGCGATGGAGCGGACCTGCTCATCATTGGGCACCGCTCCCTGCTCCCGGCACTCGAGCCGCTGCGGGCGTTGCGGGAGAGCCAGGGGCTCAAGGTCGCGGTCGTAGACGTGGAGAGCGTGTTTGACGAGTTCTCCTACGGGGCGAGGGACCCACAGGCGATCAAGGACTTCCTCGCCTGTGCCACAAAGTACTGGTTGCGTCCGCCGCGCTACCTGCTGCTGGTAGGGGATGCCAGCTCGGACCCCAGGAACTACCTCGGGTTCGGGTGGGCCGATCTGGTGCCGACCAAGCTGGTGGACACCACCAATCTGGAGACCGCCTCGGACGACTGGTTCGCCGACTTCGACGGTGACGGCATCGGAGACATCCCGGTCGGGCGCATCCCGGCCCAGATCGCCTCGGAAGCCACCACCGCGATCGGCAAGATCGTGGCCTACGATGGCAGTGCCAGGTTCGGGCGGGTGCTCCTGCTGGCGGATGCCAACGACGAGGAGAACGACTTCGAGGCGTTGAGCGCGCAGGTCAAGGCGGCGGTGCCGTCCACGGTGTGGGTTTCCGAGATCTTCCGCGGCCAGGTCGGGGATGCCGCAGCCAAGAGCGAGCTCGCCAGCCACCTCAACCTCGGGCAGACGCTGATCAACTACATCGGGCACGGCTCGGTAGCCGTGTGGCACGGCAATTGGCTCACCACCGACGAAGCCCACGCCCTGCGCAACTACTGGTACCCGTTTGTGGTGAGCATGACCTGCCTGAACGGGTTCTTCCACGAGGCACAGCAGGAGAGCCTGGCGGAGGCGCTCGTCGAGGGGCCGGGCGGAGCGGTGGCGGTGTGGGCCTCCTCGGGCCTCACCGAGTCCGCCTCGCAGGTGGCGATCGACGAGGCGCTCGTGCGCCTGCTGTTCTCCGGCACCACCACCCTCGGCGATGCGACGCGGGCGGCCAAGGCCGCCACCTCCGACATGGACGTCCGCCGCACCTGGATCCTCTTCGGCGACCCGACAACCAGACTCCGACGCTGAGATGAGGATGTAGGCTCGGAGCCTAGCAGCCGGTCAGGCGGATGCGCCGAGGATGATGCGCTGCAGCTTGATGTTGTCCCTGTGACCGGTGAGGCTGGCGGTCACCTTGCCGCGCACCGGGTAGCCGAGCAGGTAGAAGTCCCCGATGATATCGAGGATCTTGTGGCGCACGAACTCGTCGGGAAACCGTAGATCGGTGTTGATGACGCCGTCTTCCCCGATGAGGATGCAGTTGTCAAGCCGGCCGCCGGAGCCCAGGCCCAACTCGTTCATCATCGGGAGGTCGCGCATGAAGCCGAACGTGCGCGCCGGCGCGATCTGCTCCTCGAACGCCCCCGGTGACAGCGTGAACTCGAAGAACTGCTCGCCCACCGGCGCCGGGTAGCTCAGGCGGTATGACACCGAGAACACCTCGGCGGGCTCGATGGCCAGGCTCTTCTCGCCGCCCTCCGTGATCTCGTAGCGGCGGTCGACCACCAACTCCTCGCGCGGGGCGGCCTGCTCCTCGAGACCCACCTCCGCCAGCCGCTCACAGAACCCGAGCGCCGAACCGTCCAGCACGGGGATCTCGCCGTGGACCTTGATCAGGAGGTTCGTGACCCCGAGGGCGTGGAGCGCAGCGAGCAGGTGCTCCACGGTGCGGATGCTCTCGCCCTCGCAGGAGAGCGTGGTCGCGTACTCGGTCTCGGCCACCGAGTCGAGGTGGGCCGGGATCTGTGTGCCCTTGGGGAGCGTGAGGAAGTGGATACCGGAGTTGGGCGGCAGCGGCTGCATCGTCATCCCGGTTCGGCTCCCCGAGTGGAGGCCCAGGCCGTAGATAACTGTGCTGTCGCGGATCGTGCGCTGCGGCGTGTCGGTGGCCTGCAGCAGCGGCAGCCCCGGCGGAGGCAGGTACTGGCGTGGCGGTTCGCTGCCCTTCCCGAGGTCGAGATGAGCGGCCGCCTCGCCCCCCGCAACGGCCTTCCTCGCGGCCAGCGCCCCGTTCAGGGCCTCCAACACACGGTTGTACGCGAGCGGCTTCTCCAGGTAGTCGTAGGCGCCCATCTTGATGGAGGTGACCGCGGTGGGCGCGGTGCCGTGACCGGAGATCATGATCACCGCCGCGTTGGGGTCCATCTCCCGCAACCTCTTGAGCGTCTCGAGGCCGTCGCGGTCCGGGAGCCAGATGTCGAGGAACACCGCGGCCGGCCGCCGCTTGCGGTAGAGCTGCAGTGCCTCCTCGCCGCTCCGGGTCGTGATCGTCCGGAAGCCCTCGTCCTCGAGCACGTGGGACAGGGTGGTCAGGATCCCCTGCTCGTCGTCCACGATGAGAACCAGCGGCTTCATGGCTCAACAGTGTGCGGCGTTGCCCCTTTGCGGTCAAGCCGAGTCGCAATGCCGTACAGAACCCGGCGCGGACCCGGGCGTACCATGGGATGGTGGCTGTCTTGTCGGGACGATGGCAGCAAGGGCGATCGGGCACCGGTCGCCGCGCCGTGATTGCCGCGCTGGCGCTGGGTGGCGCCGCGATCGCGCTGGCTGGCCCCGCGGCGGCACCGAGCGGGGAGGGGGCCATGTCGCACACGCGCCAAGCGCCGGCCGGCTCACCGGCGCCGCCGGAAGCCCGGGCAGCAACCCTGAGTCTTCCGGAGACCGTGGACGGCTGGAGCCGCCCCACGGCTCTGCGGAGGATCGAGGCGGCCGGGATCTTCGACTACATGGACGGTGCCGGGGAGCTCTACGTCGCCTACCGGTTCGACCACCTGGACGTGACGGAGTACGCGTCCCCGGACCAGGGCGAGATTCTGGTGGAGCTGTACTGGATGCAAACCTCGGACGACGCCTACGGCCTGCTCTCCGGCGACTGGGGCGGCGAACCGGTAGCGCTCAAGGAACCCGTACCCGCCCCGGGGCCGCGCGCCCTCTACGGCGCTGGGCTGTTGCGCATCTGGTCCGACGATCTCTACGCGCGCGTCCTCGCAACCCGCGAGAGCGATGCGGCGAGGCGCGCGGTGCTGGCCCTCGGCCGGGCGATCGTGACCGGCCGCCGCGATCCGCCGCCGCCCCGCCTGGCCACCTCGCTGCCACAGACCGCGGCGGAGCTAACGCTCCGTCCTGACAGCGTGTGCTTCCTCCGCTCCCACCTCGTGCTCAACTCGGCCTACTTCGTGAGTCAGAGGGACATCCTGAGTCTCGGCCCGAGCGTGGAAGCGGTGGCGGCCCGCTACGGCAACGCCCGCCTGGTGCTCGTGCGGTATCCCCACGCGCGCGCCGCTCGCCTCGCGCTCGAGAAGTTTCGGACGGCGTACCTGCCCGAGACCCGGGCCGGGGCGACCGGCTCGGCCAAGATCGAGGACGGCTGGGCCGGGTTCGGCCTGTCCGGCCGCGGCCTGGCCCTTGCCTTTGAGGCCCCCGACCGTGAGACGGCGGCCTCACTGATCGCGGCGGCGGTGCAGGCGATCGAGACTCTGGAGGCTTCCCATGAGTGACAGGCGAGTGGTGACCCGTCGCGACTTCGTGCGCGACACGGCAGGGGCGGCGGTGGGTGTGTCGCTGGTCGGCCTCGGGTGGGCCGAGCAGGCGGTGCGCGAGTCGCGGTCGGCCGACGTGATCCTGGTACGGGACCAGCGCGTCCTTTCGCCGAGCCACGATGTGGACGTCTCGGTCCTCAGGGAGATGCTGGGCGAGACCGTCACCCGCGTGACCGGCAAGGCCTCACCGCGCGAGGCTTGGCGCTCGCTGGTCAAGCCCGAGGATACCGTCGGCCTCGTGGCGACCCCGCACCTCAACCCGACGCACGAGGAGGTCATCGCGTCGGTGCGCGCGGCTCTGGTGGACGCCGGTGTCCCGGCCGAGCGCATCCGCCTGGCCCAGGGCGGCCCCGATAAGGCCGAGGCCTGCACTGCGCTGATCTCGCTGCCAGGCCTCAAGGCGCACTGGCTCACCGGCATGGGAACGGTGCTCAAGAACTACATCATGTACTCGGGGCACCCGTCGCGCTACCACGACGAGAACAACGACCGCCTCGGCGAGATCTGGCTGCTGCCCCACGTCAAGGGGAAGACCCGACTCGTGCTGGTGGATGCCCTGCGCCCGTTGTGCGACAAGGGGCCGCAGCCCGACCCCCGCTACCTGTGGGACTACAAGGGGCTGATCGCCGGCACCGACCCGGTGGCGGTGGAGGCGGTCTGCCTGAAAATCATCACCGCCAAGCGCGAGGCGCTGCGCGGGGAGCCCTGGCCGCTCTCGCCGCCCCCGCTGTGCGTGCAGATGGCCGACAAGAGGTACGGCCTCGGCACCTGCATGATGGGCGAGATCATGATCAAACGCGTCGGCTGGGCCGAGGGGACTCTGGTCTAGGGTCGTCAGGGCAGCAGCACCGACGACCCCGTCGTTCTCCGCGCCTCAAGGTCGCGGTGGGCCTGCGCTGCCTCCTCGAGCGGGTAGGTCCGGTGGACCTCCACCTTCACAGCACCCGAGTGCACCACCTCAAACAGCGCCGCGGCGGTCGCGAGCAGGTCCTCTCGCCGGGCGGTATAGGTCATCAGGGTGGGACGTGTGAGGAAGAGTGAGCCCTTGGCCGAGAGCACCAGCGGGGATATCGGCGCCACCGGCCCGGAGCTGTTCCCGCACGAGACCATCATCCCCATCGGCTGCAGGCAGTCGAGGGAGCCCTCGAACGTGTCCTTCCCCACCGAGTCGTACACCACCCGCACGCCGCGTCCTCCGGTGATCTCCTTGACGCGCGCCACGAAGTCCTCGCGCGAGGTGACGATGGGGTGGTCGCAACCGTGCCGGCGCGCAACGGCCGCCTTTTCTTCCGTCGAGACCGTGCCGATCACCGTCGCCCCCAGGTGTTTCGCCCACTGGCAGGCGATCAGCCCGACCCCGCCGGCCGCGGCGTGGATGAGGACGGTGTCCCCCCGCTGCACCGGGCATGTTCGGCGCAGCAGGTACTGCGCGGTCATTCCCTTGAGCATCATCGCGGCCGCAGCGCGGTCCTCGATGTCCTCCGGAAGCAGCACTAAACGGTCGGCCCGGATCAGGCGAACCTGGCTGTAGGCGCCCACCACACCGGCGTAGGCGACGCGATCCCCAACCTTCACTTCGGTCACGCCCGCCCCGATCTCCTCCACCACCCCCGCGGCTTCGGAGCCCGGCACCGCGGGGAGCGGCAGTGCGTACAGCCCCTTGCGGTGGTAGACATCGATGAAGTTCAAGCCGACCGCGGTGTGGCGCACGCGCGCCTCGCCCGGACCCGGGCGGCCCACCTCGACGCCTTCCCAGCGCAGCACCTCGGGGTCGCCGGTTTCGTGGATGCGGATCGCCATCACCATCGCCGCCACCTCATGGTGAAGCCTACCGCCAACGCTCGGTTCCCGTCACCCTGCACCGGAACCCGCACCACCGGAGGGGACCGTCCGCCCGATCGTACCTCGAGCGTTGGGAATCGAGTGTTAGGATGCGGCGACCGATGCGACCCCTGCGCGGCGGTGGCCAGCCGCCCGACAGCGCCCGCGCTACCCGGGGCGTTTCGCCGCCCGGCACCGCGGAGCGCGCACGGCCGGGCGTTCGTCATTGGCTCCCCGTGCTGGTCACAGCCGCATTCCTCACGCTCGCGGTAGGCCTCGCCGTTCATAGCGTGTACTGGCTCGCCACGTTGACCGGCCACCCCATCGGCGAGGACTTCGACATTTACGAGCGGGCGCTGGCGGCCACGCGTGACGGGGCGAATCCCTACCTGCCGTACGCGATTGGGCGCAGCTTCGTGAACCACCCCTTTGCCCTGTCCCTCCTCTCGTGCTTCTCCTGGATGGGACCTGCACTCGCCCTCCTGGCGTGGATGGCCGCCAGTGCCGTTGTCTGGTTGGCGTCAACGGCCCTCGCATTCGCGCTTGCCTTCAAGGCTCGGGACTCAGGGCCCGGTGTGCTTTTCCAACAGGAAATCGCGCTTGCGTCACTGGCCATTTTTGCGCCGTTCCTCGAGACCGTGTACCTCGGTCAGATCAACGCCTTTGCCGTCGTAGCTATCTGCCTCTGTTTCTTCTTTTCCGCTCAGCACCGCCCCAGTATGGCCGGACTTTTCCTTGCGCTCGCAATCGTGCTCAAGACATCGCCGATCCTCTTACTGCTCTACTTCCTGTGTCGGGGAGAACGCCGAGTGGTCGGGAGCACCATCGCCGCTATCCTTGCCCTCAGCGCAATCCCGGCGCTGCAGTTCGGACCCCAGGTCCTCACCGACTTCCTCACTCTCCTCCCCCGCCTGGGTTGGGAAACTCACCTGAGCCCGTACAACGAGAGCCTTCTTTCCGTTCTGATCCAGATGGGGCAGAGGCTCGGCTGGCACGGGTCATGGAAACTCTTGCTGATGCTCGTCAGGGGTGGGCTTGCTGCCGTTACGGTCGTTGCTTGCTGGCGGGCGTTTGCTGGTCGCCGGGCCTCGGGGGTCAAGTCCCTGGTGAACGGGGGCGCTTTCATCATGCTCGTCGTCGTTTCCTCACCGCTGCTCTGGTACCACCACAGCGTCTTTCTCCTCGTACCTTTGGTACTTCTGCTCACGGACCCACGCCCTCTGCTTCGCGGGATGGGTGCGGGCGCCGCCCTGGTCGTGCAAGCCGAGCGGCTCTTCGAACAGGTGGTGGTGCCCGTGGGCATACCGGTTGTGGCGGCGCACCTGCTGCTGCTCACGCTGCTCCTGGCGTGGCCCGGGCCACCTACACTCCGACCGAGCCCGGACCGGGGCGGCCGACCTTGACGCCTTCCCAGCGCAGAACCTCGGGCCGCCGGTTTCGCGGATGCGGATCGCCATGATCATCGCCGTCACCTCACACCAAAGCTAACCCGAGATTCGCGGCCACGTCGGCCCGGCGAAGTGGGCGGCCCGGCCACCGCGAGAGCTCCGGGCAACAGCGTGAAAGTGGCGGCGCCGGAGGGGTACGTCTCCCCGTCCACGTCGAACACGGGCAGCGCCGCCAGCGGCTCGAGGCGCACCTCCCGCGCCTGTCGGTAGCGCACCGGCCGCGCGCCCAGGTGGCGCCCGAAGTAGAGCTGCGGCAGCCGACGGATCAGCTCCCACCCCGCCACCTCGCCGACCAGCACGAGATCGAACAGGCCATCGTCGGGGCGCGCCTGGGGGGCGACACGCATCCCCTTGCCGAACGTGGTGCCGTTGGCCACGGCGAGCACGAAGAGAGGGCCCTCGTACCAGGCCTCGCCGTCCACTGCCACCCGCACCGGCGCGCACCGGTAATGGCGCAGCGCCCGCAGGGTGGCCCGCAGGAACGCGGTGCGCCCTCGCCTCGGGATCGCGTTGACCGTCTCGTCCACCAGCCCTCCGATTCCCGCCGAGGCGATGTTGATGAAGAAGAAGCCCCCTGCCTCGCCCTCGCAGCGTCCCACGTCCAGGCGCATCGGAGGGCCGAGCAGCGCGCGCCGCAACGCCTCGGAGGGATCACGGGGGATTCCCAGCGCCCGTGCCAGGTCGGAGCCTGTCCCGGCCGGAACGATGCCCAGTGTGACCTTTGCTTCGCTTTCGAGGAGCACGTTGGCCGCCAGGTGGGCGGTGCCGTCACCGCCCACCGCGACGACCCGCTCGCACCCCGCAGCGAGCGCGTCCCGCACCGCGCGCCGCGACTCCTCGGCTCCCCCCGGGATCACCACCCGGAGCGGCGCCAGACGCTCGGCCTGCAGGCGCAGGCGCTCCCAGAAGCGACCGGCGCGGCCGCCGCCGGCGGCAGGGTTCACCAGCACGAGGGTCGGGCTCACTTCGCCTCCAGCGGCAGCCAGTTGGCCACCGCGCGCTCCAGCCGTTTCATCTCCGAGTTCCAGCGCGAAACGGTCCACCCCGCCGCGCGCCGCAGCAACGGCCGCAGGGAAGGGGCGATCTCGAGGCAGAGGCGCGGTTGCCACATCCCGAGCCGCACCCGGCGCAGCAGCAGGTCCTCCAGATGCACCACGCCCCCGAAGCGCAGCTGCCAGAGCAGCTCCGCGCCACAGAGGTCGAGTCCTTCGGCCACCGGCCGAACCGCCTCGGGGTTCGCCGCCGCGGCCGGCAGCGCAAGCGCGCCAAGGCGACGTGCCAGTCCCTGAGCCACCTCGTCGCCGGCGCCGATCGCCCGAAGACCCCGCCTCAACTCTGTCGGGTCCCCGCGCCACGGCAGCCCCACCCCGGCGGTCTGCGGCGGCCCAAGTCGGTCCTGCACCTCGTCGGGGAGCAGTTTGGCCGCTGTGTTCACGACCTTCTCGGCGGTGGCGCGAAACGTCGTGAGCTTGCCGCCGGCGGTCGAGACGAGCCCCTGCTCGACCCACACCGCTTCCTCTCTCGAGGCTCCCGAGGGGGTCTCGGCGTGACTGGAGAGCACAGGACGCACACCCGCGAATGCGCCGCTCACGTCCTCCGCACGCAGGCGCGCGGCGGGAAAGACGTGCTGGGCGAAACGCAACAGGTAGTCAGCCTCCTCCGCGCTCGGGCGGGGGTCATCCAGCGGGCCGGTGTGGAACAGGTCGGTGGTGCCCACCAGCGTCCCCTCCGGGTGCGGCACTGAGAACACCGGCCGGCCGTCGTCCGGGGACAGGGCGGTCACCGCCACTCCCAGGGGGAGGCGGTGCCTCGGGAAGAGCAGATGGGAGCCGCGGGAGGGGCGCAGCCTCGGCTTGGTCGCACCGCCCATCGCGCGAACCTCGTCGCCCCAGACGCCAGTGGCGTTCACCACCACGTTCGCCCGCACCTCCTTGGTTGCGCCGCTCTCCAGATCGCGAATCACTGCGCCTGCGACCTCACCGTCACGGTCGCGAACCAGGCCCTCCACCTGGGCGTAGCTCACCGCCACGCCCCCGGCCAGCACCCCCGCCGTAACCACTGCTACCACCAACCGTGCGTCGTCGGCCACCGCGTCGTCGTAGAGCAAGCCGAACTCCAGCCCCGGCCTCGCCAGAGCCGGCACCAGGGCTGCCGTCTCGCGGGCGTCCACCTTCTCGTGACGGTGGCGGACCGGCGTGAGGTGGTCGTACATCGCGAGCCCCAGGTCCACCTGCCAGCCCGGGGTGGCGTCGTCCTCGTAGGACGGGTAGAGGAAGCGAACCGGCCACACCAGGTGCGGGCTGGAGAGCGCCAGCAGGTCGCGCTCGCGGCACGCGGTGCGGGTGATGCCGAGCTGCATCTTCCGCAGATAGCGAAGCCCACCGTGGATGAGCTTGGAAGAGCGCGACGAGGTGCCGCAGCCGAAGTCCCCCCGCTCCACCAAACCCACCGTGAGGCCGCGCAAAGTCGCGTCGTGGAGGATCCCGGCACCGGTGATGCCGCCCCCAATGACCAGCAGGTCGAGCCCCTCACCGAGCCTCTGCCAGGCGCGTTCGCGCCACCCGGGGAGGAACATCAGCTGTCTCCCTCGGGGAGCAATACACCGGGGTTGAGCACACCCTTTGGGTCCAACTCGCGAGCAAGCGCCGAGAGTGCCGCCACGCCGGTGCGCCCCACCTCCCGCTCCAGGTAGGGCGCGTGGATCGTCCCCACCCCGTGGTGGTGAGACAGCGTACCGCCGGTTGAGAGCAGCGCCTCGGTCGCCGCGCTCTTGAGTGCGCCCCACTGGGCGAGCTCTGCGCCGTGGGCGAGCGGCCAGAGGAACGTGAAGTAGAGGGAGGCCCCGTCGCGGTAGGCGTGCGAGAGGTGGCAGAGGATCACGACCCGCACGCCCGACGCGTTCATCGCCTCACGCACCGCCGAGTAAACCGTCCCCAGCGTCGCCCAGGGCGCCGCGGTCTCCAGCGTGTCCACGCCCCACCCCCCCGAGAGCAGCTCGTCCCGCAGGTACGGGTGGTGGAAGCGCTCGGCCCGCCATCGCCGCCAGCCGGACTGCCCGAGGGCGAGCCCGCCCGCCGCGCGCCACACCCGCGCGGCGGTTTGCCGGCCCAGCATCGCCTCCTGCGTGCCCCCTGCCCAGCCCAACAGCAGCAAGCACCCCTGACTGTATCGTCGCAGGGAGAACAGTGCCCGGCTGACGCGCGCCGCGAGCGGCGAGAGCGAGACCAGCGTCGTGCCGAAGCTGCTCTCGCAGGCGTCCGAAAGCCGTAGCACCTCCAGCGGGACCCCCGCCTGCAGCAGCTCGCGGCAGGCTTCCACGCCGGACGCCCACCCCGGCATGAGCACCGCGAGGCCATCCTCGCACTCGGGCTGCGGCCGCGCGCGCAGCGTGGCCTCGGTGATCACCCCGAGACGCCCCTCGCTCCCGACGACCAGCCGGCGTAGCTCCGGCCCGGCCGCGGAGGCCGGCTGGGCCGGCAGCCGCCAGAGCCCTGCGGGGGTCGCCACCTCCACCCCTGCCACCAGCTCGTCGATCTTGCCCACGCCAGTGGAGCGATGCCCGGCGGAGCGGGTGGCCACCCAGCCGCCTACAGTCGACAGCTCGAACGACTGCGGCTCGTGGCCCAGCCGCAGCCCGTGCGGCGCGAGCGCCGCCTCCACCTCGGGGCCCAGCGTGCCGGCCCGGAACGTCGCCAGTCGGGACGTGGCATCAACGCGAACGAGGCCGCGAAGGCGTTCCAGCGAGAGCGCCACCACCGGGCGGGCCCCGGGGCGCACGGTCACGCCCCCCACCACGCTGGTGCCCCCTCCGCGCGGGATCACGGTCACACCTGCCGCAGAGGCCGCCTTCAGGACCTCGACCACCTGCTCGGAGCTCTCCGGGAGACACACCGCGTCGGGAAACGCAGCGATCGTTCCCGTGCGTAGCGCCAGCAGGTCCGGCAGGGAGTGCCCGCAGGCTGCTCGTAGGCGTGCCGCGGGCGCGATCACCGTTGGCGCAGCGAGGGCCGGAAGCGGGCGCGAAGGCGGAAGGGGGATCTCGCCTTCGGCGGTCGCACCCAGCGGGTCGCCTTCCCCCAGTCGCTCGGCGAGCCAGGCGCGTGTCGCCGCCGGCACCGGGAAGCCCTCGCCCGCAAAACCCCACCCGTTCCACCGCCGCTCGCGCTCGGGCATTTGTGTGATGCTAGCGCAGTCGGGTTCCACGGGCACCGATCGTCAACCTGCCCGCCGGCAGCTCGCCCCCTCCTGCAGGGCGGGATGGGGCAAGATATACCAGGTCGGCGAGATCCTTCGCCCCGTTCCACACGATAGGACGGGGCTCAGGATGACCTTGCCTGCGGCACGGTCACTTGGTCTTCACGGGGTCCGGGGGCCGCGTCGGGAGCTTCATCGGCTTCTCCTTGATCGCCTTCATGACCTCGGCGATGCCGCGCTCGAGCTGCGGGTCACGCCCCTCGATCACCGCCTGCGGCTCGTTCTCGACCACGATGTCGGGGTCGACCCCGTGGCCTTCGATCACCCAGTTTCCGTTCTCGTCGTTGGTGCCCTGCATCGGCACGAACACCTGCCCGCCGTCCAGAAGGGGCCCGCGACCTGAGATCCCGACCACGCCGCCCCACGTCCGCTTGCCGATCAGGGGCCCCAGCCCCGCCTTGCGGAAATAGTGCGGGAAGATGTCGCCGTCCGACGCCGAGGTCTCGCTGATCAGGCACACCATGTGGCCGTGGAACACCGTGTACGGGTAGGTGCGGGGGAAATCCCCGGTGTTGCCGAACCGCGTCCCCAGCAGTTTGGTGCCGAGCCGCGCCAGGACCCACTGCGACACGTTCCCTCCGCCGTTGGAGCGAACATCCACGATCAGCCCCTCCTTGCGGATCTGGGGGTAGTACCACTTGATGAACTCCGCGATGCCCTCGCCTCCCATGTCGGGAATGTGCAGGTAACCCACGCGGCCCCCAGTCACCTTCGAGACGTTCTCCCGGTTGCCGTCCACCCACTCCTTGTACAGCAGCGCCGACTCGTCGAACACCGGCGTGTAGGTGACCCTGCGCGCCCCCTCCAGCGAGGGCTTCGAGTTCACCGTGAGGGTCACTGGGTCCGTCTTGTGGCGCAGCAACCTGTACGGGTTGTCGCTGCCCCTGAGCTCCTCGCCGTCGATCGCCAGGACGTAGTCGCCCGGCTTGATGTCCACGCCGACCTCGGTCAGCGGCGACCGGTACCTCTCCTCCTCGTTGTCGCCCTTCAAGATTCGGGACATCCGGTAGTGGCCCGCTTTCTCGTCGAGTTCGAACCGCGCCCCCGGGAGGCCCACCTTCGCCCGTTCGGGGGTCTCGTAGTCGCCGCCCTGGAGGTAGCAGTGCCCGGCCGAGAGCTCGGCCACCATCTCGCCGAGGACGTAGTTCAGATCCGAACGGTGCGCCACGTACTTCACGAGCGGGCGGTATTGCTCACCAAGCGCTTTCCAGTCGTACCCGTGCATGTTCCTGACGTAGAAGAAATCGCGGTACCGCCGCCACACCTCGTTGAAGATCTCCTCCCACTCCAGGGCCGGGACGCGGTTCACGTACAGATCCTTCGTGGAGACGGTCTTCTTGTCCTTCGCCTTCGGCTTGGCGTCGTACAGGTTGTAGGCCTTCTCCTGGCGCACCAGCGCCTTGGAGCCATCCGCCGAAAGCGCGAACCCGGAGATGTCCTCGACCAGCACCGAGGCCTCGCGGTCCTTGATCGAGAAGATCTGGAGCGAGGTCTTCCCGTAGCTATCGCGGTCGTAGAACGGAGCGCCCGAGATGGTATAGAGCAGGTGCCCCTTCGTGGCGGAAAGCCCATCGATGTTGTCCGCATCCACCGGAACGCGGGCCACACGCTCGGCCAGCCGTTCGAAGTCGATCTTCACCGGCTTGATCTCGTCCTTCTTCTTGCCCTTCTCCTCCTTGGCCGTCTCTTCCTTGTCCTTGTCACCCTTCGTTGCCTTCTCGTCTTTCCCGTTCCCGGCCCCAGGACCCCGGTCCCCAGCCTTCTCGACCGTCACCTCGTCGCTTCGCGGCCCGAACGGGTTCTTCACATCCGTGCGCAACGCCAGCGCGAAGATTCCGGTGGTGCGGTTGCCCGCGTAGTTCCACTCGATGGACGAGATCTGGGGCGCGAACTCGCGGTCCGAGAGCACGTACAGGTAACTCCCCTCGGGGTCCCACGCCGGACCCTCGACGTTGAACGTGTCGTCCGTTACGCGGTGCACCTTCCCCTCCGCCACACCCCAGATGTAGAGAGACCGAAAGCCGTTGCGGTTCCCCATCGAGAAAGCGAGCCACGCTCCGTCGGGCGACCAGGCGTAGTCGCGGATCCCACCAAACTCGTCATGGGCGACCTCAGTCACCTTCTTTTCGGCGACCGTGACGACGTACAGCGTGCCGTTCTTGTCTGACAGCGCAAGCCGGGTGCCGTCTCCCGCCCACTCGGGGGCAAACAGCATCGCCTGAAACTGAGTCGTGAGCTGCTCCGGCTTGCCGGCACCGTCCTGCGCGATGAGGTAGAGCTGCTCCTCGCCGCTCATATCAGAGACAAACGCGATCTTCGCCCCATCCGGCGACCACCGCGCCCACTTGTCGTGCGCGTTCGACGAATCAGTGAGGTTCCGCGTCGGCCCGTGCTCGACGGGCGCGGTGAAGATGTCGCCGCGAGCCACGAACAGTACGCGCTCGCCCTTGGGCGAAAGCTCGAAGTCCTCGATGTTCTTGGACGCCGGGTAGTGCGATGGCCGCGTGTTCAGCCCGTCGTCCGGCACGGTGATGGGGATGTACGTGTCCTGGCGCGAGGCGACCTCGAGAACGTGCAGCTCGCCGTCCAGTTCGTACACGATCCTCCCCCTGTTGTCGGAGGATGGCCAGCGCACGTCCCACTTCGTGCTGTGCGTCACCTCCTTCGTGGCGTTCGACGTCACGTCGTAGGCGTAGAGGTTGAGCGTCCCATCGCGGTCGGAGGCGTAGTAGATCGTGTGGCCGATCCACATCGGGTCGCGGTCGGTGCGAGGGTTGTTGGTGATGTTGCGGGCCTTGTCGGTGGTCAGGTCGAAGATGAAGAGGTCCTGCGCCCAGCCCCCCCCGTAGCGCTTCCACGTGCGAAAGTCCCGGAACAGGGGGGAATAGACGATGAGCTTTCCCTCCGGCGAGAAATCGCCCGCCCCCGCGGTCGGCATCGGCAGCTTCACCGGGAGGCCGCCGTCCGCGGTCACCGTGTAGAGCGCGGTCTCCACGCTCCCGCCGTTGGCGTCGCGAAGGGAGCGGAACAGCACCCGCGCGCCGTCCGGCGTCCACCCGTACACCTGGTTGTCGTACCCCCCCCGCGGGGGAAGCGGCCCATGCGCAGGGTAGTAGGTGAGCTGTTTGGGGACGCCGCCAGTGGCCGGGACGACATACACCTGCTCGTCGCCGTCGTACTGGCCGGTGAACGCGATCCACCTGCCATCCGGCGAGAACTTGGGAAACAGCTCCAGCCCCGAATGGGCGGTGAGCCGCGTGGCGGACCCGCCCTTGGCCGGCGCCACCCACAGATCCCCCGCATAGCAGAACGCTACCCTCTCCCCCGAGATGTCGGGGAAGCGGAGCAGCTTGGTCTGAGCCACAGCCGGGGCCGTGGCCACCGCGAGCGTGGCTGCAAGCGCGGCCCCACAGAGTCCGAAATCGGTCAGACGCATGGCTCCTCCCTCAGCGCAGGTGCGCCGCTTCTCGGTACGGGTCATCCCGCACAAGGTTTCTCACGGCAGCGGGAGCACGGCGCGGACGATCGCCACGAAGTGCGACAACGATCCCAGCATTACGAAGATGTGGAAGATCTCGTGAAAGCCGAACACACCGGGAATGGGGTTCGGCTTCTTTTCCGCATAGATCACGGCGCCCACACTGTAGAACACGCCGCCGAGCCCGAGCCAGACGAGCCCTTCCGGTGAGAGCCGCTTGAAGAGCGGCCAGACCGCAACGACCACCAGCCAGCCCAGGGCAAGGTAGAGCGCGACGCCCAGCCAGCGCGGCCCCTTGATAGCGAAGATCGTCACGAACATCCCGACCAGTGTCAATCCCCACACCGCGCCGAAAAGCGACCACCCCAATGGGCCCCTCAGGGGCACCAGGCACACCGGCGTGTAGGTCCCGGCGATCAGGAGCAGGATCGCGATGTGGTCGAGCTGGCGCAGCACCCTGCGTGTCGGCTCCGAGACCGGCAGCAGGTGGTAGAGCGAACTTGCCAGGTAGAGCAGACTGAGCGAGACACCGTAGACGATGAACGCCGCGAGGTGCCACCACTTATGGGAGACGGCGGCGAGCGTGATCAGCACCGTGGCACCGATCACCGCAACAACCGCAAAGACTAGGTGGGTCAACCCGGAGATCGGGTCTCGCAGGCGCAGCCCCGTTCTGTTCGTCGGTGTTACGCCAGGGCCCAAGTGTGCTTCCACGACCACGCATTGTACGGCCGCGCCCGGGCGACGCGCGAGCCCCGCCGTGTCCCCATGCGGACCTATACTGGCGCGCGAGGAGGGCACCATGATGGTTCGACTTCTCCCCGTACTCGTTCTGGCAACCAGCGTGTTCCTCGCCTTCGCAGGCGTGGCGCTCGGCGGCCCTGCCCCCAGGCCCCCGGTCCCTTCCGAGCTGGTCCAGGCCACGATCGCCAAGCTCATCGCCACGCACGGCGAGTCACAGGCCGGGAGGGCAAGGCGGGGCGTCACTCAGGTCGCGGATCGCTGGTGGCCCGAGGACGGCGACCTGCCGGTGTTCGCTGCCTTCTGCGAGTCAAGCTTCCTCACCGACCCCGCGGCACTTGCGGCCGTGGAGTCGCGCCTCGAACGGGTGCTCGAACAGGTGGACGGGCAGCTTCACGAGGTCCGGCGCGAGCTGCTCACCCCACTCGACCTCGACACCGGATCGGTGAGCACGCTGGATCGCCTGCTGGCCGACGTCGACCTCTCCATCCACACTAACGAAGATCTCTTCAAGACCAAGGTGGCGTTTCTGGCCCTCCTCAACTTCCCGGTGCACACGCTTTCCGAGCGGCTTGCGCAAGGCGGACGCTGGAACCGCGATGCGTGGGCGCGCTCTCGGATGATGGACCGGTTCGCCGACCGCATCCCGGCCGGGGTCCTGCAGGAGATCACGACGTCGCAGACCGCCGCAGACGCCTACATCGCCGAGTACAACATTCGTATGGACCGTCTCGTGACGCGCGACGGCAAGCGGCTCTTTCCCCGGGGTCTCCGCCTGATCAGCCACTGGGGGCTGCGCGACGAGCTCGCCTCCCACTACGGCGAGGCCGATGCGCTCGCCAAGCAGCGCACGATCCAGCGCGTGATGGAGCGCATCGTCCGCCAGGAGATCCCGGCGGCTGTGATCGACAACCCGGACCTCGACTGGTGCCCCGAGACCAACGACGTTCGCCCCGCACCCGGCGCCGCGGTCGCAGCCGGAGCAAACCTCTCGGAGCGCGAGCCCGACCGGCGGTACGCCGCCTGGCTCGCCAACTTTCACGCCGCCCGCGCAGCGGATCCGTACACGCCCACGGCGCCCACCGCGATGGCGCGTGCCTTCGACCAGCAGAGGGAGATCCCGGAGCAGGAGGTCGAGGCACTGCTGGTATCCGTGCTCAGCTCGTCCGAGCTTTCCGACCTCGCCGCGTTGGTCCGCGCGCGCCTTGGAAGGCCGTTGGAGCCGTTCGACATCTGGTACTCGGGTTTCACGCCGCGCGCCGCCTACCCGGAGGAGAAGCTCGACACCATCGTGCGAGCCCGCTACCCGACCGTGGCGGCGTTCCAGGCCGACCTGCCGCACATCCTCGCTGGGCTCGGCTTTTCCGCCGAGAGGGCGAAGTGGCTCGCCGACCGCATCGTCGCGGACCCCTCCAGAGGCTCCGGCCATGCCATGGGCGCGGCCCGGCGGGAGGACGTGGCGCACCTCCGCACCCGCATACCCGCCGGCGGCATGAACTACAAGGGTTTCAACATCGCCATCCACGAACTGGGCCACAACGTCGAACAGACGTTCTCCCTCCACGGCATCGACCGCTGGTTCCTGAACGGCGTTCCGAACACGGCTTTTACCGAAGCGTTCGCAATGCTGTTCCAGGAGCGGGACATCCAGCTCCTGGGACTGGCGACCCCAGGTGCGGACGCGGCTTCGGAGGTCTTCGGCACCCTGTGGGCGACGGCTGAGATCGCGGCCGTCTCGCTGGTCGACATGGGGGTGTGGCGCTGGCTGTACGAGCACCCGGACGCAACTCCGTCCCAGCTCCGCGAGGCCGTGCTGGCGACCGCGCGTGACGTGTGGAACCGCTACTACGCGCCGCTGTTCGCCCAGAAAGACGTCGAGATCCTCGCCATCTACTCGCACACGGTCACCAATCCGCTCTACCTGCCCGACTACCCGCTCGGTCACATCATCGCCTTCCAGCTCGCCGAGACGGTGCGCGGCCCACGGTTCGGCATGGAGTTCGAGCGCACCGCCCGGCAGGGACGCTTGACCCCGGATGCCTGGATGAACGGCGCCGTGGGCCACCCGATCTCGGCACGTGCGCTGCTCGCGGCAGCTCGCTCCGCCCTCGCCGCGCCAAAGAGGTGAGGTCGCGGAGCGCGTCACTCAACGCGTCCCGTGTTAGCATAAATTCATGAGACTCCGTCGAGGTGCTGCGGGGGCTCGTAGGACCGCCGTTCGTTGCGCGAAGCGCACGCGTGGCATGGCGCCTGGAGCCGTATGACCGGATCAAACCCGTTTTCGCCTCGCGGCGCCCGACCTCTGGGGACCGGGCGTTTCCCGCGTTTCGACTCGAGCGAGCGCACGGCAGCGGCGAGGCGCCCGGAGCCCGCGCCGCGGGCCCTGCGAACCATCGCAATCGGCGGCGGCAAGGGTGGAATCGGCAAGAGCCTGGTCGCGGTGACCCTCGGGATCGAGCTCGTGCGGCGCGGCCTGCGCGTCGTACTGGTCGACTGCGACCTCGGCGGGGCGAACCTCCACAGCTTCCTCGGCATGGAGTACCCGAGGGAGACCCTGTCGGACTTCGTCCTGCGCCGGGTGGAGAGTCTGTCGCAGCTCGTCATCACGACGCCGGTCCCCGGACTGAGCCTGGTCTCAGGCGCTCGCAACGCGATCCAGGTCGCCAACCCCATGCACCAGCAAAAACTCCGTCTCCTGCGCGCAGTGGCTAAGTTGGACGCCGACGTCGCCATTCTCGACCTGGGGGCAGGCACGCACTACAACGTCGTCGACTTCTTCCTGCAGGCTCACCACGGCATCCTGGTGATCGTGCCCGAGCCGACCTCGGTCGAGAACGCATACCGTTTCCTGAAGGCAGCGTTCTTGCGGCGGATCAGGAGCGTGGACGCGTCGTTTGGCATTCGCGACCTTATCCAGGAGGTGACACGCGCCCGCGGGCAGCGCCCGCTCGTTCCCGTAGAGATCGTCCAGGCGGTCGCCGAGCGCGACCCCGCGGCCGGCGCGGCGCTCGAGCGGGAGATGGCCACGTTTAAGCCCCTCCTCCTGGTCAACCAGGCGCGCGAACCCAAGGACCTTTCGCTGGGCGAAGGGATGTGCGCGGCGTCCCGCAAGCTCTTCGGGCTGGAGCTCACCTACCTCGGACACTTGCGTCACTACGACCAGGTCTGGCGGGCGGTGCGTGCGCACCAGCCCGTCTTCTTCGAGAAGCTCGGAAAGTCGTTCGCGTTGGACCTTGCTTCGGTGGCGGGCCGGCTGCTCGAACTGCCGCTGCCCGAAGAGTCCGATCCGTGAAGCCTCTGGAGGAGCAGGGCCCCTGGGAGGTGCTGGGCTTGCAGGCAGGCGCCTCCGAGGAGGAGGTTCGCCGCGCGTACGAGCGCCTCTCGAAGGCCCTGGCTCCCGGCGCGCTCGCGCTCTACTCCATCACGGACATGGAAGAACAGCGCGTCCTGCAGCAGCGGCTGCGAGAGGCGTACCTCACGCTGATGCGTACGTTCGGATGGGAGATGCCGGCGGTGCCGGAGTTCGCGCTCGCCGGCACGGACTCCGTTCCCGAGGCGAGCGGCGCGGACCTCACCGACCTGGTGCCGCCGCCTGACTCGCAGGTGGGCGGCGCCGCCGTCGAGGCCGCAACCGAGTTCTCCGGCGCGCAGCTGCGAATCGTGCGCGAGGGGCTCGGCCTCACACTGGCCGAGGTTGCCCAGCGCACGCGCATCAGGCCCAGGCAGCTCGAGAGCATCGAGGCGGAGGCGTTCGACCTGCTCCCCCAGCGGGTGTTCGTGCGCGGTTTCGTGATGGCCTACGCCCGCGAGCTGAAGCTCGATCCCGAGCGCGTCTGGGCGAGCTATGGGAAGCGCTGGGAGACGCGCACGGCTCGCGGTTAGCCGACCCTACCACCCGCACGCGTGGCCGGTGTTCTGCTGGCCCAGCCATCGCTCGAGCGGGGCGAAGTAGCCCCGCATCGCACCGGCATCCATCTGCCGCTGACCCGTGAGCGCCTCGAGCGCATCGGGCCACGGCCGGCTCGCTCCCATCTCCAGCATGGCCTTCAAGCGCCGGCCCGCCTCCGGGTTGGCGTAGATCGAGCAGCGGTGGAGGGGACCCTGATAGCCGGCTGCCTCGCAGAGCGCGCGGTGGAACTGGAACTCGAGGATCGTTGCGAGGAAGTAGCGCGTGTAGGGCACGTTGGCCGCCACGTGATACTTCGCGCCGGGGTCGAAGTCGGCTTCGCTGCGCGGTACCGGCGCGACCACGCCCTGATACCGGCGGCGCAGCTCCCACCATGCGCCGTTGTACCTCTCGGGAGTGACCTCACCCGAGAAAACCTTCCAGCGCCACTGGTCGACCAGCAGCCCGAAGGGCAGGAACGCGACCTTGTCAAGGGCCTGGTTGAGGAGCAGGCCGATGTCAGCCGACGGATCGGGCTCCCTCTCGATCAGGCCGAGTCGCTTGAGGTACGGCGGGGTGATCGAGAGCGCCAGCGTGTCGCCCACGGCCTCGTGGAAGCCGTCGTTGGCACTGTCGCGGAAGAGCGGCGGCTGGGTGCTGTACGCGCGCTGGTAGAAGTTGTGACCGAGCTCGTGGTGGACAGTCGCGAAGTCCTCGGCCTTTATCTCGACGCACATCTTCAGGCGGAGGTCGTCCAGCCAGTCGATGTCCCAAGCGCTTGCGTGACACACCACCTCGCGGTCGCGCGGTTTGGTGATCATCGAGCGCTGCCAAAACGTGTCCGGCAGTGGCGCGAATCCCAGCGAGGTGAAGAACCGTTCACCGGTGCGAACCATCTTCATCGCGTCGTAGCTGTTGGCACGCAGGCGTTCGGTCAGGTCGAAATCCGGGTCGCCGCCCTTGGGCGCCACGAGCGGGTAGATGTTGGTCCAGTCCTGAGCCCACATGTTGCCGAGCAGGTCGGCCGAGATCGGCTTCCCCTCCTGCACCAGCGTGCTGCCGTACGTCCTCGCGAGGTTCGACCGCACGTAGCAGTGGAGCGAGTCGTAGAGCGGCTTGACCTGGCTCCAGAGACGGTCCACCTCGCGGGCAAAGTCGTCAGGCTGCATGTCGTACTTGGAGCGCCACATCGCGCCGGTATCGGCAAAACCCAGCTCGCGGGCGCCCTTGTTGGCAAGCTCCACGTAGCGGGCGAACTCGTCCCGCAGGGGAGGCGCGGTGGCATGCCAGCCCCGCCACAGGGCGGCGAGCTGGGAAGCGTCGCGGCTGCGCGCCATGGTGTCGGAGATCTCCTGCAGGTCGACGCAGGGCGCCTCGCCCCCCGGACAGTACTTCCCCGTGCTGTACGCGCTCTCCATTCCGGCGACGATCCCGGCGAGCTCCGCGTTCTCCTTCGGGTCCGAGGGCGCGGGCAGGGTGAGGGAGAGCTTGAGGAGCTTGAGCTTGCGCGCGACATCGGGGGGCAGCGACAGGCCGTCGAACCGGGTCGCCCGCTTGGCGAGCTCCGCGGTGGCTGCGTTCTTGCGGGCGTTGGCCTGCGCGGCGAGGATCTCGGTGTCCTGGGTTATGAAGGTGGACTGCACCCAACTGGCACGCTCTGCTTCGATCCAGAGGTCGAGCAGAAGGGCCTCGGCCTCCGAGACGAACCTCTGAGCCTCGGCGGTCGTGGGCGCGGGAGCCGCTTGGGCCTCCGCCGAACGGGCCAAGCCGGGTCGCGCGAACCCTGCCATGAGCGCCAACGCGAGGATGCCCAACGTGCTGATCCGTCGTGACATGTCTCCCTCCGGGTTGATGGTCGTGGGCTGCGGGCGGTGGCGCCGGCGGCCGACGAAACGCGAGTATAGGCCGCTGCGAAAGGTGGGAGTTGCCTGGGGGTTGCCGAATCAGGCGTCGCGCCCTATACTATAACCCAATGGTGATGGAGTGATGGTCTCGATCGCCGGCCGGTGGGTACCCGACGCGAAACCCATCGGCAGGGAGGGTACGTGGCAGTCAAGGAGCTGACAGCGAACAACTTCAACGACACGATCGAGAACAACGACACGGTGCTGGTCGACTTCTGGGCGAGCTGGTGTGGGCCGTGCCGCGCGTTCAAGCCGATCTTCGAAGCGGCCGCCGAGGCCCACCCCGAGATGACGTTCGCCTCGTGCGACACCGAGGCGCAGCAGGAGTTGGCGGCGGCATTCAGCATCCGCTCAATCCCGACGCTGATGGTTTTCCGCGAGAAGGTCATGCTGTATGCCCAGCCGGGGATGGTGCCGGCCGAGGCGCTCGAGGATCTGATCGGCAAGGTGAAGGCCCTCGACATGGCCCAGGTGCACGCCGAGGTAGCCAAGCAGCAGGCTGCGGTTGGGGGCGCCTGAGAAGTCCCGGGATTTCGTGCCACCCCATTCGCTTGACGGCAGGTTTCTCCAGAATGTAGCGTTCCCCCCGAGGGGAGTGTCGCACCCGGGAGGGTTTCTGTTCCATGACAGACGTTGAGCGCCGCCGCAGCGTCGCGGTGAGAGTAGGGAACGTCCAGATCGGGGGCGGCGCGCCGGTCGTCGTGCAGTCGATGACCTCGACCGACACCGCCGACGCCGAAACAACCGCCAGGCAGTGCCTGGAGCTCGCACAGGCTGGTTCCGAGTTGGTCCGGGTCACGGTCAACGTGCCGGAGGCTGCGCGGGCGGTGCCGGAGATCCGAAAGCGACTAGATGACGCTGCCTGCGCCGTGCCGCTTATCGGGGACTTCCACTACAACGGGCACCTTCTGCTTCGCCAGTTTCCCGCGTGCGCCTCCGCCCTCGCCAAGTACCGCATCAACCCGGGCAACGTGGGGCACGGCGCCAAGCGCGACGAGCAGTTCGCGGCGATTTGCAAGATCGCGGTGGAAAACGGCAAGCCGATCCGGATCGGTGTCAACGGGGGCTCGCTGAACCAGGAGCTGGTGACCGCGAAGATGGCGGAGAACACCGACCGTGGCCTGGGGCTGAGTTCGCAGGAGGTCCTCGACGAGTGCATGATCCTCTCGGCACTCCAATCCACCGAGCTGGCCCTCGCCTCCGGCCTCCGCACCGACCAGATCGTCATCTCCTGCAAGGTGTCCCAGCCCAACGAGCTGATCGCGGTTTACCGCACGCTCGCTGCGAGGACCGAGCAGCCGTTGCACCTTGGCCTCACCGAAGCCGGCATGGGGATCAAGGGGCTGGTGTGGTCCGCCTCCGCGATTGGCGTCCTCCTCCACGAGGGGATCGGCGACACCATCCGCGTTTCCCTCACTCCGCGCCCGGGTGGCGACCGCCGCGACGAGGTGATCGCCGCCTGCGAACTTCTCCAGGCGCTCGGCATGCGCTCGTTCGCCCCCTCGGTGACCGCCTGTCCGGGGTGCGGGCGCACGACGTCCACGACCTTCCAGGAACTGGCGGAGCGAGTCCAGTCGTACGTGCGGGAGAAGATGCCCGAGTGGAAGCGTCAGTACGAAGGGGCCGAGACGATGCGCCTCGCGGTGATGGGGTGCGTGGTGAACGGCCCAGGCGAGTCGAAGGCGGCCAACATCGGAATCTCGCTGCCCGGCACCGGCGAGTCCCCCGCCTGCCCCGTCTACATCGACGGCCAGAAGTTCACCACTCTCAAGGGCACCTCCGAGGAGCTCGCAGCCGCGTTCCGCGCCCTCATCGACGACTACGTCGCGACCAGGTACGCCCGTCGCACCACCTAGTCCGCACGACCCGACGGTCGGGTACCATGCACCTCGGAGGTACCCATGACGATCGTTGCGACCCTCGTCGCCCTTTTGCTCGCCGCACCGCTGCTGGCGGCCCCACCGCCGGCATTTGACGAGCATTTCCTCGACGCCACCCTGCGCATCGATACCTTCCACACCGGGAACGCCGCAGACGAGGTGGTCGCCCTTGACCAGGTCTACCGCCAGGGGATCTGGGCCGGCAGTCGAACCCACCTCATAGAGCCGTTCGGGTTCGGCGGCTACCTCGTCAAGGTGATCGACCCGGCCTCCGGCACGCTGTTGTTCTCGAGGGGCTACGACACCTACTTCGGCGAGTACCGGACAACCCCCGCGGCCGAGAAGGGGGCACGCAGGACATACCACGAGTCCGTGCTGATCCCCTGCCCGAAGGGAAAGGTGCGTTTTGCCATCGAGGCGCGCGGGCGCGACGGCTCGCTGAAGGAGGTCTTCACCACCGAAATCGACCCCTCCGCGGTCACCGTCATCCGCAGACCGCTGGACGCAGGGGTCACGGTCGTCGAGCCCCTCAAAAGCGGGGACCCACACGCCAAGGTGGACGTCGCGATCCTCGGCGAGGGGTACACCGCGCAGGAGGAGGGGAAGTTCCGCGCCGACCTCGCCCGATTCGTAAAGATCTTCCTCGCCCAGGAGCCGTACGCGAGCCGCAAGGACAGCTTCAACATCTACGGGGTTCTCAAGCCGTCCCAGGAGAGCGGCTGCGACGAGCCGAGCTGGGGCTCCTTCAAGAACACCGCCTTGAACGCGAGCTTCGACTCCCTCGGCTCGGAGCGCTACCTGCTCATCGAGGGCAACCGGAGTCTCCGCGACCTCGCCGCCCATGTGCCCTACGACGCCTTGCTGGTGATGGTCAACTCCCCCCGCTACGGCGGCGGCGGGATCTACAACCTCTACTGCACGTTTACCGCCGACAACTACTGGAGCAGTTACGTGTTCCTCCACGAGTTCGGGCACACCTTCGGCGGGCTTGCCGACGAGTACTACACCTCTTCGGTGGCCTATTCGGAGTTCTTCCCGAAGGGCGTGGAGCCGTCGCCCCCCAACGTCACCGCGCTCCTCGACCCCACGAACCTCAAGTGGAAATCGCTGATGACGCCTGGGACCGCCATCCCGACCCTATGGGAGAAGGCCGACTTCGACACGACGGACCTGGCCTACCAGAAGGTGCGCGAGGAGCTCAACGGGAAGATCGCGGCGGCCAAGCGCGCCGGAGCCCCCCGCGTGGACGTGGAGAAGCTGCAGGAGGAGTCGGAGCGCCTCTCGCGCGAGCACGCCGCCAGAGTCGACGCCTACCTCGCGAAATCCGCGTTCGTCGCCCAGGTCGGAGCGTTCGAAGGGGCGGGGTACGCGTCCCGAGGCCTCTACCGGCCAATGGTGGACTGCCTCATGTTCACGAAGGGTGCCAAACCGTTCTGCAAGGTGTGCCAGCAGGCGGTCGTGCGCGTCATCGAGTACTACGGCGAGTAAAAGGCTCTGGGGCGCCGTGCGTGCCGGTGTCGGGGGTATCATGAAATAAGGAGGGTTCCGCGCGCCCAACGGTCGCGCCAACCGGGGGAAAAGGCAGGCACGCATGCACGAACCGTCGCCCCCCTCACCGCCCGACCACGGGGCCACCGAGGCGGACCACCCGCAGCCGGAACCCGCCACCGGGGCCGTGGAGAGCGGCGCGCCGGGCGCCGAGATCGGCGAGGCGGCGCTCGGGCAGAGCGCGGCTGGCCGCGACGCCAACGCGGCGCTGCGCGCGCTCGCCCACACCGCCCGCTCGTTCATCCTCTACGACGCCGCCAACGAGAGGATTCGCGGCTTCCTCGAGGACACGCGCGCCAGGTTCGAGCACTACCTCGCCACGCACGGCGAGATGAACCTCGAGGTTCGCCCCTGGGACATCGTCCTGGGAGGCGAGGTAGTTTACTCGGACAAGGACCGCGAGCGTTCTCTCGCGTTTCGCCTCTACCGCGACGGGGTTCGGCGCTTGGTGATCCGCCCCGAGCTCGAGTGGGACGAGATCATCGCCCTGATCGGCATCCTCTCCGTCCGCTACAAGGGAGTCCGCACCCAGGAGGATGACGTCGTCACCCTGCTCTGGCGGGCTGACTTCAAGCACATCGAAATCGGAGCGGTGGAGGGCCTGGTTGCGAGCGAGGACGACGACTCCGACATGCAGGTGCCGGAAGGCTCGCTGGCCGGCCCGCGGAACGCCATGCAGGCGATGGTATTCGGCGCCCCCTACCGGTTCGACTACCCGTGGCCGAGCTTCACCGAGCGCGCCGCGATCGAGCACAGGCAGGTGCCACCTTCGCTGCTGACCAGCATCACCGAGGAGGACGGCACCGAAGCCGTACCACGCGAGTGCCTCCAGCTCGCCAAGGAGTTGCTGGCGGGGCTCTCCGACCCTCTCGATCCCCTCACGCTCGACGACGTGGCCCCGGTGCTCAGGGAGATCTGCGCCTTCCTCGTAGGGGACAACTACCTCGACGCACTTCTTGAGGTCGTGCACACGGTCAAGCGCACAGCGCCACCCGACGAAAAGGCTCGCAAAGAGCTCCTCGCGTCGTGCATAGACGAGGACGTCGTGAGGCGGTTCATCCTCGAGCTCGGACCCGACGAGCCCGCGGCCCCGCCCGCCCTTGTCGAGCTCATGAGCACGGCACCCGGCGACCACCTCGGGACGCTGCTCGACCTCTTCGCCGGCTCTCTGCACCACCGCGGCTCGCCGCTGATACGCCAGCTCCTCGAAACCCAGATGCACGGCCAGACCGCACGCGTCGTCGAGCGCCTGCACGCGCTTGGCGGCCCTGCGTCCATCGAGCTCTTTCGGCTCCTCACCCGGGCCGACCCGGCTGGCGCCGTGGAGGCCGCGGTCGGGTTTATCGGCGGCACCGACGAGGAGCTTCAGCTCGAGGGCCTGAGGTTTCTCGAAACCGTGCCGTACGGTGCCAGGATCGGACGGGCGCTCGTCGGGGCTCTCGGCGCGGGCTCGTCTGCCGTGAGGGTGCGGTCGCTCGCGATCCTGGCCCGCCAGCGGGAGAGCAGGGCATTCGACCCCCTGGTCGAGAGGGTCAAGCGCGGGTCCACCGGGGAGCTCACCGTGGCCGAGGCACGAGCGGCCGGCGAGGCCCTCGCCTCGTTCGACCCCACCAGAGCCAGGCCGTTGTTCAAGGAATGGATCCGTCCATCCGGCCTGCTCGGCCGCCTCGCCCCCGGCCAGACCATCCTCCGGTGGGCGGCCGTTAGCGGACTCGCACATCTTCCCGGACGCGACTCGGAGGAGCTCTTGGAGTGGCTCTCGCGCCACACCAGCGATGACCTTTCCCGCCAGGCCGAGGCGACGCTCGCGCGGCTCAGGCATCCACAGGAAGGTCGGCCCCATGCCTGATTCGATCGCCACCGCCCAGGAACAGCTCGGCAAGACTCTCGCAAGAGCACGAGCCGAGGAGGACCGCGAGCTCGCCACCCGCGTGCGCGAGCTGGGCGCGCAGCTCGCGCACCTTTTCAATGGGTTGCTCCATATGGCCCGGACACACGCCCTCAACAACACCGCCTTCGACGCCCCGGTGAGGGACTTCGGCTCCGCCCTCCGGGAGCTCCTCGAGCTGTTGGGCCCGGCGACCCTGCAGTGTGTGGAGGATCAGATCTTCGTCAACGACCTCCGCATCCGTTTCGACAAGCTGATCGAGCAGTCGATCACTCTGGGCACTGACCTGCACCGGCACGGTGTCGGTGGCCTGACCTTCAACGCACCGCTTGACGACCCCGAGATCCGTACGATCGTGCGGCTTTTCTCGTCCCCGCCCGGCCCCTCGGAGCCCCGAGCGGCGCTCCAGACGGAGCTCGCTGCGGCGGGCATGAGTTCCGTCCAGGTGCACCCGCCGTTCCGCTTCCGGATCACGGGTGAGGAGCTCCACCAGGCCACGCGTGAGTTCCGGGAGGTCTACCTCGCGAGCGCCAGCACGGTTGCGGGCGTGTTTGCCACGCTTGGCGCCGACCGCCTGCCCAGCCCGCTGCCGGTGCGCCGCCTCGTCCACCAGTTGATCGATGCCTCGAGGTTCGGTGACAGCGCAGAGGTCGCACGGAGGGCCGAGGATGCGATGCCCCCGTTCGCCCAGCACACGCTCATGGTGACCAATCTCTCCCTCATGATCGGCCGGGCAGCCGGCCTCTCCGACGCTTCGCTGGCCGACCTCGGCGTGGCGGCGATGTTTCACGACGTCGGCTTCACCATGCGCGAGGACGGCTACTCGGTCCCGTTCGAACGCCACACCCGCGCGGGGCTCCGGGTGCTGCTGCGCCAACGCGGCTTCCACCGCGCCAAGCTCAGGCGCCTGCTCACGGTGCTGCAGCACCACTACGCTTTCGACGACACCCGCGGCCTGCCCGCCCTGTACGCACGGATCGTGCACATTGCCGACGACTACGACATCCTCACCCGCTACCGGCCGGACCAGGGACCCATCCTCTCCACTCCTGACTGTCTTGCCCGCATGGCGGCGCAGGCCGGTAAGGCATACGACCCGCTTTTGACGCAACTCTTCTGCAACATCATGGGGCGCTTCCCCCCCGGCGCGATCCTGAGTCTCGTGGATGGCCACCTCGTGCTGTCGATCTCCACGGTGCGTTCCCCCGAGACGTTCGACAAGCCCCTCTGCAAAGTGATCCGCCGGCCCGACGGCTCCGCACCCGAGGGCGATGAGTTCCTCGACCTCGCCGACGGGGGCCGGGTCGCGAAGGTCCACCACCCCCAGGGGTTGACGCCCGTCGGGGGCCACGGGGGAGTGGGCTAGAACGCCAACAGTTCCAGCGCGCCTGGGAGGCGCCACGTTCATGAGAACCTTTACCGGCAAGGTGGTCTTCATCACCGGGGGGTCTTCGGGGATCGGCGCCGGGCTCGCCCGAGAGTTTGCCGGTCGGGGCGCCTCGGTGGCGCTGGTGGCCCGGCGCGCTGAGCGCCTCCGAACGGTCGCGGCAGAGATCCGGGCCGGCGGCGGGCACGCCCTCGCGATCCCCGGCGATGTCACGAGGGAAGGTGATCTCGAGCGCGCCGTTGCGCTCACCGCCTCGGGGTTGGGCCCCATCGACGTTGTGGTGGCCAACGCTGGCTTCGGGGTGGTCGGCGCCCTCGAAGCCCTGCGCATCGACGACTATCGGCGGCAGTTCGAGACCAACGTATTCGGCGTGCTCCGCACAACCTACGCCACCCTCGCCGAGCTGCGGCGCTCCAGGGGTACCCTGGTGATCCTCGGCAGCGTGAGCGCCTACATGGCGGCCCCGACCGCCTCGCCGTACGCGATGAGCAAGTTCGCAGTGCGCGCGCTCGCCGAGGCGCTGCGCAGCGAGCTCGCCCCTCACGGAATCGCGGTCGTCCTAATCACGCCGGGGTTCGTGGAAAGTGAAATCCGCCTGGTCGACAACCGTGGTCACCTGCGCGCCGACGCCCCCGACCCGGTCCCCCACTGGTTGCGGATGCCCACGAAGCGTGCGGCACGCCAGATCGTGCGCGCCGTCGCCCGCCGGCGCCGCGAGCGCATCATCACCTCACATGCCAAGCTCGCGGTGTTCCTGGCGCGTCACACCCCGCGTCTGTGGGCGTCCCTCGTCCGCCGCAGCCGGGTTTCCCGCCGAGAGCCGTTCTAGGCGCGCGGCCTGCCCGACTCAGTGGACCTCGACGATGTACACCTTGTCACCCTCGCGGTTGAGGGTGATGTCCGTCGGCCCGCCCTTGTCCTTGGCCACCGCCAGCACCATCAACGCCTCGGCGACGCCACGCCCCGAGGTGCTGAACGTCGCCAGCGCCCCCTTCCGCCAGAGCACCACGGTGTCGGTGAACCCCTCCGCCTTTGGAGAGAGGGCAGCGCCGGCCTGGCTGATCGCCAGGGCCTTGGGCGCGATCCGCTCGAGGGACGCTTCGTCCTCGGGTGTCCGGACGGCGGGGTAGACCACGATCACGTACGGCTTCGTGTCGGGCGGCTGGTAGCGGAAGGTGAGCTGGGTCTGCCCCGAGC
>MEKI01000016.1:31302-48563 GCA_001766905.1 Acidobacteria bacterium RBG_13_68_16
CGGCCACGATCACGTCCGAGACGTTGGAGGCGTTCTCGGCGCTGCACGCCGCCAGGATGGCAGCCGCCAGTGGCACCACAAGAGACGATACCGGAAGCCGCGTGCGCTTCATGATCCCCCCAAGAACCGCGATGGTCGCCGCAAGTGTAGCCGCACCACCACGAGGGAAGTCAAGCGCCCCGCGGCCCGACGGACCCCTCACTCCCCGATGACCTTGATCAGCACGCGCTTGGGTCGGCGGCCGTCGAACTCGCCGTAAAAGATCTGCTCCCAGGGCCCGAAGTCGAGCTTCCCGGACGTGACCGCCACCACCACTTCACGCCCCATCACTTGCCGCTTGTGGTGCGCATCGCCGTTGTCCTCACCGCTCCGGTTGTGCCGGTAGACCGTGGGCGAGGGGTCGAACGGGGCCAGCCGCTCGAGCCAACGCTTGAAGTCTTCGTGAAGACCAGCCTCGTCGTCGTTGATGAACACGCTGGCGGTGATATGCATGGCGTTGACCAGGCACATTCCCTCCCGCACCCCGCTCTCGTACACCGCCTCCTGCACCTTCCCGGTTATGTTGACGAAGTCCATTCGAGTCGGGACGTTCATGGTCAGGTAGCGCGTCAGTGACTTCATGGAAAACCTCCATCGCCCCACGTCAATGACATCAGTACCCCACCGCACGGGAGCCCGCAAGCGAGCCCCAGCCTGGCGGTTGCACCCAGGGGAGATCGAGTCTATATTCCCTGATCGGGGAGGAAATGATGAAGAAAGCTCATGCGCTGCTCGTCGTGGCGGTGTTCGTTCTCGGAGTGGCCATCGGCGTCGCGGCCTCGGCGACCAAGAGGACGGACCCCATGATGTACACCGGCAAGAGTCCCAAAGATGCAGCCCTCGGTTTGCTGCCGGCGGCGCTCTCGCAGGCGGGCAAAGGCTCATGGGAAAACATCGCGGTCGGCCGGGTGTACTACCTGATGGGCGACAAGGTCGAGGGTCAGGGGATCTTCGACCGCGTGGTCGCCACCAAGGTCAAGGCGGATGACTGGATGCGCATGGGTCGCGTCTACCTCGAGGCCAACGAGTGGGACAAGGCTAAGGCCGCCTTCGACAAGGCGCTCGCGCTCGACCCAAAGGACGAGGGAAACCTCACCGAAATCGGTGCCTGGTACAACCTCAACGCGGACCGTCAGACTGCCGAGGAGCTCTTCACAAGGGCGTTCAAGACCAAGCCGGATGAGATCTGGTACACGATCAACGCCGCCGGATCGTACGTGGGCGTCAAGCCGCAGTAGGGAGTCTCAGGCCACCGCCTCGTCGCTCACCACCGCGCCATCCTGGACGTGCACGACGCGCTTCGTGCGCCCTGCAAGTGCCGCGTCGTGCGTGATCAGCACCAGGGTGTGACCTTTGTGCCAGAGCTCCTCGAACATTCCCACGATGTCCCGACCCGAGGTGGTGTCGAGGTTTCCGGTCGGCTCGTCGGCCAGAATGATGTCGGGCTCGCAGGCCAGTGCCCGGGCAATAGCCACACGCTGCATCTGACCGCCCGAGAGCTCTACCGGTCGGTGCAGCATGCGGTCGGAGAGTCCCACCTGCTCGAAGAGGAACTCCACGCGCTCGCGACGCTGCCGGGCTTGCGTACCCTTGAAGAGCAGGGGCATCTCGACGTTCTCGAAGGCAGTGAGCTGCGGAAGCAGGTTGAAGTTCTGGAACACGAAACCGACTCGCTTGTTGCGGATCTCTGCAAGACGATCGATCGACAGTCCGCCCACCTGCTCCCCCTTGAGGCGGTAGGAGCCGTCGGTGGCCGTGTCGAGACAGCCGATGATATTCATGAGCGTGGACTTGCCCGACCCGGACGGACCCACGATCGCGAGGAACTCGTTCTCTTTCACCGTCAGGTCTACGCCACGCAGCGCCTCGACCTTGATGGCCCCGGTGTCGTAGACCTTCCGAATCCCCTCCAGATCGATGAGGTCACCGTTCCCTGCGCCCGGGTTTGCCCCGTTCTTCTTTCTCCCGTTGCCGAACATCTGAACCTCCACACGGCCCGCCCTCGCGGCCGTGATGCCACGCCTACTCGTACCTGAGTGCAGCAGCGGGCTCCACCGACACCGCCCTCCGCGCCGGGAAGTAGCCCGCCACCAATCCGATTAGCCCCAGCAGTATCACCGTCGTGACCGCTATCGGGATCGAGATGGTTGGCTGACCGAGAAACTCCATCGCCTCGCTCTTGGCCCGGGCCTGCACCGCGGCCAACACCTGCACGATGGCCGCGCCCACCCCGATCCCAAAGATGCCGCCGAGAAAGGTGAGTGCAAGCGACTCCAGCACGAGCGCGCCTGTGATGTAGACGCGTCGCGCTCCGAGCGCCATCTGCACGCCGATCTCACGCGTCCGGTGGGTGACCGCGGCGAACATGATGTTGGCCACGCCCACTCCACCGATGATCATCGTGAGGGCGCCGATCACACCAAGGAAGATCTCGATCCCGATCATCATCTTGCTGAACACCTTGGTGTTCTCGATCGTGTCCCAGAAGTGAAGCGCCCGCGTGTCGGCAGAGTCGAAGCGGTACTTGGCGCCAAGGACCTCCATGAGGCGGCGCTTGGCCACCGGAGCGATCTCGGTGCTGACCGGCTTGTAGACGAAGTTCGACAGGTACCGTCGACCAAACATCGCCTCGAAGGTGGAGAGCGGGATTGTGGCCCGGTCGCTGTCGGGGCCGCCGTACATCCCCATCTGCCGCTTCTTCTGAATTACGCCGATCACCGTGAACGGCATGTCGGCAACCAGCAGGGTCTTGCCCACTACGTCCTCGGTTCCGAACAGGTCTTTTGCCAGCTCGTTGCCCAGGAAAACGACCCGCCGCTTCAAGCGCTGGTCCAGCTCGTCGATGTACCGTCCTCCCGGCTGCGGGTAGCTGGTTCGGAGCTCCCCGTAGGCCGGGTGCACGCCCACAACGCGCTTGTTGAGCGCCTTCCGGTCATTGACCAGCTGCACGTTCCAGTTGTGCATCTCCCCCGAAGCCGAGGCGATCTCCGGAACGCTCTTGAGGACGAGTTCCACATCGTCCGGCACGAGCCGAATCGGACGCCCCGCGGGAAGGCCGGCATACGCCTTCTCGGTCTCCCCCATCCACAGGATGACCAGGCTGTCCCCGAGGCCGCGCCTCCCCTGATCCATGCTGCGCTTGAGCCCCTCCCCGAACGAGAGGAGCAGGATGATCGCGATGGTGCCCCACGCGATCGCCGTCACGGTGAGGATCATCCGCTTGCGCTGGATCTTGGCGGCGCTGTGAAACAGGCGGACGATGAGCCTGAAGGTCAGCATCGCTACAGCCTCAGCGCCTCGACCGGGTTGAGACGCGCCGCGCTGCGCGCTGGGAAGAAACCCGCCAGAAAACCGATCACGCCAAGAACGGCCGTTGTGGTCGCTCCAACTTGCAGCGAAATGGCCGGCGTCCCGACGTACTCGTCAAGGTTTGCCGGAAACCCAGCGCAGATACCGGCCGAAATCGCGAAACCGATCGCCCCGCCCAGCGCCGTCAGCAGCAGGGTTTCGAACAGGAACTGCGTGATGATCGCGCGCTGTCTCGCGCCCAGAGCCATCTTGACCCCGATCTCCTTGGTGCGCTCCTCCACCACGACGTTCATGATGTTCGAGACCCCGATCCCGGCGACCACCAGCGTCAGCACGCCCATCACGCCCAGGAAGATACGGAAGCCGAGCATGAACGAGTGCATGAACTTCTCGTTCTCGGTGACGTCCCACATCCGCACCGCCTCAGAGTCGGTCGGGTCGAACCTGTGGATCTTCGCCAGAGTGGCGATCACTTTGTCCTTGGCGACTTCCACCTTGTCCGCGTCCGCGACCTGGAGGACGAAGTTCCCGTACTTCTCCTGGCCATACATCGCCCGAAACGTCGTGCCCGGGATGGAGGCCCGGTCCGTGTCGCGCCCCTGGTACGACGAGTCCTGTTCCTTCTTCTGCATCACCCCGACCACCAGGAACGGCACGCCGTTGACGGTCACGTACTTGCCCACCGCCTCCTCGTCGCCGAACAGGTCGTTCTTGAGCCCATCGCCGAGGAAGACGACCCTCCGCCGCTCGTCCATGTCCAGGTCGTTGACGTAGCGTCCGCCCGTCTGCGGAATCAGGTTCCGCATCGCGGCGAAAACCGGGTTTGCCCCCGTCATCCCCGGCACCAGGACCTTGTGCCCCACCTTGAACTTCTTGTTGCCGGCGCTGTACTCGCCGGATATTGCGGTCAGCCCGGGAACCTCGCGGCGCAGGGCCTCGATGTCCTCGTCTTTGATCGCGATCTTCCGGTTGCGCGGCAGCCCTTCCCAGGGCTTGCTGGTCTGCGAGGGCCAGCAGATCACGATGTTCTCACCGAGACCGCGGATGTTCTTGATCAGCCGCTCCTGGAGCCCCTCCCCGAACGCCAGCAGCAGAGTGACGGAGGCGGTGCCCCACACCAGACCGAACAGCGTGAGCACGGTGCGCAGCTTCTGGCTGCGGAGGTCGCGGAGGAACTGGCGAAGGTAGTTGCGCCAACCCACAGCTCAGCCCCTCGCCTCCGGCGATCCGGCCGAGCGTATCGAGGTCGTGGTCTCGCGATGGGATCCCCCGCTGCGCTCGGGATGACCGTAGGGGGCGCCTGCGCGTGTCGAGGCCGTGCCAAAGCGACGAGATCCCTCGCTACGCTCGGGATGATCATTCGGCGCGGGAGCGCGCCGAATGATCACTTGATCTCCTTCGGGGGGCGCTGGACAATCTCCTCGCCCTCCGCAAGACCGGCCACGATCTCGAGTTTCAAGCCATCGGACAACCCGACCTTGATCTCCTTCTTCACCGGCTGCGCGCCCGGCACGGCGCCAGGGACCTCGACGGAAGCCTTGTCCTTCTCGAAGCTCACGAGCCGCTCGGGGAGCAGCAGGACGTTGGCCTTCTCCTGGATGACGACGTCGGCGTTCGCCGAGTAGCCGGCGCGCAGCGTCACGCCACCGGGGTTCTCGATGGCCGCCTCGACGTCGAACAGCGTCGTGCCCTCCTTCTCGGTCGCCTTGGGGGCGATCCTCGTGAGCCGCCCGGTGACCGTGGCATCCGGGAGGGCGCCGATCTTGATTCGAACCCGCATCCCCTCCTTGAGCTTGCCGACGTCGATCTCGTCCACCGTCCCCTTGAACATGAGGGTTCCCATGTCGGCGAGCGTCATGAGCGGAGTGCCGGCCTGGTACGAGGTCAGCGGCACGACCGGGTCACCGGGGTTGACGTGGCGCTTGAGCACCGTTCCGGACGCGGGGGCGCGGATCACCGAATCCATTCCGCCCTTTGCGCGGGCGAGCTTCCCCTCCTTGGTGAGCGCAAGCCGTTCCCGCGTAAGGTCGAGCTGGATCCTAGACTGGTCGAACGCCTGCTTGCTGGCGTCGAAAAGCTCCTTGGAGAGGATCCCCTCCTTCCAGAGGGCGCCGTTGCGCTCGAAATCGGCGCTCGCCCTGGCGTAGGCCACCTCGGCGAGCTGAACGCCGCGCTCCACCTCGTTGAGCTCGAGCGGGGTGGGATCTGGGGTGATGGAAAACAGCGGTTGGCCGATCTCCACCCGGTCGCCCACCTCGGCGAAACACTCCTGGATCGTTCCCGAGATCTGGGACTTCACCTGGATCTCCTGTTCGGGCACGATCTGACCCGTCGCAAGCGCCTTGTCGGTGATCGTCCCGCGCTCGACCTTCACCAGGGTGAAGCCGTTCTTGGAGGCACCGCTGGACTTGCTGGCTTGGACGGCGCCGAAACCGATGCCCCCGAGGACAACGACAGGTATCAATACCTTGAGCCACCTCTTCATACGCTCTCCCGCTCCCGACCGTCGCCGTGGGGTGGGCCGGGTTCTGGACCTCTCCCTATTAGACGCAGGACACCACCCGAGGGTTCAGGCTTTGCATGGGCCCCGGCGTGCGACCGCTCCCCGCGTCACGGTGCGCGGCGTCGGATGGCCCCTCCTCTGCTACCATCCCCCGACGCCCGCGCCCACCCGCTCCGGGGCTCAGGGCGCACGAGGTGAGCCCATCATGAGCGCTTCGACGATCACATCCGCCCCGGAGAAACCGGCTCCGCCCAAGGCGTACCGCTGGGCCGTCCTCGTGCTGATCTCCTTCGCGATGTTCGGCAACTACTACGTCTACGACTCGATTAGCCCGCTCGCCGACGTCCTGAAGGCGCAACTTGGTTTCTCCGACGCGAACATCGGCCTGCTCAACGCGATCTACAGCATCCCGAACGTCTTCATGGTGCTGATCGGGGGCTTCATCATCGATCGCATCGGCACCCGCAAGGCGACGATGCTGTTCGGCGTCCTGTGCTTTGCAGGTGCGGCGATCACGGTGGTGAGCGGCACTCTCGCGGTGATGGCGACGGGGCGCCTGATCTTCGGCTTGGGCGCCGAGTCGCTCATCGTCGCGGTTACCACGGCCATTGCCAAGTGGTTCCGTGGTAAGGAGTTGTCATTTGCATTCGGGGTGAACCTCACGATCACGCGCCTGGGCTCCTTCGCGGCCCTCAACGCCCCGACGTGGGCGGCGGCCGCCTACGCCAACTGGAAGTGGCCTCTCCTCATCAGCGTGGGCATGGCCACCTTCTGCATCACGGGGCCGATCCTCTACTGGATCCTGGAGGCGACCGCCGAGAGGCGTTACTCGCTCGGTGGAAGCGGCGGCACCGACAAGGTCGTCTTCGCCGACCTGTTCAAGTTCGGCACCTCCTACTGGTACGTTGTGGCGCTTTGCATCACCTTCTACTCCGCGATCTTCCCGTTCCAGACGTTTGCCGTGAAGTTCTTCATCGAGGCCCACGGCGCCTCGCGCGAGTTCGGGGGGTTCCTTTCCAGCATGCTCACGCTGTTCGCGATGGTCTGCACGCCCCTCTTCGGCCTGCTCGTCGACAAGATCGGCAAGAGGGCGCTGTTCATGATGTTCGGGTCGCTGTTGCTGGTTCCCGTCTATCTGGTCATGGCGTACACCCGCGTCCCCCTGGTCGTGCCGATGGCCGTCATGGGCGTCGCCTTCTCGCTCATCCCCGCGGTGATGTGGCCTTCGGTCGCCTACATCGTGGACCAGTCCAAGCTCGGCACCGCGTACGGCCTGATGACGATGATCCAGAACATCGGCCTAGCGGGGTTCAACCTCCTGATCGGCTGGGCGAACGACCACTGGGCGGCGAGCGCCTCCAACCCCACCGGATACACGCCCGGGATGTGGATGTTCTCGGTGCTCGGCATCGTGGCGCTCTTCTTTGCGTTCCTCCTGCGACACCAGGAGACCGGCCCCCACGCCCACGGCCTGGAGACGATCCGAGTCTCGGGCAAGGACTCCACCCCCTGACACAGAGGTGCTGCTAGGACCGATCAGGTGGTTGCAGAGGTCGCCCCGCGCTGGGGCGTTCGCATCACCGGTCCCGGCCGCGACGATTTTCCTCCGCCGCGCATCTTGATGGGTGTGGGACACGATGTCACAACAGGCGGTCGGGTGACCCTGAACCTTCTCGAGGCCGCCACCGTATTGCAGGCTGGGGAACCCACGGGGGTCACTACGCGAGCAACCCAGATGACAACGGTGGACGAGGTACTGGTGGCGCGCGCCAAGGCGGGCAACGAAGCGGCGCTCGAGGCACTGTTCAGGCACTTCGAGGTTCCCGTCTACACCCTGGCCCGCCGGCTCACCCGCACCTCCCACGACGCCGAGGACGTTTTGCAGGAGACGTTTCTGGAGGTCGTGCGAAGCATCGGGCGTTTCCGCGGCGATGGCTCGTTCGAGGGCTGGATCCGAAGGGTCGCCGCGAGCAAGGCGCTCATGAAGCTGCGGCGGCAGGCGTCGCGCGCGCCCGAGGAGGATCTCTCCGAGGAGCTGGCTGATGCCGTGGCAGCAGAGCGGGCCCACGGCATCGCAGCGATCGCGACTGCCCCAGAGAGGCTCGACCTCCAGGCCGCCCTCGCCCGCCTCCCGGACACCGCGCGCGTGGTGATCTGGCTCCACGACGTCGAGGGGTACAGCCACGACGAGATCGCCGCGATGGCGGGTAAGACCGCCAGCTTCTCGAAGTCGCAGCTGGCACGAGCCCATGCCCGCCTGCGTGAGATGCTGGCGCCCCGCTTGGAGGGACCATGCACCTAAGCCTCGAGGATCTGCTCGCGGTGCGCGACGGCGACGCGACCGTGGATGCCGTTGCGCACGCCGAATCCTGCCCGCAGTGCGGCGCGGAGATCGAGCGCCTGCGCGCCATCCAGGGGCGCCTCGCGGCGCTCCCCGAGCAGCGCCCGGCCGACGACATCTGGCCCAGCCTGCGGGCCGAGCTCACAGCCCGCGTGCAGCGCCGCCGCTGGGCGTTGGCCGGCTGGGCAGCGGCCTGCGTTGCCGCCGCTTTCACGCTGGTGATCGCTGTCCGTGGCGGGCTCGAATCCTGGCACGAAGCCCAGCTTGTGCGCGAGACCAAGGTGCTCGTCGCCGCCTCCCAGCAGCTCGAGCAGCGCCTGCGCACCCACGGCGGTGCAGGCCGCGTCGTCAACGGGCGCACCGCCGACACGATCGTGCAGCTGGAGGACCGTATCGCTGTCGTTGACGCCCAGCTCGGCCGTGTCGGGCCCGAACGCGCTCAATCACAGGATGTCTTGGAACTGTGGCAGGAGCGGGTTCGGCTCCTCGACGCGCTCGTCAGCGTCCAGACCACCCGCACCGCATACGTCGGGCTGTAAAAGAAGAAAGGGAGACAACACATGAAGACCACCAGATTCCTCGCAGGGCTCGGCATGTTGCTGCTGCTCGCCGGACCGCTAGCCGCACAGGAGACCGGCAAGGACACCGAAAAGGCGCGCCGCGACGCCGAGGTCGAGATGAAGAAGGCCGAGCAGCAGATGCGCGCGGCCGAGCAGCAGGTGCGGGAAGCGGAACGGGCGATGCAAAGCGCAGCGGAACGACTGGGCCGCCTCCACATCAACAGGGATCTCAAGAGGATCGACCGGAGAGTCGTCATCTTCGGTGACCGCGCCCGCCTCGGCCTGGTTCTCCAGTCGGAGAAAAACCCCAAGACCGATGCGATCGGGGCCTATCTGGAGGGGCTCACCCCGGGCAGCCCGGCCGAGGAGGCAGGTCTTCAGCCCGGCGACATCATCGTCAAGTTCAACGGCGAGCTGCTCGCCTCCGCCAAGGTCGAGGCTGACGAGGACGAGTCGGCGCCCACCGCCAAGCTGATGGAGCTGGCGCGCGGCCTTAAGGACGGCGACAAGGTGACGTTGGAGTACCGGCGCGGCAGCGGGACCAAAACGGTCACGGTCACCGCTACCCGGGCCATGGGACCCCGAATCAGGATGGTCACCGTGCCCGAGCAGCCCTTGATCGAGATCCCCGACATCGAGGTGCCGGACGTCCCGGACATCGACGTGGATGTCCACACGGTTGGTCGCCCGTGGCGCGACATCGAGCTCGTCGCCCTCAACCCCGAGTTGGGCGAGTACTTCGCAACCGCCGAGGGCATTCTCGTCGTGAGCGCGTCCAAGGACGGCCCACTCAAGCTCAAGGGTGGCGACGTCATCCTCAAGATCGGCGACCGGACGCCCACCACGCCGACACAGGCGCTGCGCATCCTGCGGTCCTACGAACCGGGCGAGAATGTGGCGCTTCAGGTGATGCGCAAGCGCGACAAGCTCTCCATCTCGGTGCAGGTGCCACGGCACAGGACCGGTTCATTCCGGTGGTACGGCCAGGCGCCGGAAACCCCAGAGCCTCCCCCAGCCCCGGCGGCCCCGGCCGCGCCGGCAGCTCCGGCCGCGCCAGCTCCCAAGCTCTAGGTGCCCGACCGCAGAACGCGGAGGCGCTCGCGGCTATCTCGCGAGCGCCTCTTCACCTCTTCCCGGCTCACTCCGAATCACACCTCGACCGGTAGATCCTTCTCCTTGGCGTACTGCTCCCACTCCTCCTCGAACATCAGGGAGGACATGTCCGTCATCCGGTCGAGGAAGACGATGCCGTCCAGGTGGTCGTGCTCGTGCTGGATCACCCGGGCGTGAAACCCTTCCGCCTCGAACGTCAGCTCGTTACCGTCCGTGTCGAATGTGGAGACCTTCACCGCCGGATGTCGAGGCACCATGCCGCGCAGGCCCGGTACCGAGAGACACCCTTCCCAGCCGAGCTCGGTGGGCTCCCCGACCAGCGTCAACACGGGGTTGACCAGCACTCGAGGAGGAACCGCGTCGCGGTCCCCCTCTCCGGGGACGTAGTACGCAAAGACGCGCACGCCGGAACCCACCTGCGGCGCGGCCAGCCCCACGCCGTTGTCCTCGAACATGGTCCGCAGGAGATCGCGCCCGAGGTCGCGCAGGAAGCGGGTGCCGAAGCGGTCGTGCGGGATGTCCTGAGCGCGCTCGCGCAGCACCGGGTTCCCCATCCGCACGACGGCGCGGTGACGTCCGTCCAGTGCCCGTGTGGTCACGTCCGTCCTCTCACGTCCTGGCAATCTCAACCCTCCGCTCATTCCACCGAGAACGAGTGGCCGCACCCGCAAGAACGCACCGCGTTAGGGTTCTCCACCACGAAGCCCGCGCCGCGTAGGTCCTCCACGAAGTCCACCGTGGCGCCTGTGAGGTACTGGGCCGACATCGGGTCCACCAGAACCCGCACCCCACCCGACTCCACGACGGTGTCGCCCTCCTGCAGGTCGTCGAATGTGAAACCGTACTGAAAACCGGAACAGCCGCCGCCCTGCACGAAGATGCGCAGCTCCTTGCCTTTGGCATCCGGCATCTCGCCCGCATAGTACCGGACCTTCTCGACGGCCTTCTCCGTCATCGTCAACATGTTTACCCTCCAGGGGCAGACCTGCCCCTACCAGCAAAAAACCTGCCTTCTCCAGGCGGCTATTCCCGCCATCAAGCCCCGTGCTCCGCGAGCCAGCGCTCGGCTTCGATTGCCGCCATGCAGCCGCTCCCTGCGGCGGTGACTGCCTGGCGGAAGACGTGGTCCTGCACATCGCCGCTGGCGAACACTCCTTCCACCGAGGTGCGGGTGGAGCCGGGTCTCGTCACGATGTAACCCCCACCGTCCATCTCCAGTTGCCCGAGGAACAGCTCGGTGTTGGGCTTGTGCCCGATGGCCATGAACACCCCCTGGGTCGGAAGGACGCGCCGCTCTTTGGTCCGCACATCCTCCAGCACGACCCCGGTGATGCCCGCCTCCCGCGTGCCCACGATGTCCACCACAACGGAGTGCCATTCGAACGCGATCTTCGCGTTGGCCTGGGCGCGCTCCTGCATGATCCGCGATGCACGCAGCTCACCCCGGCGGTGGACCACCGTCACCTTGCTGGCAAAGCGGGTCAGGAAGGTCGCTTCTTCCATTGCGGTGTCGCCGCCGCCCACCACCACGACCTCCCGGCCCTTGAAGAAGAACCCATCGCACGTGGCGCACGCGGAGACGCCGTACCCCATGAGCTCGGTCTCGGCGGGTATTCCGAGAAGCCTGGCAGAGGCCCCGCTGGCAACGATGAGGGTGTCAGAGCTCACGACCCCGTGCTCGCCGGTCGTCACCCGGAAAGGACGATTCGAAAGATCGACCGCCGTGGCAGTGTCGAAGATCGTGGTGGTGCCGAAGCGCTCCGCCTGTGCACGCATCTTGGCCATGAGCTCGGGCCCCAGGATCCCCTCCGGGAAGCCGGGGTAGTTCTCGACGTCGGTGGTGATGGTGAGCTGACCGCCCGGCTGCATCCCGTCAACGACGAGCGGCGCGAGTTCGGCACGCGACGCGTAGAGCGCCGCCGTCAGCCCCGCCGGGCCCGAGCCCAGAATGAGCACTCGGTAGTGTTCCTTGTCCATCAAGTTGCCCCCTGTTCGGGTACCACAAAACGACCCGCCGAATCGCGGGCTGTCGCAATTCTAGCAACCCTGTCAAAGCGAAACGGGCTTTCCCCGCCGTCTTCCGAACACCAGTACCTCGTCCACCCCCACCGCCCGTGCGTTTGCCGCCAGCTCGGCGAAGCCGAAGCCTACCTCGGTGGGGACGTGGGCGTCGGACGAGAGCACGAAGGGCACCCCGACCGAGGCCAGCTCGCGCAGAACGTCCGGTGCGGGGTAGTCCTCGCCCACCGGCCTGCGCCGCCCGGCCGACGACAGCTCCACGGCACAGCGAGAGGCTGCCACCGCGGCCACGACCTCGCTCTGCCGCCCGGCGAACGGGACCGACGGACGATGACCGAACTTCTTCGGCAGGTCCAGGTGTGCGAGCACGTCGAAGAGTCCCGAGCCAGCGGCCGCGATCAGCAGCTCCGTGTAGCGCCCCCAGACACGGTCCACCTCGGCCTGCCCCTGGTCGAGGCGCGCCAGCGACGAGGGCGCATCCACGAGCCAGCCGTCCACGAAGTGCACGGAACCCAGCACGACATCGAAGGGGTAGACCTCCAGGAGCCGCACCAGCGCTTCCTCCCGGCCCGCGATGTAGTCGGCCTCCACACCGAGCAACACCTCGATTCGTCCTCGGTAGCGCGCCGCCATCACGAGAACGTCCTCCACGTATCGCGGCAGATCCTCGAAAGACATCGCGAGCGTCGGGTCGCGTTGCTCGGGCGGCAGCCAGTAGAACGGCGCGTGATCGGTCAAAGCGATCGCCCCAAGGCCGCGAGCGATAGCGGCTTCCACGAGCTCCTCGTCCATTCCTCCCGCGTGCCCACAGCGGCGGGTGTGAACGTGGGTGTCGCAGGGGAAAGCCACCGTGCTCCGTGCTCGGGGACCGGTGGCCCGCCTCAAGCCTCTGCGTCCGTCGATGCCGGCGCCGGTCATGTGTGGCACATCTCGGCAACGATTGATTCGGCGGCCGCCACCGGGTCAGGCGCGGCTGTGATCGGGCGGCCCACCACGAGCAGGTCGGCGCCAGCGGCGATGGCCTCGCGTGGGGTCGCCACCCGGCGCTGGTCGCCGGCGCTGGCCCCGGAGGGCCGCACACCCGGCGTCACGAGAAGCACGTTCGGCCCGAGAGCCGACCGCAGCCCGGCGACCTCCTGCGGCGAGCACACGACCCCGGTGCACCCGCACCGCTGCGCGAGCGCCGCCCACGCCGTCACCCTGCCTGCAGCGCCGCCTGGTATCCCGAGGCCCACCAGGGCAGCGTCATCCAAGCTGGTCAGCACCGTGACCGCCAGCACGGTGGGAGGCCGCGCCGCGATCGCAGCACCCGCCACCGCGGCGCGCATCATCGCCTCGCCCCCCGAGGCATGGACCGTGAACATCGCAACGCCCAGGCGCGCCGCGTTGCGCGCCGCCCGCTCCACGGTATTGGGGATGTCGTGCAGCTTGAGGTCCAGAAACACCGGCATGCCGAGCTCGCCGACCTCCGCCACCAGGGCCGGCCCATTCGCGCTAAACGCCTCCAGGCCGACCTTGGCGACGCCCACCCGACCCAAGAGCGCGCGCGCCAGGCGTAGAACCTCCGCGCGCTCGGAGCTGTCGAGCGCCACCGCGACCCGGCGGATTGCCTCCGCACGGCTCAGTGCCACTCGAGCACCCCCACCAGCTCGCGGACCTCGGCAACGCCGTGCTCCGCGCAGAAGCGTTCCAGCTCGGACAGGATGCGCAGGGGGGCGCCCGGGTCCCGGAAGATCGCGGTGCCAACCTGCACCGCGCTCGCGCCGGCGAGCAGGAACTCCACGATGTCGCGCCCGGACTCGACCCCACCGATCCCCACCACCGGCACCGCGGGCAAGGCCTTGTGCACTTCCCACACCATGCGCAGGGCGATCGGCTTGATTGCCGGACCGGACAGCCCCCCGCACCCTGTCGCAAGCACCGGCCGGCGTCTCTCGGCGTCTATGGCGATCGCGCGCAGGGTGTTGATCAGCGTGAGGGCGTCCGCCCCTCCGGAAACCGCAGCCCGGGCCGTCTCAACCAAGTCGGGCGCGTTGGGGGAGAGCTTGACCCACAGCTGCCGGCGCGTGGCCGCCCGGCACATCCCGGTGAGACGCTCAAGTGGCCGGGGGTCGTGCCCGAACTCGATACCTCCTGCGGTGACGTTGGGGCACGACACGTTCAGCTCGTAGGCAGCGATCCCGTCCTCCCGTTCGCACCGTTCGATCACCTCGACGTACTCATCCATGCGCTCGCCGAACACGTTCACCGCCACGACCGGGCCGCGCTGGCGCAGCAAAGGAAGCGCGTCGCGACAGAACGCTTCCACCCCGATGTTCTGCAGACCGATCGCGTTGATCATGCCGGCAGCAGTCTCGACGATCCGAGGGACGGGGTTCCCCGCGCGCGGCCTGGGGGACAGTCCCTTAGTGACGAACGCACCCAGCCGCTCCGGCGGGCAGAACTCGAGCAGGTCGAGGCCGTACCCGTACGTGCCGGATGCGGCCATGATCGGGTTGGCAAGCGCGAGGCCACCGACCGTGGTATTGAGCCGCACGCTCACGTCCACCACCCTGGCGCCAGCTCGGAGGTGCGAAACACCGGCCCCTCCTTGCACGTGGGCACGTAGCGCCCGTCGGCAAGCTTCACGACGCAACCCAGGCACACCCCCACGCCGCACGCCATCGGCTCTTCGAGGGAAAGCTCGGCGTCCAGCCCGTGACCGCGAGCGAGTAGCGTGAGCGCCGCCAGCATCGGCGTCGGCCCGCAGGCCAGGACGCGGCTGTAGGCCCGTCCCTCCGACAACCTGCGGGCCAGCGCTGCGGTGACGAAGCCTCTCTCACCGCGGCTGCCGTCATCGGTGGTCAGCACCAGCTCGCCGCCCGCCCGCGAGGTGGCTCTGCCGCACCGTGTCAACTCCAGCAGCTCCACTGCGCTGGTGGCACCGAGGTAGAGGTCGAACCCAGTGCTGCGGGCTGCCAGCACCTCGGCGGCGAACAGCACCGGTGGCAGTCCGATTCCGCCCGCCACGAGTGCGAGTCGGTGCGGGCCCGCGTCGAGAGAGAAGCCGTTGCCGAGGGGGGCCAGAAGCCGCAAATCGCTGCCAAGGGCGAAGTGCCTCAGCAGCGTGGTGCCCTTGCCGACCTCCTTGATGAGCAGCTCCACCTCCGTCGTGTCCCCCTGCCGAGAAACGCCGGCCAGGGAGAAAGCGCGGCGCAGCAGCGGGTCGAACCCTTCCCCGCACGAGAGCATCCCGAACTGCCCGGGAGACGCATCGAGGGGCTCCTGCGCGGCGAGTGTGAGTCGAAAGCAGGTGGGAGAGAGGTCGCTGCGCGCGGCGACGCGCACGGCCAGATCACGACGCGCTATCATGCCGCCGCTATTATGCGACACCTCCGGCGGCTTGGCCACTCCCTCGCGGCCGGCGCCTTCGCCGGCGCCGCCCTCGCACCCCTGCAGCTCCTGCTCTGGCCCGAGGTCTCCCTTTCGCCCGCGAAGGTGTGCCTCGCCCTATTGGCGTGGACGAGCTGGGCCGCCATCTGGATAGGCACCGTGCTGTTCGTGCTCACCGAAGTGGTGGGGCTCTTTGCCACGTACCTCGCCGCAAACAGGGGGTTCAGCGTGGGGCTGTGGCGTTGGCTGATGATCGTGGTCAGCTTTGCGGTCGCCGCGACCGCGTGGTGGAACCGCGAGGAGACGCGCGACTTGCTCCTAGGCGACAACCGCCAGGCCCTCGCGGTGTCGGGGTCGATCGCCACGATCTACATGGTCATGCTGCTGGTGCTGGCCATCCAAAGGCGGCATCCCTGGCGGGCGCCGCTGGCGTCCGTTGGCTTGGCAGCCTTCGTGGTCGCATCACTGTGGGTGGTCTGGATCGCCACCCCGGTCTCAAAGCCGTCCAGCGGCGCGGTGGTCGAGCCACCCCCCTTCGCCCCCGCACACGGGTTGCTCCTCGTGTCGTGGGAGGGCGCCGACCTGCCGTGGTTGCTCCCGGCCATGGAGCGGGGGGAGATGCCGTTCCTCCGGAACTTGTGGGAGAACGGGGCGTGGGGGCAACTGCGGACGGTTCGCCCCTACACACGGTCCGCGACCATTGCGACCCTGGTCACCGGGTGCGCGCCGGCAGTGCACGGCGTGCTCGGGAGGCGCTCGTACCGGGTTCCCTGGCTCACCACCGACCCGGTGACGCTCCTGCTCGCGGGCCCATGGCCGTTTCCCCACCAGATCCCGTGGCGCGCCTGGGAACGAGCGCCCGGCCTGGCGCCGCGGCGCGCAACCCTATGGCAAATCCTGCTCGGAGCCGGCCGCAAGGTGGGGCTCGTCGGGTGGCCGCGCTACGCGCAGGGCACGTGGACGGTTCCGACACCTCTCGCCGCCGACGTGGCGCCGTTCTCGACCCTCGATGGCAACCTCCGCGCGGCGCTCGAGCCTGCCCTGCGCGCGATGCCGGAGCTCGCCGAAGACGCGCGCAACTCGTTCGCCCTCGCCACCGCCCTCGGGGCAACGGCCACCCGCTATGCGGCGGCCGAACCGGTAGACGCGCTCGCCATCGATTACACGCTGGCCACGCTCCTGCGGCCACTGTGGACCGCCGAGGACCCGGCAACCCAGGGGGAGGACCTGCTGCACCAGGCGGCGCGGCTCCTCGACGACCAGCTGCGTACCCTTTGGATGCTGGAAGGCGGGGACGCGCTGGTCGTCGTGGTTTCCCCGTACGGACTGGCGCCGCCGTCCTCCTGGCAGCGCCTCGGTCAGTTGGTCGGCACGCCTCGGCGCTGGCGCGTCTCGCCCGCCAACTCGCCTGACGGCTTCGTGCTCTTCAGTGGGCCCGGCGTCCGCCCCGGCAGGCTACGTGCCGCGCGCCTGGCCGACGTCACTGCCACGGTGCTCTACCTTCTCGAGTTGCCGGTCGCCCGCGACATGGCGGGTCGGGTGCTGCTCGAGGCCGTCAGCGAATCGCGTGCCTCCGAGATGCCGCTGCGCATGATCCCGAGCTACCCATCGCTTCCTCCCGGCCGTCCCACCGCCGCCACTTCGAGGTAGACACGCCGCCACGAAACAAGGTCACCCGGGTGACGTGGCCACGAACGCGCCACATTACGAGCGCAGATTGGAAGCCCCTACGAGCGCCTCGAACTGGCCGAGCACGGCCTCGTCGCCGGAGCAAACGAGATCCCTATTCATCCGCAGCTCCGGCATCTTGACGGCGAGCCAGCGCTGCATCACGGCCAGCTTGCGCTCGCTGGCGGTGGCGTGCTCGCAGAGGAGCGCCGCGATGACGAGCGTGCACGCCATGTCCACCAGCCTGCGACCGTGGAGGTCCAGGTAGCCCGTGCCTCCGTGCTCCTTGGCGAACGCAACGGCTTCGTCCAGCAGCGCCAGGCCGTGCCGCACCTGT
>MEKI01000017.1 GCA_001766905.1 Acidobacteria bacterium RBG_13_68_16
TCCGGGCAGCATTGTATCGGGTTTGAGATCGCCCCGCTTGCGACTTCTCAGGTGAGGAGGCGGAGTCGCACATTCAGGACGACGGCGCTGCCACTGTGCTACTCTCGGCCTCGGGGGGAAGCATGAGATCGGGGAGTCCGTTGTTCCTCACCGACGCCCAGCTCGCTTCCGAGATCTCCAGGTGCGAGTACTGCGCCGAGAAGCCGTGCCGCGAGGCGTGCCCGGCGGACTGCTCCCCCGCTGATTTCATCATGGCCGCCAGGGTCGGCGCCCCCTCGGACTTCCGGCGAGCAGCCGCGCTCATCATGGCGGCCAACCCTCTCGGTGGCGTGTGCGGGGTGGTGTGCCCGGACACGCACTGCATGCGTGCGTGCGCCCGGGCCACCTTCGACGCCCCGGTCAACATCCCCGCCGTGCAGGCCACGATCATCGCGAAGGCGCGGGAGCTGGGTGTCATGCCGGCGCCCGAGAAGCCCGAGGCGAATGGCAAGCGTGTGGCCGTCGTGGGCGCGGGGCCCGCGGGGTGCGGGGCGACGGCGCTGCTCGCGCAGGCGGGACATCGGGTAGACATCCTGGAGGCGGGGCGCGTCGGCGGCATGGCCGCGCTGATCCCCGACTTCCGCCTCGGCAAGGACGTGCTGACCGCCGACCTCGCGTTCGTGGTCTCGCTGGGGGCGGTCACGCTCAAGGCGCAACGCGTGGACGATCCTGCCGCCCTGCTGGCGGCCGGCTACGACGCGGTGGTTGTGACGACGGGGCTTGACCGCCCGGTCGAGCTGGGGATCCCGGGCGAGGAGCTGGCGCTGCCCTGGACAGGGTTCCTTGCGGCTCCGGTCGGCGATGCCGTGCGCGGGCGGCGGGTGGGAGTGATCGGCGGCGGCGCGGTGGCGGCCGACTGCGCCGAGACCGCGGCCGCGGCCGGGGCCGCGAGCGTCGAGATGTTCGCGCTTGAGACGCTCCCCGAGATGCCGTTGACGGGGAAGGAGCTCACCGGACTCGTGCGCGCCGGAGTGGCGGTCAGTGGAGGCGTGCGGGTCACCGCGATCCGGCACGAGCACGGTGCCGTCACCGGCCTGGAGACGATCAAGGTCGCGCTGCCTCCCGGCGTGACGTTCCACCCTTCGCGGGTGGCCGACGTGCCGGGCACCGGTCAGCTCCGCCCGGGCATCGATCTCGCGATCGTGGCGATCGGCGCCCGCCCGGCGTTCGCGCCGGCCGTCATCGAGGGCGTGTTCTTCGCGGGCGACGTCGAGAACGGGCCCACCACGGTGGTCGAGGCGGTGGCGGCCGGGAAGAACGCCGCCCTGGAGGTGCTCGCGCGGCTTGCCGGCGCACCGGCTCCGGCGATCGAGCGCAAGGTGAAAAGCCGCGAGTTGCTGCCGGGGCTGCGCGCAGTGCCGGTACCGCTCGACGCGGAGTTCTTCGGGCGGCCGATGCTGTCGCCGTTCCTGCTCTCGGCCGCGCCCCCCACCGACGGCTACGAGCAGATGCGAAAGGCGTACGAGGCGGGGTGGGCGGGCGGCGTGATGAAGACGGCGTTCGACGGCGTGCCGATCCACATCCCGTCCCGGTACATGTTCGCCTTCGACCGGACCACGTTTGCCAATTGCGACAACGTTTCGGGACACCCGCTGGATCGGACCTGCCGAGAGGTCGAGCGACTGCGCACGGAGTTTCCCGACCGCATCACGCTGGCGTCCACGGGGGGGCCGGTGACCGGGCGTGACGACCTCGATCGCACCGTGTGGCAGTCCAACACCGCAAAGCTCGAGGCGGCCGGTGCCTGCGGTATCGAGTACAGCCTGTCCTGCCCCCAGGGCGGGGACGGTACAAAGGGGGACATCGTCTCCCAGGACGCCGAGCTGACGGCGAAGATCGCGGGCTGGGTGGTGGAGGCTGGCGATCCGGCCGTCCCGAAGCTTTTCAAGCTCACCGCCGCGGTCACCTCGATCGTCCCGATCATCGCGGCCGTGAAGGAGGTCCTCGCACGCCACCCGCGGGCCGCGGCCGGCGTGACCCTGGCGAACACGTTTCCGACCCTGGCGTTCCGGCCGGGCGCGAAGGAGCGCTGGGAAGAGGGGATCGTCGTCGGGATGAGCGGCGCCGGCGTCACCCCGATCTCCAACCTCACCCTCGCCAACGTCTCCCGCTTCGGGGTGGTGGTCTCGGGAAACGGCGGCCCGATGGACTACCGCTCGGCCGCCAACTTCCTCGCCCTCGGCGCACGCACGGTGCAGTTCTGCTCGATCGTGATGAAGTACGGCGTGGGGATCGTGGACGAGCTGCACTCCGGGCTCTCGTACCTGCTGGGGGACCTCGGAATGCGCTCAGTCTCTGAGCTGATCGGCCGCGCGCTGCCACAGCCGATCACCCCCTTCGTCGAGCTTCCGGCGATCAAGGAGGTCTCGACCGTGGACGCCGAGCGGTGCGTACACTGCGGCAACTGCACCCGTTGCCCGTACCTGGCGATCACGCTCAACGCCGAGAAGGTGCCGGAGACCGACCCGGCGCGCTGCATCGGCTGCTCGTTCTGCACGTTGATGTGCTTCACCGGTGCGCTCTCGATGCGCGAGCGCACGTCGGCAGAAGCCGCAGCGCTTGTCGAGGCGTGAGGCCCGGAGGCGGACGTGGGCTCACTGCTGATCTCCAACGGCACTGTGGTGACGCTGGGCGAGGCGAGCCGCGTCCTGCACGGCCACGACGTTGCCTGCAAGGGCGGCCTGATCACCGCAATCGCCCCCCACGGGAGCGTTCACGGCAGATTCGAGCGCACGATCGACGCCGGCGGCAAGGTCGTGATGCCCGGTTTCATCAACGCCCACATGCACCTCTACTCGACGCTCGTCCGCGGCCTTGGCAAGGCCAAGCCTTCGGCAGAGTTCAAAGAGGTGTTGGAGAACCTGTGGTGGAGGCTGGACCGTAGGCTCGAGCTCGAAGACTGCTACGTCTCCGCGCTTGTCGTGCTCATCGAGGCGGTGAGGCACGGCACGACCACGCTCTTCGACCACCACGCGAGTCCCTCCGCGCTGCCAGGATGTCTCGAGACCATCGCCCGCGCGGTGCGCGAGGTCGGGGTGCGGGCCTCGCTCTGCTACGAGCTCTCCGACCGTGACGGGCCCGAGGTGGCGCGTGCGGGGATCGAGGAAAACCTCGCGTTCATCCGGAGCTGCCGGGCCGCGAAAGACGATCGTGTGTGCGCAACGTTCGGCCTGCACGCCAGCTTCACCCTTTCTGATGCCACGCTCGAGCGCGCCGCAACGGAAGGCGGGGCGATCGGCTCGGGCTTCCACGTGCACGTCGCGGAGGCGGCCTCGGACCAGGAGCACTGCCAGCGGGAGTTGGGGTTGCGAGTGGTCGAGCGCCTGGGGAAGTTCGGGGTGCTCGGCGCGCGGAGCATCGCCGCCCACTGCGTGCACGTGAGCGCCCGCGAGATGGAGCTGCTGGCGGAGACGGGCACCCCGGTTGCCCACAACCCGCAGTCCAACATGAACAACGCGGTGGGCGTGGCGGACGTCCTGGGGATGCTGCGTAAGGGTGTCCTTGTCGGCCTCGGCACCGACGCGATGACCGTCAACATGCCGGAGGAGGTGCGCGCGGCTCTCTGGGTGAGGCACCTGGCGGAGAGGAACCCCTCGGTGGGGTTCGTGGAGACGCTCTCCACGCTCCTGGTCAACAACGCGAGGATCGCCAACCGGCACTTCCCGGTGCGCGTCGGCGAGCTGCGGGACGGGTGCGCGGCCGACCTCCTGCTGATCGACTACGAGCCCCCGACGCCGTTCGACGAGGGAACACTCCTCGGCCACCTCGCATTCGGGCTCTCTCAGGCCGTCGTCGACACCACGGTCGTGGGCGGCGACGTCCTTATGACCGGGAAGCGGCTCGAGCTCGACCTCGATGAGGCGGAGGTCGCGGCCAAGGCCCGGGAGCGGGCGAAGGCTTTGTGGGCAAGGTTCTAGCGGGTGAGAGGTGCGATGTGGGGCCGGCGATGCGGGCAGAGCCTGGGCCTGCCAGGGCGGCAAGATCGCAAACCCGCCAGCCCACCCCCGTGTCCCAAGTCGGACGTTACACAGGCCGCGTTGTGCCCCCCGCCCAAAGCCCCCGCACGGTCCGCGTGGGCTGCACGCACGGACCGCGTGCCCCACACGCTGAGCCCGCGCGCGATCGCCGGGAGCCGCGATGCTGATCCAGGGTGGGACGGTCGTCACGGAGAAGGGTGCTGCGCGCCTGGACGTTCGGATCGTCGGCGAGAGCGTCGCCGCCATCGGCAGGTTGTCGCCCGAGCAGGGCGAGACCGTGCTCGACGCCACCGGGCTGTTCGTCCTGCCAGGGATGCTCGACGTTCACGTGCACATCGACGACCGCATCGGTGAGTGTGACCTCGCCGATACCTTCGCGACTGCGTCCGAGGTCGCGGTGCGCACTGGCATCACGACGCTCGCCGGTTTCGTTACCCAGGGCAGCGACGAGACCCTGAGTGAGGCGGTCGCGCGCTGCGTCGCCCGCGGCATTGGCCGCAGCCACTGCGACTTCACCTTTCACCTCACGCCGACGGCGTGGCCCTGGGACTGGGGCGAGGTCGAGGCGCTCGTCGCGCGCGGTCTTTCGACGTTCAAGGTCTACACCACGTACCGGGAGGCCGGTCTCTTCACCGACTACGGGAGGATGGCCGAGGTGATGGCGAGGCTCGTCGGGCTGGGTGCGCGTCTCCTGGTGCACTGCGAGGACGATGAGATGCTCGCCTCCGCCGGCGCGTCCCGGATCGACCCGACGGACCCCCGCGGCCACGCCGTGCTACGGCCGGAGCGCGCGGAGGTCGTCGCGGTCGGGAGGGTGCTCGAGATCGCGCAGAGGACCGGCTGCCAGCTCCACGTCGTGCACGTTTCGACCGTAGAGGGTGCCACCGCGATCGGCGAGGCTCGCCGGCACTGTCTGGTGTCGTGCGAGACTGCGCCCCACTACCTGCTGCTGGACGAAACGGCCCTCGCCGGAGACGACGGCCACCGGTTCCTGTGCACTCCGCCGCTTCGCCCCGCCGTGACCCGAGCAGAGCTGGACGCCACCGCCGCGACCGGTGCCTTCGACCTCTACGCCACCGACCACTGCGCCTTCACGAGAGCCGACAAGGACCGACACAGGGACGACGTCCGCGACGTTCCGAAGGGGCTGGCCGGTATCGGGGCTTTCGTCCCGCTCATGTTCGAGCTCCTTGTGAAGCGGCACGGCCTGCCGCTCGCGGAGCTCTCGACGCGTCTCGCCGCCAACCCGGCGCGGCTGCTGGGCCTCTACCCCCGAAAGGGCACGATCGTGGTCGGCTCCGACGCCGACCTTGTAATCCTCGACCCGGCCGGCCCCGAGCGGCCGGTGGTCTCGAGCCTCAGCGACTGTTACGAGAGCTTCCCGGGCAGGACCACCACCCTGGATGTCCGCCACGTCGTCGTGCACGGCCGGCCCGTCGTAAGGGACAACGCCCTGATTCCGGGCGCTCGGCCCGGCGGCCTCTGCCTGGCCGGGGCCTGACCGGGGGGACGGCGATGCCGGCGATCGCTCTCGCCGCGATCATGGCCGTGGCCGTGGCGATCCTGTTGGCGGCCGAGAGGCGAGCGGACCGGAGACTGGTGCTCGTGAGCAAGCCGGTTGCCTCCCTCGCGTTCGTGCTTTTGGGCTGGAGTCGGTACGAGCCCGGGCACCCCTACAGCGCCTGGGTGCTTCTCGCGCTGCTGCTCTGTTTCACGGGCGACCTGCTGCTGATGCTCCGCCGCGGTTTCCTCCCCGGCCTCGCGAGCTTCCTCCTCGGCCACCTCGCGTACGTGCTGGCGTTCTCCGCCCTCCTGTTGCCCCGCTCCTGGCCGGCCGTCTGGGCGCTGCTGCCGCTCGTGGTCAGCACCGTGGCCGCGGCGTGGGTCTCGCCGCACCTGGGGCGGCTGCGTGTTCCGGTGCTCGCCTACATCACGGTCATCACGGTCATGGTGTGGGGCGCCGTTGCGGTCACGGCGGCGGGACGGGGTCCGTGGTTC
>MEKI01000018.1:0-4794 GCA_001766905.1 Acidobacteria bacterium RBG_13_68_16
TGCCTGGTGAGCGAGCTGGACCAACCCGCCCTTGCCGGCATGGTGCAGGAGCTGGCCAAAGTACCCTACCTGGACACTGTCCTGATCTCCCTCGACCACGCCGACGAGGCCGGTTTCCAGCGCGCGCGTGCCTACTTCGCCGCGCTTCGGCGTCGGACCGTCGTGCTGTGGAACGACGGACCGACGGTCCGGCAGGTCCGAGATGAGATCGAAAGCCGTGGAACCCCGCTCTCCGAGCCCGGCAAGGGCCGCGCGGTCTGGATGGCGTTCGGCTACGTCCTGGCCGAAAACCGCGCCAGGGCGGTCGCCCTCCACGATGGGGACGTGGTGGGCTACAAGCGCTCGCTCCTGGCCAACCTCGTGTCCCCGATCCTCCACTCCTCGCTTGATTTCGACTTCTGCAAGGCGTACTACGCCCGTGCCACCACGCGCCTGCACGGGCGGGCGACACGACTGCTGGTGCGGCCGCTACTCCAGGCGCTCGGCGACGTGGTGGGCCGACACCCGTTCCTCTCCTACCTCGCCGCCTTCAGGTACCCCCTCGCCGGCGAGATCGCCCTCAACGCCGACCTGCTCCGCCTCCTGCGCATCCCCGGTGACTGGGGGTTGGAGGTCGGCCTGCTGTTCGAGGTGTTGCGCCACCGCTCCGCGCGCCGCATCTGCCAGGCCAACGTCGCGAGCCTCTTCGAACACAAGCACCAGCCGCTCTCGCCCCTCGATCCCACCCAGGGCCTGCACCGAATGGCGGTCGACATCGTGAAGCACGTACTGCGAACTCTCGCCGCCTCCGGCGTGATGCTCCAAGAGGGACTGTTCAAGGGCCTGCGTGTCGCCTACCAGCGATACGCGGAGGACGCCGTGTCCGACTCGTTTGCGGTCGCAACCTTCAACGGCCTGGAGTTCGACCGCCACGCCGAGGAAGAAACCCTTGAGACGTTTTCCCGCGCCCTCGCGGAGGGGTGCCAGCAGTTCCAGGAAGACCCGCTAGGCACACCGCCGCTGCCCAACTGGGCGCGGGTCATATCCGCGTTTCCGGAGGTGGGGCCCCGCCTCATTGCCGCGGTGCAGGAGCTCGGCGGGGTCGTTGAACCGTGAGGGTGCGGGCTGTTCTCACTGATCTCGACGGCACGCTCCTCGAGCCCGACGGCAGCGTTTGCGACGAGGTTTTGACCGTCCTCACCGAGTTGCGCGAAGCGCGCGTGCCTGTCTGCCCGTTGACCAGCAAGACCGCTGCAGAACTTGCCTCGATCATGGGAATGCTTGACCTCGCCACGCCAGCCGGGTTCGAAAACGGTGCGGGCGTCCTGCTCAGCGACGGCACCCTCGAACTCCAGCCATCCGCCGTGCCGGTTGCGGACCTGGTGACCCTCTTTGCGAGGGCGCGGCGCGAGACCGGCGCCCCCGTGCGCACCATCCTCGAGCTCCGTGACGACGAGCTCTCGGTGTTCACAGGCGTTCTCGGCGGGGCGCTCTCGGCCGCCCGCGCGAGGCAGGCGACGCTGCCCCTCGTCGCCGAGGGCTCGTGGGACGACACCCTGAGGGCGGCGTTGGTGCCGTCGCGGCCACTCCGCCTGATCCGAGGCAACAAGTTCCTCCACCTCCAGGGGGACCATGACAAGATCACCGTCCTTCCTCGCCTTATTGAGCTCCTCGGCAGGAACGGAGGGGTCACGGTGGCCTGCGGCGACTCGCCCAACGACGCCCAGTTGCTCGCGTGGGCCGACGTGCCAATAATCGTGCCTGGGCGAGATGGGCCGCATCCGGAGTTGGCACGGGTCGTACGACATGCCCGCGTGGCACCTCTCCCTCACGGACGAGGCTGGGCCGCAAGCGTGCGGCATATCCTCAACCAAGCCGATGCCTGAGGGACGCGGGCACACCGAATCGGAGGTTTCACAGGTGTCTGGAAGGGGTTCGCGGCAGGTGGGTCTTAGCGATGGATGAGCCCTTGCTTCCGCCATCGCTGGCGCAGGAGCTGAGCGAGATCGGCCCGGTCGACATCCTGGTCGGCATCCCCAGCTTCAACAACGCTCGCACGATCGGCCACGTGGTACGCGCCGTCCAGGCCGGATTCGCGAAGTACTTTCCCGACCAGCGCACCCTGCTGCTCAACTCCGACGGGGGCTCCACCGACGCCACCCAAGAGGTCGTGAGGACCACCTCGCTCGCAGACTTCGGCACGGTCCTCGCCGCCCACCCCATCCACGGCGTGCACCGCATCGTGACCCCGTACCATGGCGTCCCCGGCAAAGGGAGCGCCCTCCGGACCGTGTTTGCCGCCGCCAAGGCGGTAACCGCGAGCGCGTGCGCGGTCGTGGACGCGGATCTGCGCAGCATCACGCCCGAATGGCTCGACCTCCTGATCTCCCCGGTGCTCCGGCAGGGGTTCGACTTCGTCGCGCCGCTGTATCGCAGGCACAAGTACGACGGGACGATCACGAACAGCATCGTCTACCCGCTCACCCGGGCGCTGTACGGCAAACGAGTCCGGCAGCCGATCGGGGGCGACTTCGGGTTTTCGGGCACGCTTGCCTCCAACTTTCTCGAGCACAACGCCTGGCACTCGGACGTTGCCCGCTTCGGCATCGATATCTGGATGACGACGACGGCCATCACCAGCGGCTCCAGAGTTTGCCAGTCGTTCCTTGGGGCCAAGATCCATGACGTCAAGGACCCCGGCGTTGACCTCAGCGCCATGCTGACCCAGGTCGTGAGTTCCGTGTTCACCCTGATGGAGAACCACGAGCCGCTCTGGAGGAGCGTACGCGACAGCGAGGCCGTTCCCCTCTTCGGTTTCGAGCACACTGTCGGGTTGGAGCCGATCCGCGTGGATGTCGGGCGCATGTTGGGTGTCTTTCGCTCCGGCGCGCGTGATCTCTCGGCGATCTGGGAGCGCATCCTTGCGCCCGAGACGTTTGCCTCCGTCCAGGGACTGACCCGAGCAGGTGACGACCGGTTTCGCTTCCCGGCCGACCTCTGGGTCCAGGTCATTTACGACTTCGCAGTGGCCCACCACAAACCGGCCATGAACCGCGACCATCTCCTGCGCTCCCTCACGCCGCTCTACCTCGGCCGCACGGCCTCCTTTATCAACGAGACCGCGGACGCTGACGCCGAACAGGTCGAGGACGTCATTGAGGGAACCTGCCAAGAGTTCGAAAGTTTGAAGGCCTACCTCGTCGAACGATGGAATGGCCTACAGGGAGGCGAATCATGAGCGCTTCGTTTTCGGAAAGGTTGCTCGGCGCGCTGAATGCGTTCTTCGAGGGGGTGGTGCGGTTCCTGCCGGGATTGCTCGCCGCCCTGTTGATCCTCGTGATCGGGACGGTCGTCGGCTGGCTCGTGAAGGTTGTCGTGCGCCGAACGCTCGCGGTTGCGAGGTTCGATCACTTCTGCGATTCGTCAGGGATTTCGCAGGTTCTGAACAAAGCGGACATCCGCGCGACGCCGTCGAAGCTCATGGGAAGCCTGTTCTTCTGGCTCGTCTTTTTGAGCTTCCTGATGGCGGGGTTGAGCGCGCTCGAGGTGGAGGTGATCAAGAGGCTCATATCGGAGTTCTTCCTCTACCTGCCACGAATCCTGGCGGCATTCGCGATCCTCTTGGTGGGTTTCCTCCTGGGCAACTTCGTCTCGCGTGCCGCCCTGCTCGCGTCGGTGAACGCAAACATGCCATCGCCTCGTCTCATTGCGGGGGTCGTGAAGTTCCTCATCGCCATCCTTGCCTTCGCGATGGCTTTGGAGCAGTTGGAGATCGCCAAGAGCATCGTGATCGCCGCGTTCATCATCTCGTTCGGCGCCGTCATGCTCGGGCTGGCCATCGCGTTCGGGCTGGGGGGCAGGGACGTCGCGAAGACGGTGCTGGAACGACAGCTCAAGGATCTCGATCAGCCGCGGGACAGGGACGGCTTCTCGCACATCTAGAAACCGGGGCGGCGGAGACGGCGGCGAGCCCGCCCAGCGCCCGGTGAGCGTTGTTCCCGTGCACGGCGCCGGGATCCCTCCGGGTGCTGGGGGGGTTTGAGATAATCCCGACTCGCCTACACCGAGAGCGGCCGCGCGGCGCCTAGGCGAAGGACACAATGACCAGGATCACCGCTGCAACGGCAATCACGATCCAGATGATCTTCATGGCCCGGCCGCTGCCCTTCTTCTCCACATCTCCAAGGTTTTCAAACATGTGTACCCTCCGGGTAGTCGCCACTCGGTTCCGGCAACGTAACGCACGCCGCGTCGCCCACAATCAACTGGATGGCGGCCCGACCATCCGAAGTTGTCCTCCGGCGGCACGATGCCGACGGACCCTTTCAAAACCCCACGCCCCGATCCCTCTCCGACCGGTGGCGTGTGCCCTTCACTGAATCTAGACCTTCAGCGCCCCGCCCGCAAGGCCGAATGAGGTTGCGACCGGGGAGCAAACTTTCCCCAGACGTTACTTCCGGCAAAGGGTAAGCCGTCGAGCAATTGCTCCGCGACCTGCTCAGAGGCGCTCGAGCTTGGCGAGCGACGGGATTAGCGTCTTGCGACCGGCGCGGTCGAAGAACACCACCAGGCGTGTCTGGGCGTCCCCTCCCTGCACCTGCAGGATCACCCCCGACCCGAACGTCGGGTGGCGGACCTTGAGGCCGGGCCGCCACCCGTCGGGGTGGGGCGTGCGTTGCTGCCGGCCGATGCGCGCCTCGCTCGCAGCGGCCGGTGCGGGCCGGAAGTGGCGGGGCAGATGCGTGCGGAACGGGTCGCGACCGGCGGAGGTCGTCCTCTCCTCCACCACCTCCCGCGGCACCTCCAGGAGGAACG
>MEKI01000018.1:4836-27338 GCA_001766905.1 Acidobacteria bacterium RBG_13_68_16
CCGCCTCGCCCTCCCGCCGGACGTCCGCGTCGGTGAGCAGCGCGACCTCGTCCAGAAAGCCACCAAGGTCGAGACCGCGCTCCCCCGCCTCGGCCGCCGCTGCGACCAACTCGTCCAGGTTGGCTCGGCGGGCACGGTCATCCTCGTCCGCGGAGGCGTACTGCGCCGCGAGCCCCGAGCGTTCCAGCAACTGGCGCACCACCTCGACCGCGGGCGAGGAGCCCGCCAGCGTCCGGAGGCCCTCCAGGAGATGGAAGAACTCCTCCAACGCTACGCGCGCACGTGGCGTCAGCTGCTCGGGGAGGCGGCGCGCCGCCTCGGGCAGCGACACGTCCCACGCCACCGCAGCGGCCTCGATGTGCTCCATCGCCACCTGCCCGATCCCGCGTGCCGGCACGTGGACCGCGCGCCGAAACGCCAGTACGTCGTCCGGCACCACCAGCAACCGCAAGTACGCGAGGGCGTCGCGCACCTCCTTGCGCTCCCAGAAGCGAGTGCCCGCCACCACCGCGTAGGGGACCGCGCGCCGCACCAGTTCCGCCTCGAAGCTGCGCGATTGCGCGTTGACGCGGAACAACACCGCCACCTCGCCGAGCGACGTCGAGGCGCGCAGGCGCTCGATCTCGTCGGCCACGAAACGCGCCTCGTCGCCCTCGTCGGCCGCCAGGTAGACGCTCACCGGCTCGCCGTGCCCGACCTCCGAGGAGAGCCTCTTGGGGCGGCGGCGCGCGTTGTGGGCGATCACCGCCGCGGCCGCCTGCAGGATCGGCTCGGCCGACCGGTAGTTGCGCCCGAGTGTCACCACCCGGCTTCCCGGGTAGGTTGCCTCGAAGTTGAGAATATTCTCGATCTCGGCGCCCCGCCAGCGGTAGATCGACTGGTCCTCGTCCCCCACCGCGGTGAGGTTCGGCCGTATACCGCCCAGCAGCCACACCAGCTGGGCCTGGGCGAGGTTGGTGTCCTGGTACTCGTCCACCAGGATCCAGCGGAATCGGGAGGCAAGCCCCTTGCGCAGCGCCTGTTCGCGTTCGAGCAGCGCGACGGCGCCCAGCAGCATGTCGTCGAAGTCCACCGCTCCGGCCGTGCGCAGCTCGTTCTTGTACGCCTCGTAAACCTCGGCGATCAGGCGCTCGTCGCTTCCACGCGCCCCGGAAACCAGCTGCTCGGGCGTGAGCATGGCGTTCTTGGCGGCGGAGATGCGCGAGCGGGCGGCGCGGGGGGACAGGCGCGAGGAGGGGACGTCCAGCTTCTTGAGCACCCGCTCGATTAGCGTGCGCTGCTCGTCCTCGTCGGCGATGGCGAAGTGCGGGGGCAGCCCTGCCTCACGGGGGTGGGTGCGCAGGAGCTGGAGCGCGAAGCGGTGAAAGGTGCCGACGAACCCGCCGCGCAGGGAGCCTCCGACGAGGGCCTCGACGCGCTCGGCCATCTCGCGCGCCGCCTTGTTGGTGAACGTAACCGCCAGGACCTCGTGAGGCTGGGCAAGGCCATTGGCCAGCAACCACGCGATCCGGTACGTCAGCACCCGGGTCTTCCCCGAGCCCGCCCCCGCGACCACCAGGAGCGGTCCCTCGCCGTGCGTCACGGCCCGCTTCTGGTCGTCGTCGAGATCCGCAAGCAGCGCTTCAGCCGGTTTCAACACCCCTCCTGCATGTGGGCGGCCCGCGAGGGCCACCGCCCGAACGGAAGATTGTACCGGGGAACGGGTTTCGGGGCGTTTCGGGGCTTGGGCTCAGAGCGGGTGCTTATCGGGTGGCGCTCCGGCGGCGGCGCTCGTGCCTGCGCCGGTCAAGGCCGGAACGCCGATTGTTGTGACCCGGGGTCCGTCGGACACCCGTTGCCTTTCGCCGGTCGACGCCCCTCCTGCGATCTTTGCCGCTGCGCCGTTCGTGCCATGGGCGTTGGCCGACCATCGCCGCCTCCACACACAAGCTAGGCCCTTCTCGACCCCCCCGCAACCGTCTCACGCCAGCCGCCTGGCAATAGCGCTCGCGAACCACAAGCAGCGATGCGTCGCCGTGCGTCACGGCCCGATTCTGCTCGTCGTCGACCTCAGCGACGAGCGTTGTGGTGCAGTTCACCGCCGTTTCCGGGGAACCCCCCGGCCCGGGCGTGCAAGCCAGCCGTACGACGAGGTGGAGTGCAGTCAGTGGTCAGGAGAGCGCGGGCCCTCCTGGCCGCCCGGCGCCAGCGATGGGCGCCGCAAGCAGCGTTTGCGGATGCGCCCGTGAGGCGCGTTGGTCCTAACGCGGCGAGGCCGCGCTCGCCATGACGATGTCGGCCCTGGTGGTACCGACGATTTCGAGCAGCTCCTGCTGCTCGGCCGCCGGGACACGATGGTCGGCGAGCACGTCCTTGAACACAGCCACCATCCAATCCCACTCCGCCGGGGTGATGTTGAGGTGGGCGTGCGAGTCCTTCATGGTTCGACCGGTGTAGGTGCACGGGCCACCCGTCACTTGGCACACGAGTGCCGAGACGTGGTACTTGAGGTGCGGCGCCGGGACTCGCGAGCGGGTCTCCTTGATGCGCGGGTTCATGTTCAAGACGTGGTCGATGACGAGCCGATCTATGAAGTCGTCGACCACGACGGTGATCCCCGTCATGCCCCCGAGCCTCTCGTAGAGGGCCTTCCGAGGCGTTGTCTGCTGCGCACTCGCGGATGCCGCAGCAAACACGCCGATGGCCAAGAACACGGCAGCGAGCAGTCTGAGGTCTCTCATGGTTTTCCCCCTTCTTTGCGAAGGAAAACGCAGCTGCGCGCAGTCGCATTCCATTCCCCCGTGATCCCCTGCACCGCCTGAGCGCCTACTCGACCGTGACGGACTTGGCCAGGTTCCGTGGCTGATCCACGTCGCAGCCGCGCCGCACCGCCACCTCGTACGCCAACAGCTGCAGCGGCACCGCCGTCGCCACCGGCAGTAGGGGCCACGGCAACTCGGGCAGCGGGACCACCGCGCGGGCGAGCTCGGCGAGGCGGGCATCGGAGGCATCCCCGAAGGCGTAGACCGGGGCTTTCCGAGCGCGCACCTCCTCGACGTTCGAGCGCACCTTCTCGGAGAGCTCGCCCGCAGGGCAGAGCGCGATGACCGGGAAGCTCTCGTCGAGGAGCGCGATCGGGCCGTGCTTCATCTCCCCCGCGGGGTAGCCCTCGGCATGGAGGTACGAGATCTCTTTGAGTTTGAGCGCCCCCTCGAGGGCGAGCGGGTAGAGGACGCCGCGCCCGAGGTAGAGGGCGTTGGTGGCGTGCTCCAGCTCCGCGGCGATGGCCGCCACCTCGGGCGCACGCGCCAGCATCCCGTCCAGGTCGTAGGGCAGTGCCCACGCGCGCTCCAACAGCGCCCGCGTCTCGTTGGCCGCCAGACCCTTGGCGTCACGCCAGGCGAGCGCCAGCGCGAGCAGTGCCACCAGCTGGGTCGTGAACGCCTTGGTCGAGGCGACACCGATCTCCGGGCCGGCGTGGGTCGGAAGGCGCCAGGTGGCGAGGCGTTCGGCGAGGGCTCCGCGCACGTTGCACACCGCGACCAGCCCCGCCCCCGCCTCACGGGCCAGGCGCATCGCGGCGACGGTGTCGGCGGTCTCGCCGGACTGGGTGATCCCCACTACCAGCGTGTCGCTCCCGAGCAGCGGCTCGCGGTAGCGAAACTCGGATGCGTACTCCACTTCGCACCGCACCTTCGCGAGCCTTTCGAGGTAGAACTTGCCGACCAGCGCCGCGTGCCACGAGGTCCCGCACGCCACGAGCCGCACGTTCGTGAAACGGCGCAGGGTCGCGGGATCCAGGCCGACGTGGGCGAGCGAGGGCTGGCCCATGTCCGGGAAGAGCGCGTGCAGCGTCTCCGAAACCGCCCCCGGTTGCTCGTTGATCTCCTTGAGCATGAAGTGGCGAAAGCCGCCCCGCTCCACTTCGCCGGGCTCCCAGTCGAGGGTGATCACGGGCCGCTCGACCTGCCGCCCGGCGCCATCGAAGATCCTCACCTCGTTGGCCCGTACCACCGCCACGTCACCGTCCTCCAGGTGCACGCAGCGGCGGGTCATCGCGACCACGGCCGCCGGATCGGACGCCACCAGGTTCTCGCCCTCGCCGAAACCGACGACCAACGGCGGGCCGTTCCGGAACGCGACCACGCTCCCAGGGTCGTCGCGCGCGATGGCGGCCACCGCGTACTGGCCGTGCAGCTTCTCGCGCACGGCCAGCGCGGCGGCGGCCAGGTCCTTGCCGCCGCGCGCGAGCAGGTGGGCGATCACCTCCGAGTCGGTGTCGGAGGAGAAGCGAGCCCCCTGGGCCTCCAGCTCACCCTTGAGCTCGCGGAAGTTCTCGATGATGCCGTTGTGGACGACGGCCACGCGGCCGTCCTCGTCGGTGTGCGGGTGCGCGTTGCGCTCGATCGGCGCACCGTGGGTGGCCCAGCGCGTGTGGCCGAGGGTGAGGTGCCCGTGAAGACCGGCCGCATACGCCTTCTCCGCCAGGTTGATGAGCTTGCCCGGCGCACGCAGCACCTCCAGCCGGTCGCCGCAGTGCACGGCCACGCCGGCCGAGTCGTAGCCCCGATACTCGAGGTGGCGAAGCGCCTCGAGTACCACCGGTACGCCCTCCCGCGGGCCCACATACCCGACGATGCCGCACATGGGAACTCCAATCTCCCCCGACCCGCCGCCCAGTCAACATTCGACAGGTGGCAGCCCCCACCCGCCCGAGGATTCCGCAATGCGATCCTCGTGCCCGATTGTAGCGAGTCGCAACGCCGAGGGCCCGTCTCTGCGTGTGGCGCCCGTGCCACGACCTGTGGCGATCGCGCACCGCGAGGGAATGGGTCAGGGCAAAGGGCTCGGTGCGCAGGGCAACGGCACGAGAATTACCCCCCACCGGCGCGGAAGCTCAGCGGAGGGACGGCTGTGCCATCGGCAACGGTGACGCCGTCCAGCACCGAGTACGCCCCGATGCGGCAACGTTCTCCGACGACGCAGCCGCGCCGCAGGTGCACGCCCGCCTCCAGTTCGCTGTCCCGACCGACCGTGCAGTCGGCATCCACCCACGTGGTCCCCGGGTCCAGCACCGTGACGCCCGCCTCCTGAAGGCGCCGGACGATCCGCTGGTTGAGCAGGCGATGCACCTCGCCGAGGTCGGAGCGGGAGTTCACCCCCGCCATCTCGGCGGGGTCAGCGAGCTGAAGCGCCGCCACCTGGAGCCCTCCCGCGACCAGGAATCCCACCACATCGGTGAGGTAGTACTCGCCCTGATCGTTGTCGGGGCGCACCTGACCGATCGCCCGGCGCAAGGCACCCACGTCGAAGACGTACGTCCCGCCGTTGACCTCGCAGGCGCTCCTCGAGTCGTCGCTGGCGTCGCGCGCCTCCACGATGGAGCCCACATCGCCGGTACCATTCCGCACGATGCGTCCGTAGCCCCCCGGCTCGGGAAGCACGGCGGTCACCAGCGCCGCAGCCGCCTTCCGGCACCGCCGCAACTCCACCAACGCCTCGAGCGTCGCAGGAGCAATCAATGGCACGTCACCCGAGACCACCAGCGTCTCCCCCGCCTCCGGCAGTAAAGGAAGCGCGCGGGCGACCGCATCGCCGGTGCCGCGCGGAGGATCCTGCACCGCGAGCACCACCCCGCGCCCCCCGAGGTGCGCCTCCACCTGAGCGCGGAGGTGACCCACGACAACTACCAATGGTGAGGGGGCGAGCCGCTCGAGAGCCACCAGCACGTGATCGATGAGCGCCCTGCCACCGACCTCGTGCAGCACCTTGGCCCGCCCGGTGCGCATCCGCTTGCCCTCGCCTGCGGCCAGGACCACCGCCGAGAGGCTCCCAGGGCGAGCTTCTCTGCTCACGAGGCTCATGGTACGCGGCCAGCGGACTGAGGGCAAAAGGCGTCAGTTCTTCGTTGGGATCCTTCGTCCGCCGGACGCGGGACTCAGGATGACCTCATCCCGTCCGGCGGGATGAGGTCACTTCCTTGCCAGCTCGTGGAGGACCTGCTTGGCGACCGCCTTCAGCGTCTCGAACACACCGACACCCTTGGGGGCGACCGCCTCAAACGTCGGCTCGTTCCTGAAGTTGAGGGCACGAAATATGACGTCGTACACGACGGCCCCCGGGAGATCGCGCTTGTTGAACTGGAGCGCATACGGGATCACTCCGAGGTCGAACCCGTTCTCGTGCAGGTTGTGCTTGAGGTTGTCCAGCGACTCCAGGTTGGCGTCCATGCGCGCCTCCTGTGAGTCCGCGACAAAGATCACTCCATCGACGCCCTTGAGGATCAGCTTCCGCGAGGCGTCGTAGAACACCTGCCCGGGCACGGTGTAGAGGTGGAAGCGCGTTCGGAACCCCCGCACGCTACCCAGGTCGAGGGGCAGGAAGTCGAAAAACAGCGTGCGATCGGTCTCGGTCGCCAGCGAGATCAGCTGGCCCTTGTTCTGGGGGTTGGTCCGCTCGTAGATGTACTGCAGGTTGGTCGTCTTGCCGCCCAGACCGGGACCGTAGTAGACGATCTTGCAGTTGATCTCACGGGAGGCGTAGTTGATGAAGCTCATTCGGTGAACAGGGCGTCGATGTCTTCGTCGGTGATCTCGGCAAACGGTGAGACGGGAGCCTCGCCCTGCTCGGCCGCCTTGGACGCCATCTGGTTGAGCACCTCCTCGACCTCAGCGGCTGCCTTGCGGACGCGCAGCCGGACCAGCCCGAGCGACGAACGCTCGTCGAAGATGACAACGAGGATGAGACGTTGGGCGACGATGGAGATATGGATGTTGTCCCGTTCCCCCTCGTGAAACAGGATCGAGAACTCCTTCTCCCCGATCAGCCGCGCCAGCCCGTCGGTGGCAGCGACGTTGCCGGCGGTCAGGGAGGCGAGAGAAGTCGCGTCGACCTTCTCGAGGTCCCCCTTGGCGGCGATCTGCTGGCCGTTCTTGTCGACTAGGAACACGATCTTGGCGTTCGCGTCCATCCACAAGCGGCCGAGGAGGGAGTTGATCCTGTCGAACTCCTCCTCGTACATCACCAGGTTGGACCCGAGCATCGTCATGACCGCTTGCCTCCGCCTATCAAACTGTGAGTATATCCCGCAATTACGCGTCAATCCATACCCCGCCGGCCCGCAAGCGCCCGTGTAAGCGTCACTTGGTCGGCGTACGAGATCTCGCCCCCTGCGGGGAGGCCGAGCGCGATGCGCGTCAGCGTGGTGCCCGTCGGGCGCAGCGCGCGCGCAAGATAGTAGGCGGTCGCCTCCCCCTCGACGGTGGGGTTGGTCGCAAGGATCACCTCGCGCACCCCACCCTCGCGCACGCGGGCGAGCAGCGCTGCGACGGTGAGCTCCTCCGGCCCGATGCCGTGAAGCGGGTCGAGGGTGCCACCAAGGACGTGGTAGGTGCCCCGGTACTCGCCGGTGGCCTCGACGGCCCAGGCGTTGAGCGGGTCCTCCACCACGCAGATGAGAGCGCGGTCGCGACCCTGGTCCCGACACACGGGGCAGGGGTCGTCCTCGGTGAGCAGGAAGCAGACGCCACAGTGGCGCACCGCATCCGTCCCCTTCGAGAGCGCCTGCGCAAGCCCTCGTGCGCCATCCGGGTGGCGCACGAGGTGCTGCACGAGGCGTGTCGCGGTGCGGGGGCCCACCCCGGGGAGCTGCTCGAGCTGCTCGAGGAGCTGGCGAACCGAAGGCGGCCTCAGTTCCATCAGAACAGGCCCGACATCCCTGCGGGCAAGCCCATGCGCGCGAGCAGCTCGCGCGAGCGCTCCTCCAAGAGGCGCGACGCCTCCTGCCACGCCGCCACCACGAGGTCCTCCACCAGGGTCGCCTCCTCGCCGGCCAACGCCTTGGCGTCGATGACGACACCCTTGAGGTCCTTGAGCCCGTTGAGGCGGACACGCACCAGCCCCCCGCCTGCCGAGCCCTCCACCTCGAGCTCACCGAGCGCCTTCTGCATCTGCGTCTGGGCCTGTTGCGCCTGTTGCAGCAGCTTCGCGACGTTCATGGCTTCTCCTCGACGCTCTCCAGGCGGCCCCCGAACACCTCGAGGACCCGTCGAACCCCCTCGTCGGCCTCCACGCGCGCCCGCAGGCCCTGCTCCTGCTTTCCGACGGCCGGCCCGTCCTCGTCCAGCCGCACCTCGCCCGGGAGGCCGGCCTCCCGCGCGGCAGCGGCCAGCTGCTCGACCGCTTCCCGCAGCGACTTCTTGGCGGCTGCCGGCAGGCCACTGCAGTGCAGCACCAGGGTGTCCCCGACGATGCTCACCTCCCGTACCGATCCCACTCGCCCCGCGAGAAGGTGCGCCCCACTCGACTCCAGTGCGGCAACCAGGCGTTCTCCCGCCGAGGCGGGGCCGCTACCGGTTTCGGTCGCCGGAGTTTCTCCTGGAGTCGGACTGCTCGTCCGCGGTGCGGGCTCACCACCCAACAGCGCCTCGACCCGCTGCAGCCTCGGCCAGAGCGTCAGCCGCCCGACGGCCACCGCCACCGCGACGCCCGGTCTCTCGGCACTGGCCACGAGGCCTTTCCCCTCCAGCGCGAGCGCCAGCAACCGCACGAGCAGGGGCGAGCCCAGTTTGGTCGCGCTCGCCCGCAGCGTTCCACGGTGGGACGCCGGGAAAGGCACCGGCACCTCCGGGTCGTTGGCAAGCAGGAGCAGGGCATGGAGCAGCTGCACGACCTGCTCGTAGAGCGCGGCCGGCTCCCGCCCGGCCTGCTCCTCGGTCCGTACAACCCGCAGCGCAGCCGCGACGTCCCCGCCCTCCAGCGCCCGCCAGAGCGCGAGCACGGTCTCGAACGGAGGCAGTCCCACCACCTCGGCAACCGCGTTCTCGTCCACCGCACCCTCGGCGAAGGCGCGCACGCGATCCAGCAGCGAGAGCGCGTCGCGCAGGCTACCCTCCGTGGCGCGGGCGACCAGCTGCGCCGCACCGGGCGTGAGCTCGAAACTTTCCTTCTCCGCAATCCGGGTGAGGCGCGCCACCACCAGCTCAACGGGAATCGGACGGAAGTCCACCTGGAGGCAGCGCGACAGGATCGTTGCCGGAAACTTGTCCTTTTCGGTGGACGCCAGGATGAACACCACGTGCGCCGGGGGCTCCTCGAGGATCTTGAGGAGGGCGCCGAACGCGTCCTTGGTGAGCTGGTGCGCCTCGTCAACGATGAACACACGGTAGCGGTCGCGCACCGGGAGCACCCGCGCCACCTCGCGCAGCTCCCGCACGTCGTCGATGCCGCGGTTGGAGGCGGCGTCCATCTCCAGCACATCAAGCGAGGACCCGAGGGCAATCTCCTGGCAGGGGACACACTCGCCGCACGGCTCCGGCGTCGGCCCCTTGTCGCAGTTGAGAGCCTTGGCCAGCAGCCGGGCCACCGTGGTCTTGCCCACGCCGCGCAGGCCGGAGAACAGGTACGCGTGGGCGATCTGGCGGGAGGCCAGCGCGTTGTGCAAGGTCCGCACGACTACTTCCTGGCCCACCAGATCCTCGAAGGTCTGGGGGCGCCAGCGCCGCGCCAGCACCTGATACGAGGTCATCGCGAGCTTACCCCTCTCTGGCAACCGTGGCGAACCAAGGAGCCCGGGGGGACCGCGGCGCCCAGTGCGCTCCCCTTATCGCTGCTCCCTTCCGGGCCTGACGAGGTTCGGGGGGCACCGTCGCGCGGGACCCGGGCTCCTTGCTTCCCACGATTGCCGGGGGCGCCGGCATCGCCGAAGGGCATGGCGGAGAGGGCGGGATTCGAACCCGCGGTACGGTTACCCGTACACACGCTTTCCAAGCGTGCTCTTTCAGCCACTCAGACACCTCTCCGCGTGGCACTCAAAGGTTCACCGACCATTCTCACCCGGCCAGCCGCTTCGCATGAGGTGGCGGAGAGGGTGGGATTCGAACCCACGGACCCCCGGAAGGGGGTCAACGGTTTTCGAGACCGTCCCGTTCGACCACTCCGGCACCTCTCCGCGCCGGGCGTGTGAGTCTACCCGCCGGTGCGTAACTTTGCAAAGAACCTCTCCAGCAGCGCGGCGGCCTCCTCGGCGCGCAGCCCACCCCGAACCGCGACCCGATGGTTGAGTCTCGGGTCGTCGAGGAGGTTGCCGAGCGATCCGGCGAACCCCGCCTTGGGGTCAGGCGCCCCCCAGACCACGCACGCCAGGCGTGCAAGCACGGTGGCTGCCGCGCACATCGCGCACGGCTCGAGGGTCACATAGAGGGTGGAGCCGTCCAGCCTCCAGCTCCCGACTGCCGCAGCGGCTCCCCGCAGGGCGAGGATCTCGGCGTGGGCGGTGGGGTCGTGGCCCGACTCGCGCTGGTTGTGCGCGCGAGCTACTACCTGCCCATCCGCCGCCACCAGCACGGCGCCGACTGGTACCTCACCGACCTCGGCCGCGGTGCGGGCCTCCTCGAGCGCGACACCCATCGCGGCGTGATCCGCCTCCGAGAAAACCCAACTGGGGGTCAACCCGGCCATGGTCAGCGAATGCTCCCAGGACCTAGCGGCTCCACCTGGACGCACGGCCCGCACGGGCGCAGAGCGAAGTGGGTCGAAAGCTGGCGCGGGTGGTAGTACGGAGCGTAGCTGTCGGCCAGGACGACCGGACGAGCGCCGATCTCACGCTGTACGGTGGCCACCAGCGCCGCAGCCGGGTCCGGCGCGCCGAGCGCCACATCCACCGCGACCGGTCGGATCTCGAGGTCGGTGCGCCACCCCCGAACCACCTGCGCCAGACGCAGCACCGCACCCGGGTTGAAGTCGGCCACCACCGCAGCGCCCGTCGGCGTGCAGGGGGCAAACCCCGCGAGGTACAGATCGACGCCGGGATCGAGCGCCTCCCTCCACCGGAGCGGGGCGGTTCTCGGGGGCGACGGAGGCAACCTCCCTGACGACACCGAAGGAAGCGGCCGAAAGCGGATGCTCTTGACCGGACAGAGGAAGTACAAGGCGTTGTTGCGGTGGGGAAGTACCCTCACGCCTAGGCTCTGTCGACCGGCAGCAGTCAGCACCGCCGGGATCGCGAGATAGACGAGAGCCTGCATCACCACGTGCGCCACCCTCGCCCAGGCAGGCACCCGCACCGGAAGGGCAAGTAGTAGCCCCACCAGCAGAAACGCGACCATCAGGTGCAGGCGGTAGGGCGCGTAGGTGAGCAGCAGCAGGAAGAGCGCTCCCAAACTCCACGCCCAGGCCGGCGACCCACGGGGCCCCCGGCGCCCTCGCCACAGCGCGACCACCCCAACGAGGCCGAGGGCGTACAGCATGAGCACGCCCAGCACCACTGCGCTGCGCGGGGCGCGAGCGAGCGCGAGAAACGCCTCCCAGTGCCACCGCCAGGTCGAGGCGTCGCTGGCGGCGAACCCGGTGAGCGGATCGCGCGGACCGCCGAAGACTGCCCACCACACCGGTGCCGAGCCCACGAGGAGACCGGGCAGGACCCGCCACGTCTTCTTCCGGTCCGCCTCCCAGGCCAGGGGAGCGATAAGGAAGACGCTCATCACGTGCATCGCGAGGGCCAACCCCCAGAAGCCGCCGGCGACCCACCACCTCCAGCCGCGCGGGGAGGCGCTCAGCGCCAGCGCGCCTGCGAGCGTCGCTGCCAGTGCCGGCGCGTACGTCTCCGCGACCGTGGCCACCCACCAGAGCGGCAGTAGGACCATGAGGAGAGCGGCGGCGGTGTGCGCCCGCGCCCGGTCGCCGCTGCGCGCCAGCACCAGCAACGCCGCCAGCACCACGACAAGCGCACCGCACAGGGCCGACAGTCGGTGGGCCGCGACCACCGGGTCGCCGCCCACGAGGCGCAGCCAGGCCCAGGCGAGCACGGTCCACCCGGCGTGGTCGCCCGGGTTGAGGCTGGGGAAGTACCCCTCGAGCGCGTAGAGCGTCAGCTTGGAGGGATCGGCCCAGATCAGGCCGCGTGCGCCGGTAAGAACGTAGAGGACCAGGGAGGCAGCGAACCAGAACCCACCCACGGCTCGCGCGTCCCTCGCGGAAAGACCTGTGGCGACCATCTCTTGCACCGGATCTTAGCCTACGGCCCACGCCCGAGCGCGCAGGAACCCATGCCTCCGCCGGGACCGCGGGTCTCTATTCGACCCTGAACGGGAAGCCGACCGTAGCACTGCCGGCCTGGCACTCGAGGAGGTAGACACCGGGCGGCACCGGCTTGACGAGCTGGCACTTGAACATCTCGTCCTCGCCCTTCATCGGCCCTACGGTCATGGCATCGGTTGCCGAGGGCTTTGCAGAATCCTGCTCAAAGTAGCCGCTGGCCCTCCTGAAAGGGGTCAGCGCCGTCGGCTTGTAGTCACCGTAGAGGATCAGGTAGTCACCGCTGCGCAAGATCCCCGCAGGTTCGCCGTTGAAGTAGTTGAGGGCGAAGCCCTCGGGTGTAAACGCGGTCTCCACGGGGACGGCCGGAACCTCGATAAGTTTCTTGTTGCTGACGAGGTAGCCACCCTTTTTGCCGGGTTTGGGCTCCCTCGAGCACGAGACCACTGTCAGGCACACCGTCGCAACCGCCACGAGGGTGAAGGGAATCTTGCGCATGACGGGCTCCTTTCCACCAATCCAAAAGCCCCTGGTGCTGACGGGCGAAGTATAGCAAGCGACCACAGAGACGTTCCGCTTACCACACCGGGGGGTGCAGGAGCAGAGCCTGGGTCGCCGCGCGGTCCACCGGCCTCGAGAACCAGAACCCCTGCGCGTGGGAGCAGCCGATTTCCCGGAGGCGCTTGAACTGCATCGAAGTCTCCACGCCCTCCGCTACGACGTTGATCTTGAGCATATTGCCGAGCGCCACGATCGTCTGCACGATCGCGGATGCGTCGCCCTTGCTCTCCATTCCGGAGATGAACGAACGGTCGATCTTCAGCGTGTCATACGAGAACCGTTGCAGGTACGAGAGCGACGAGTAGCCGGTCCCGAAGTCGTCCACCGAGAACTGGACGCCGAGATCGTGAAACTGCGCGAGCTTTCCGAGCGCGATGTCGCCATGGTCCATGATCACGTTCTCGGTAATCTCGAGGCGCAAGCTCGTGGCCGGCAATCCCGTCTCCTCGAGGATCGCCGTGACCCGGTCGAACATGTCGGGCTGCATGACGACTTTCCCGGAGACGTTGACGCTGACATACAGGGGAGGCTGCGAGGGAAGGAGCTGCTGCCACTCGCGGGCGTGGCGGCACGCCTGCCGCATCACCCACCACCCCAACGGAACAATCAGCCCGGTCTCCTCGGCCACCGCGATGAACCGCTCCGGATTCACGAGGCCGCGCTCCGGGTGCCGCCACCGCACCAGACCCTCGAAGCCCACGATCCGTCCTTTCTCGAGGGAGACGATGGGCTGGTAGTGCATGACGAACTGCTTCAGCTCGACCGCGCGGCGCAACTCGGTTTCGAGCTTCAGCAGCGCAACCGCGTTGCGGTGCATCGTCTGGTCGAACACCTGATAGGAGCCGCGCCCGGCCGCCTTTGCCCGGTACATGGCGATGTCCGCGTCGCGAAGGATCTCTTCCGGGCGCTTGTATCCCGGAGAAGACAACGCCACCCCGATGCTGGCACAGGTGAAGACCTCGCGGCCCCCGATCACCATCTTCTCGCGGATCAGCTCCTGGATCCGCTCGGCGATGCGCGTGGCGTCTCCGACCCCGTGGACGTCGTTGAGGAGCACCGCGAACTCGTCCCCACCCAACCGCGCCACCGTATCACCGGGTCGCAGGAAATGGGTCAGGCGCCGTGCCAGCTCGACGAGCAGCTCGTCCCCGACGCTGTGCCCGAGACTGTCGTTGATGTTCTTAAACCTGTCTAGGTCCATGAAGAGCAGGGCGACCATCGAGTTCTTGCGGCGTCGCGCCTGGTCGACGGAAAGACCCAGATGGTCCAGGAAGAGCGTTCGGTTCGGCAACTGCGTAAGTGCGTCGTAGAGCGCGTCGTGCAGGAGTTGCTCCTGCGTGCGCTTGGCGACGGAGATGTCGGTGAGCGATCCGGCGATGCGGGTCGGCCTCCCGGCCTGGTCGCGCACGGCCAGGCCGCGGGAGAGCGCCCAGATCGTGCTGGCGTCCTTGCAGCGCATCCGGTGCTCGTGCTCGAAGTGCGGTTCCTCGCGGGTGAAGTGACCCTCGAGTGCATTGTGGAGGGCCACGCTATCGTCCGGGTGCACACGCGAGAACCACTCATCGATGTCGGTGCCGATCTCGTCCTCGCGGTAGCCAAGCATGGCCTTCCAGCGTGGGGAGAAATAGGCCGTGCCGGCCTTCAGGTTCCAGTCCCAAAGCCCGTCGTGGGCGCCGTTAACGGCCAGCGTGTAGCGCTCCTCGCTCTCCCAGAGTGCCCGTTCGTTGTGCATCCTCTCGATCGCGTACCTGATAGAACGCAGGAGTAGCTCGTTGTCCACCTGGCGCTTCACGAGATAGTCCTGGGCACCCTCCCGGACCGCCCGGAGTGCGATCTCCTCGTCGTCCAGGTTTGTGAGGATCACGATCGGGACGTTGGGGGCGACCTCACGGGTCCTCTCGAAAGAGGCGAGGCCGGTGCTGTCCGGAAGCGAGAAGTCGAGCAAGACGATGTCCACCGGTCCGTCCCCCAGGCGCTTGAGACCGTCGTGGAGCCGCGTCACGTGCTCGACGCGGAGCGTCTCCCTGCGCGACTGGGTCAGCATCAGCCGGATGAGCTCTGCCTCCTCGAGGTTGTCCTCGATCAGGAGCACCGTCAGAGCCCTTGCCTCGCCGGCCATGCCCTCAGCTCCGCGGTTCCGGGGCCCCGGCCCAGGGTGCCGGTCCCAGGTTCCTCGGCAGCGTGAAGCAGAACGTGGACCCGTGCCCCGGCTCCGAGACCGCCCAGACTCGACCGCCGTGGCGCTCGACAATCCGCTTGCAGATCGCGAGCCCGATCCCGGTCCCCGGGTACTCGGGCGCAGTGTGCAACCGCTGGAACATTCCGAAGATGCGCTCCAGCTGCTCCTGAGGGATGCCGATGCCGTTGTCCGCCACCGCGAAGGTGCAGCGCTTGGCTTCCTCGACCGCGAAGATTCGGACCTGCGGTTTCTCACGGCGGAACTTGAGGGCGTTCGCGATGAGGTTCTGGAAGAGCTGGACCATCTGTGCCCCGTCTGCGGACAGCACCGGGAGGCGCTCCCAGCTCACCTGCCCGCCGCTCTCGTCGAGCGCGGCCTTCAGATTGGCCATGGCCTTCGTGACCACTTCCCCGAAGTCGACCGGGGTGAAGGGCTTCGCCTGGGTGTCGACGCGGGCATAGGCGAGGACGTCGTTGATCATCGCCTGCATCTGGTCCGTGCACTGGAGCAGATGCGCGAGGTACCGGCTTGCATCCTCGTCGGCCGCGGTAGATCCGTGGTTGGCCAGGAGGCGCGCGTAGCGTGAGATCAGCTGCAGGGGCTCCTGGAGATCGTGCGAGATCACGTAGGCGAACTGCTGGAGCTCCTCGTTCGACCGACCCAGCACCGCCGCGCGCTCGGAGAGCTCGCGCTCAGCCTTCCGCCGGCCCGAGATGTCCTGCAGCACGCCCTCGTAGCGGATGACCCCCACACCCGTGTCCACCACCGGCCAGGTGGTGAGGCTCACCCACGCGAGGTCGCCGCCCGGGCGCCGCACCCCCGCCTCCAGGTCACGGATCTCCCGCCCCCGCGCCATGCTCGCGAGCACCTGGGCTTGCAACGTCTCATCCGAGAGGAAATCGGCCAGGCTCTTCCCCAGGACCGCATCGGGCTTCTCGAACCCGAGGATGCGTGCCACCACGGGGCTGGCGCGAGAGAGGCGGCCCTCGCTCCCGGCCGCGAACGTGCCGAGCGCCATCTCCTCGGTGAGCCGGTGGTAGGAGGCCGAGGCCTCGCGGGAGGCGCGCACCTCGGCGGAGAGCGCGACCACACGGCGCACTGTGGCGGGCAGCTCGAGGTAGCCGGCGCTGCCCTTGACCAGGTACGCCGCCGCCCCCTTGCGCAGCCCCTCGGCGGCGACCGCCTCGCTCCCTGCCGATGCGAAGATGACGACCGGGCAGTCCGGGTCGAGGCTCTTGACCGACTCCACAACTTGCAGGCCATCCCCCCAGGCGAGGCGGTACTCGGTGACCACAGCGGCGTACCCGCCCCGGGGCAGCCGGTCCGCGAGCACCATCGCGTCGCCGGCTTCCTCAATCTCCAGCTCGGCAACCTCGCGCCTCAGCACGAGAGCGGCGAGGGCACGATCGTTAGGGTCGCTGTCGACCAGCAGGACGCGGGGCCGGGTGTTCATGGAGTGGTGCGTGCGGTTTGTGGGGACCGAGCAAAGACCAGAAAGTGATGGCCCCGGGCGGACCACCCGCGCCCGGAAGCGCTGTCGCGCCGCATCATCAGCTCTCCTCCGCTCCCTGCAAAAACGCGCAGATTCTAACACGGCCTCGCAGGACGCCGCCGCGAGTCGAGACCTCGCGTGCGGCACCGGCGTGCAAGCGTTGCGGACCACCACGAGGCGCGCACCGACCCCGGTGGCCGTGGGCTAACTACCGGCTTTTGCAACAGGATGGAAGGAAAGCGGCGGCCCAAGACGGGTTCGCCATCCGACCGCCGGCACAGCGGCGTGGAGACAACTTCGCGGCGTCCGGTCGGAGGTGCATACGAGTCGCGGGATCTCCGGACTCGGTTCCGACGCGGCCCACGAACGGCCGGCCTTCCGCCTCCCGCTTCAAGACCGGTCGGAGACCAAGCTGTCGTCGCTACCCGGATGACGCCCTTCCAACCAGGGCGTCCAGCAACGGGGAGGCGATGTTCCCTCCGCTGATGACCACAGCCACTTCGCGCCCCAACCCGCTCACGCGGCCGTGCAGCAGCGCCGCGATGCCCACCGCGCCGCCCCCCTCGACGACCAGCCGGTGCTCCTCGAACGCGAACACGATCCCGGCGGCGATCTCCTGCTCCGCGACCAGGATCGTCTCGTCGACCAGCTCCCGGACCAACCGAAACGTGTGGCGGTTTTCGAGGCCGATGCCGCCTGCCAGCGCATCGGCGAGCGTCTCCTCCTCCGGCAGCTCGATTGGCCGGCCCGCGTGCAGGCTCTCGACCATCACCGGCGCCCGATCCTGAGAGACACCGATCACCCGAACCGGGCGGCCCGCCGACCTGAGCGCCAGCGCGATCCCGGCGATCAGGCCGCCGCCCGAGAGCGGCACGATCGCGGTGTCCACCCCGGGCAGGTCCTCCAGCAGCTCCAGTCCGATCGTTCCCTGCCCGGCGATCACGAGCGGGTCGTCAAACCCCTCGATTCGGACCAGGCCACGCTCCCGCGCCAGCCGAAACGAGTGTCGCTCCGCCTCGTCGTAGCTCTGGCCGTGGACGACTACCTCCGCACCCGTGGCGCGGATCGCCTGCTGCTTGCTCGTCGGGACCCGCTCTGACATGCAGACCACCGCCGGGATGCCGAGCCGGCCCGCCACCCAGGCCACCGCCCTCCCGTGGTTGCCGGTCGAGACCGTGATCACGCCACGCTTCTTCTCGCCGGCGGTGAGCTGCCACATCCGGTTGGCGGCTCCACGAACTTTGAACGATCCGGTCTCCTGCAGGTTCTCCAGCTTCAGGTAGACCGCCGTACCGGCCCGGTCGCTCAAGGCCGAAGAGTGGATGACAGGAGTGCGGCGCGCGACCGACGCGATGCGCTCCCGGGCCTCGACGACCTCGCGCAACGTGACCTGCGGGGTCGCAGTCCTAGCCGGTTTATCGTCTGCCTGCGTCAACCCTCCGCTCCCCGTGCACATCGTAGCTCGACCCGGGAACGGGCGGCACCTCACTGCATGAGCGAACCGTCAGCGTACGTGTCCCGGAGCCGACGCGTATCGCGACGCCGTCTGGTACGCTTGGCGTCGGGTACACAGGACGATTGCGCACATGGCGGAGACGATCGAGGTTAACCGGGCCCCGGTTCTCACCCTGTGGGCCGCGGTGGTGGCCGAGCGGCTCGGGTTCGCCCGCAACGAGGCCTTGACACTCGGCCGTGCGGTCGCAGGTCTGAACGCCTACTCCAAGGGCGTGCGCCTCGGCCTGTTCACACCGTCCGCACCGAAGAACGTCAAGGAGCGCACGAAGGCGTTGAAGCACGGTGAGACGCTCCAGGTTGACCTCCTGGGACGCGCGGTCCCGGTCACCGCGACGGCCGAGGGTCTGCGCGCCTTGAGCAAGGATGAGGCGATCTTGCCGGAGAGCGTCGCCCGCTACTTGGACGGCAAGTTCGGCCACGCTCTTTCTGCTGCGCGCGCGGCGATGGAGCGACTCGCCAGGTCCCTGCCGGCCGAGCAACTGGCGGTCGAGGCGTTCCATCTCTACGAGCAGTTCCGCCCGGAGGTGCCGGCCGGGGTGAAGGGATGGGGCGCCAAGGGCACGCTGGACATCGGCCGCATCGTGGACCTCGCAAAATGAACGAGCCGATTGCAGGGTGCTGGATCCTGGCCGCGGCACGGGGCGACGAGGGGAGCTACCGGAAGCTCCAGCAGGCGATGCGCCACGGCCTCGCCTCCGGCTCGCGGACGATCTTCCCGTGCGCCTGCCAGCCGATCTGCCTGCAGCCCACCCACCAGCAGATGGCGGAGCTCGAGAGGCGCCTGCACGCAGAGCTCGGCGCCACACCCACGGACGGCACCGACCGCTAGCGCCTGAGCAAGGTCCGCGTCGGCGGGTTGGGTGGCCTCACTTCTTGGGGAGCTTCGCGAGCAGCACTTCTACCGCCTTCTCGAGCTGCTGGTCGCGCTCGACTGCCACCAGCGCCGGGTCGTTGGGCACCAGGTAGGTCGGACCGAGGTGCTTGTTCTCCATGATGTCGCCCTGCATGTCCACGAGCGCGACCTCAGGGATCCCGAACACCAGGTTGCGGTCCTGCAGGCGCTCCCACCACACCGAGGTGCACGTACCCGGAACCGGCATCCCCACGGTCTCGCCGAGACCGAGTTGCGTGTACGCCATCGGGAAGCAGTGGGCGTCGGAGTAGTTCCCCTCGCCCATGATCACGATCGACGGCTTGGTCCAGCGCTGGTACGGCTCCACGCCGACCTGCTGGCCGCGCGGCACGTCCTTCGCGTACACCTTGCCGCTCAGGAACACCGTCAGCGCCTCCACCAGGTTCCCGCCACCGTTCCAGCGCGTGTCCAGGATGATCGCGTCCTTGTCCACGGCGCGCCCGAAGATCTCCTCGAAGATCTCCCGGTAGGCGCCATCGTCCATCCCGCGGATGTGGGCGTAGCCCAGTCGCCCGCCGGAGAGCCGATCGACCTCGTCGCGACGGGAGCGAACCCAGCGCTGGTACACGAGCCCCGACTGCGCCCTCCAGGAGATCGGCTTCACGCTCTCCTCCCAGCGTGCGCCGCCCTTCGGATCGAACAGGGCGAGCCGCACAGGCACGTCTGCCTTGCGGTTGAGCAGCGGGTACCAGTTCGCGCCGGCCAGGACCTTGGTCCCGTCGATCGCCTCGATCACGACTCCGGATTTGATCCTCGTCCCTTGCTTCTGTAGCGGTCCGCCCTCGATGACCTCGAGGATCGCCACCCCCTCGCCCGTGTACGTGGGATCCGGGAAGAAGCCTAGGGCGGCGGTTGCGGCGCCCTCTTGCTTTTGGGGCCGGTATCGACCTCCGGTGTGCGAGGCGTTGAGCTCCCCTTGCATCTCCGAGATCAGCTCCGCGAAGTCGCGGTTGTTGTCGATGTACGGGAGGAAGTGAGCGTACGCGGCCTTCATCGCCTGCCAGTCCACGCCGTGCATCTTCACGTCCAGGAACTTCTTGAGCGTCTGGCGCCAGGCGTGCTCGAACATGTACGCCCGTTCGGCTCGCGCGTTGAGGTCCATCCGCGCCGACGCCTTCACCGGTGTGCTCTTGCCCGACTCAAGGTCTACCGTCGTCAGGTGGTTGTCCGCAAGGACGAATGCTTTTTTGCCTTCTCGGTCGAGCTGGAAGTCGGCCTCCTTGGCGTCGAGCTTTGCCAGGAGCTTGACCTCCTTCTTGCGTGGGACGAGCTTCCAGAGGTCGAACCCCTTCTCGAACTTCGCGAGGTAGTAGAGCGTCTCGCCGTCGGGTGACAGTGCCGCCCCCGCCAGGCTTGCGGAGTGAAGCGAGAGCCGGACGATCCGGTCGTCGAGGCCGTCGAACTCGATCGTGACCGGCTCGGGAAGCTTGGGTTCCTTCGCCTCCACGGCGCCCTTCTCCTTGCCCGCTTCCTTGTCCTTCGCCTTCTCCTTGTCCTTGTCCTTCTCTTTCTCCTTCGCCTTGAGCTGGTCGAAGGCCGCCTCGTCGAGGCGGTAACGGTCCCACGCCTTGCGGGTGAGGAACGCGGCGTACACGTCGTATTCCCTCGAGTCCCCGGATTGCGCGCGCAAGCCGTACCGGTCCGTTCCCCAGTACAGGACCTCTCCCTTCATCGCCCAGTGCGGCTGCACGTCCTCAAACCCGCTCTTGGTCACGTTGACGAGCGTCCCTTCCCCCGACGACGGGACGACCCCGACCTCGGACGACCACCGGGTGTGGCTGAGGAACTGCACCGCGAACCAGCGCCCGTCCGGCGACCACTGGTACCACTGGTCGCCGTCCAGGTAGGAGTAGTTGAGGTCGCCGGGCAGGATCGTCCGGCTCTTGCCGGTCTTGAGGTTCACGACCTTCAGGGTGGTCCTTTCCTCGAGGTAGGCGACCTCCGTGCCGTCCGGGGAGAAGTGGGGCTGAAACGCCTCGAGGCTGCTCTCCACCACCGGCGTCTCCTTCAATGCGGTGGCGTTGAAGAAGTTCGGCTCCTCCTTGTCGGTCAGGTCGGTGCGGTAGATCTTCCAGCTCCCGCCGCGCTCCGAGGCGTACAGCAGGCTCCGGCCGTCGGGCGAGAAGCTCACCGACCTCTCCTGCTCCGGGGTGTTCGTGATCCGCCTCGTCGTGCCATGCTCCGTGGACGCGACGAACACCTCGCCCCGGGCGACGAACGCGATCTCGCTCCCGTCCGGGGAGGCGTCGAACTCGGTGATCTCTTCCGACACGTCGATCCCCTTGGTCTCGAGGTCGCGCTGGTCCGCCGCGACGACGACCTCTAGGCGCCTGCTCTCGGCGCCACCGGCGGGGCGGACCCAGATCTCCCCGTCGAACCCGTAGCACAGCTCCCCGTCGTGGGAGACGCTCAGGAACCGCACCGGGTGGATCGTGTGCGACGTGACCTGCGCCGGATGCTGCGGGTCCGCCAGCTCCAGCCGCCACACGTTGAACGTCCCGCTCCGCTCCGAAAGGAAATACAGGGATTTCTGGTCGGGGGCCCACACCGGCTGGCGGTTGTCCGCGCCCGCAGGCGTGAGCTGCGTGTGCTTGCCGCTGGCCACGTCGTAGAGGCAGACGTCGCGGGCGAACGAGGAGTTGTCGTGCTTGCGCCACTCCATTTCGTACCCCTTCTGATCGGAGTACGCGAGGCGCTTGCCCTCGCGGTCGAACACGGCGTAGATCGCCGGGGTGGTCAGCACCTGCCTGGGCATCCCGCCGTCCAGGCCGACTTCGTAGAGCTCCGGCTGCGCACCGGTCGGGAACAGCACGTTCGCCGCCGAGTCGAGGATCGCGGCGCTGAAAAGCACGGCCTTCCCGTCCGGCGTGAAGCTCGACGGGGTCTCGTCGGCCGAGTGGAACGTCAGCCGCTGGGCCTCGCCCCCCTCGGCCGGCATCACGAACACGTCGAAGTTGCCGTAGCGGTCGGAGGCAAATGCGATCTTTGTCCCGTCCGGCGACCACACAGGCATCGTGTTGTGGGCATCGCTCAGCGTCAACGGCTCCGCGGTCCCACCCGTCGAGGCGACCTTCCATAGGTTGCCGTGGTAGGTGAACGCTACGGTCTTGCCATCGGGCGAGATCGCCGGGTAGCGCAGCCAGAGCGCCCTCTCCGCCGACTGCGCCGCCACCGCCACGAACACCGCCAGGAAGATCCCCAGCACACCCGCTTTGCGGCCACGTCCCGCATCGATCATTGTGCCTCCTCGCGCAAAGGTCGGCCGTCGGGCATCGGCGGCCCGTCAAGTCTACGCGGTCGCAGCCCGCCGGTTCTGAGCCGGAAACGCGGACTCCCGAGCAGCCGCCCGCGATCCAGTGGCAGGGCGTGGCAGCGCATTCTGCTCACTGTGGGACGATTGATGTCGGAGACCAGCCCCGAGCGTGGCGCGAGGGTCACTTCGACCACCGCCGACACTCCGGTTGATCCACAAGGACGAGAAGGAGGGCAACTGGCGCGCCGAGAGGGACTCGAACCCCCAACCTTCTGATCCGTAGTCAGATGCTCTATCCAATTGAGCTATCAGCGCGCCCTGCGCCGGGCAGAGTATAGCGGGTTTGCCCTGTGACGCCAAGCCGAATCCGGCACCGGTGGGGACCCTCCACGGAGCGACGCAACGTTCAGGCCTTCAATCTGATGGCGGGTTTACACAGATTCTGCCTTCGTGGTAGGCTCCGCGCCCACGGTGGCCCGTTCGTCTAGTGGTTAGGACGCTGGCCTCTCACGCCGGAAGCGGGGGTTCGATTCCCCCACGGGCCGCCACTATATGTTGCGGGGGGCTCTGCGGCACC
>MEKI01000018.1:27353-29504 GCA_001766905.1 Acidobacteria bacterium RBG_13_68_16
CCCGCACCACTCCCCCCTTCACCCGGCGCTCCCGACCCCCCGAACCCCCCACGCTCGCGAGACGTGAAGTCTCCCTCGCTACACGTTGCGGGGGGTCCCGCGACTACCTGTTACGGGGGGCTCTGCGGCGCTCCCACCACCCCCCGCCGCAGAAGTGCCTCCCGGACTCCCACCGCTGGGCAGAGTGAATCTGACCTCGGTTCATTCCGCCCACCCCCCCAGCGCTTCGCACGGTGGTAGGCTACGGCAACGCGGAGGCGACATGGCGTTCGATCTCATCAAGTTGCTCACGGACGTCTTCGACCCCAAGCCCGACGAGGTGGTCACCGTCGCCTGCGACCTGCCGCGTACCCCCGGTGAGGACACCCCCGCATGGAAGGAGCGTCGCGCAATGGCGCTCGAGTGGCACCGGGCGTTCACCGCGCTCGGCCGCGGCCGCGGTTTCTCGACCAACCCCGTCCTCACCTACCCGGCCAGCGGGGCCAACAACGCCGAGCTTCCGATCGAAGGCGAGATGGGTGGGAACCAGGTCGTCCTCGTGGATGCCCTTCTCGACAGCACCCTCGCCGTCTTCCTCACCCAGTACTCGGCCACCGCCCCCCTCGATGCGCTCTCCCACTTGAAGGAGGACTTCCGCGCCGCCTCGATGCCGGGCGTCGAGAAGCGCATGGAGCACAGCGCCCTGGCCGCCGACTACCGGGAGGTCGCCCGGCGCTGCCGCATCCTCGAAAAGGCCCTCCGCGGCGCCGAGTCGCTGCAGGTGAATTTTTCCACCGGAAACCGCTGCTCGTTCGACCTCCGGTTCCGCACGCCTGAGATGGACGACGGGTTCCTGCCGCGCCACAAACCGGGCGATCGAGTGATCAACCTCCCGTCCGGCGAGACGTTTATCGTGCCATACGAGGGGGAGCAACCCGGCAGCCTCTCCGAGACCAAGGGAACGATCCCGATGCGGGACGGGGCGGATCTCGTTACCTTGCACGTCGAGCGGAACCGCATCACGGGCGTCGAAGGCAACAGCACGATGGCCCGCAACCTGCGCGCCTTCTTCGCCGCCGACCCGGCCCGCACCAACATCGCCGAGGTCGCGTTCGGCTGCAACGAGTGGGCGCAGGTCACCGGCAACGTTCTCGAGGACGAGAAGGCTGGTTTCCACTGGGCCTATGGGCGCTCGGACCACCTCGGCGGCACCGTCGGCATCAGTAAGTTCATCCACCGGGAGACCGTCGTCCACCAGGACGTCGTCTACGCCAAGGGGAATCCGATCCAGGTCGCCGAGGCCACCGCAATTCGGCCCGACGGAGACAAGACCCGCATCATCCGCAACGGCGACTACGCGGTGTTCTGACCCGCGCCCGATCTGGCCCGGCTGAGCCCGGAACGACGTCGGCCGTAGAAGAAGTAGAGACACAGGCCGATCGCCATCCAGACGACGAAGCGCCACCAGGTCACAGTGGGAAGACCCTGCGCGAGCCAGAAGCACGCAACAATGGCGGCAGGAGCAAGCGCCCAGATGAGCGGCATGCGAAACCTGCGCTCCGCCTCCGGACGCCGCAGGCGCAGCACCATCACCCCGGCGCAGACGATCGCGAACGCGAAGAGCGTGCCGATGTTGGTCAACTCCACGACCTCGTCGATGTTGCCGAGCGCCGCCGGGACCGCCACCAGGACCCCCGTGAGGATGGTGGCGTTGCTGGGCGTCTTGTGGCGGGGATGGACCTTGGCGAACCACGGGCCCAGGAGCCCGTCGCGGCTCATACTCATGAAGATGCGCGGCTGCCCGACCTGGTAGACGAGAAGGGCGGCCGTGGTGGCGATGACAGCGCCGAAGCTGATCAGCCCTGCGATGCCGCCCATCCCGTGCTGCTCGAAGATGTAGGCGAGCGGATCGGCCTTCCCAGCCAGTTGGGTGTAGCGGAGCATTCCCGTCACAACGAGGGCCACGGCAACGTAGATCACGGTGCAGATGGCGAGCGACAGCAGGATCCCGCGGGGCAGGTTCCTCCCCGGGTCGCGGCACTCCTCCGCGGTCGTGCTCACCGCATCGAAACCGATGAACGCGAAGAAGATGATGGCGGCTCCCGACTGGATGCCTCGCCATCCGGCAGGGGCGAAGGGAACCCAGTTCTCGGCCGAGATGAAGCGCAGGCC
>MEKI01000019.1:0-3641 GCA_001766905.1 Acidobacteria bacterium RBG_13_68_16
GTGAAGCTGCGGGGCGATGTTGAGTGCACGGTCGAAGTACGAAATCGCGGCGGCCGGGTTATCCCGCTGGACCTCCAGTGAAGCTGCGGGGCGATGTTGAGTGCACGGTCGAAGTACGAAATCGCGGCGGCCGGGTTATCCCGCTGGACCTCCAGCGTGCCGAGCCCGTTGAGCGGGTCGGCGTAAGTTGGGACGAGCTCCGCCGCTCGCCGGTACGCCCGCTCGGCCTCCTCCGGCCGCTTCAGGTCGCGCAGCACGTTTCCCAAATTGTTGAAGGCGCGCGCGTTGTGCGGGTCGAGCTCGACGGATTTCGCCAGCTCCAGTCGGGCACCCTCGAGCTCCCCGCGGAGCGCAAGGGCAATCCCGAGCGCGTTATGAGCTTCGGGCCTCCGCGGGTCGAGCCGGATCGCGGCGGTCAAAGCCTCCGTGGCCTCGTCATGGCGACCAGCTTCCTGGAGGGTGACGGCCAGGTTGTAGCGGGCGTCGCGGTCCCCGGGCGCGATCGCCACCGCCTGTCGATAGAGCGCGATGGCCCGTTGGAGGTCGCCGGTGCGACGGCAGGTCTCGGCGAGCTGGCCCACGAAGACCGCGTTGGTGGGGTCCGCGCCGACGAGCTTCTCGAACCGGCCGCGTGCGTCCGCCAATCTGCCGTCCACGAGCGCCCAGTGCGCCTCCTCGAAGCCGCGAAACAGCACGACTGCGTCCTTGGGATCCTTGCCCTGCGTGTTCTTCGCACCCGCCAGGTTCGCGCCTGCGAGGTAGCCGAGGGAGAGCAGCCGAGCCCGCGCCTCCGCGTCCATTGCGGCCGGTGCAGCGGAGTTGCCGGCGGATTCGGCAAGTGCCGCAATGCGGGTCGCCAGCTCCTTCCCGTTACCCGGTTGGTGCTCCTCGAGGTTGTGACTCTCGCCGGGGTCGCGGCCAAGATCGTAGAGCTCGGGTCTCGGCGCCGCAATGTACTTAATATCGCCGCGCCGTAGTGCGAACACGGTGCTCCAGCCGAAGGTGGTGCCGTAGAGCGACTCGGCGTAGAGATCCTCGGCGGCCGGCTCCCGGCGCTGCCGGAGCGTCGTTGAGAGGTCGTGACCGCCCAGCGACCCCTCGGCGCCTGCGGGTAGCGGCCGCTCGAGGAGCCCGGCCAAGGTGGGCGCGAGGTCCACCAGGCTCACCGGAGTTTTGACGACCCAACCGGCTGGCAGGACCCCCGGGACCCGCAGCAGCAGCGGCACGTGGAGGCTCGGCTCGTAGACCAGCAGGCCGTGGGTCAGCTCGCCGTGCTCGCCCAGCGCCTCGCCGTGGTCGCCCACCACCGCCACGACCGTCCTCCCGGCGAGGCCCTGCTTGGCCAGCTCGCCGAGCAGCCGGCCCACCTGGGCGTCCACCTCCGCGATCTCCCCGTCGTACGGCCGGTCCGCGTAGAGCGTCCGGAAAGGCTCGGGAGGCGCATACGGCGCGTGCGCGTCGTAAAGGTGGACCCAGGCGAAGAAAGGCTTCTCGCGCTTCTCGGAGAGCCAGGCGAGCGCCCGGTCTGTCACCACCCGGCCTGGGCGCTCGGCATCGAGGCCGGCGTTGGTTTCCTGAGGAATGTCGTCGTCGTAGTGGTCGAACCCTCGCCCCAGGCCGAACCGCCGATCCAGCACGAACGCCCCGATGAACGCCCCGGTGCGGTACCCGGCCGCCCCAAGCCGCGTGGCAAGCGTCGCAGGCTCCTCGGGGAAGCGCTCGGCTCCGTTGTTACGCACGCCATGCCGGGGCGGGAGGAGGCCCGAGAGGATCGTCGCGTGGGCCGGCAGCGTGAGGGGAACGGGCGAGCCGGCCTCCGCGAACCGCACCCCTTCCGAGGCCAGACGGTCCAAGTTCGGGGTCTCGATCTTGCGGTAGCCGTAGGCGCCGAGGCGATCCGCGCGCACGGTGTCCAGGGTGATCAGCAGGAGGTTGAACCCGGCGGCCGTTGGCGCAGGCCGCGGTCGGACACAACTAGATTGAATCAGCGTCGCAACGCCTACGAGTGCGCCGCACAATGCCCGGACCCGGGCCCCCCTCGCCATCGCTTTCGAGTTGGCCTTCGCGGGAGAGTAGCACCGGGAAAGGCCTTGTCAAGCTGGATTTACTGTCAGCCGGACGACCGTTCACTGACCACCGGCCGCGCGCAGCGGATTCGCCGCTGGTTCGTGGCGGCTTCCGGAGCAGTTCCTCCGGACCTGTGAGGGAGGGGCGTTCACCTCCGTCCGAAGAGCCAGGCGGAGACCACGACGCCGACGGCGATGACGAAGGCCTGGAGCCAGCGCTGGTCGACGCGGCGGGCGGTGCGGGCGCCGAACCAGCCGCCGGCGATGGCGCCCACCGCCATCACCAGGGCAAGGCGCCACACGACCAGCCCCTTGATCGCGAAGAAGGCGAACGCGATCACGTTGATGAGGGTGCCGAGGACGGTCTTGAGGCCGTTCATACGGTGGATGTCGCGCAGCCCCATAACCGAGAGCGAGCCGAGCATCAGGATGCCGATGCCGGCCCCAAAGTAGCCGCCGTACGTCGCCACGAAGAGCTGGAAGAGGGAACCCCAGATGCGTCCCCCGGTCGTGACGTGTTCCTCGCCCGCCACCGTGGCCTTGGTCCACCGTGCGATCACGTTGCGCAGCGCGAAGAGCACCGTCGCAAACAGCACCAAGAACGGCACAACGTGGTCGAAGAGCTCCGGTGGCGTGATCACCAGCACGACCGCGCCCAGCAGCCCCCCGGCCATGCTCGGGACGAGCAACGTCAGGAGAAGGTCTCTGTGGAAGAGCGTGTCGTGACGGTACGCCACGGCGCTCGAGAGCGTTCCGGGCCAGAGGGCGGCGGTGTTGGTGGCGTTGGCGAGGATCGCGGGCTGCCCGAAGGCGACGAGGGAGGGGAAGGAGAGCAGGCTGCCGCCGCCCGCCACCGAGTTGATGGCGCCCGCCACCACCGCCGCGGCGAGGAGTCCCAGGAGGCCAAGCGCACCCTCCACAGTCGCTCCTCAGGCGGACGGTTGCCCGCTGTCGTGGCTCAAACTCGGTTGCGGGCGGCAGGGTGGGCGAATCGGACGCACCGCGCAGACGTTACCATGTCGGATGCCTACCTGCCGTGGCGGGAAGCCTGGCAAGGTCGGGCGCGTTGGGACGGGCGAGTCAGACGGGGAGGGGGAGACCATGGCCGGTTCGACGATCACGGTGGGGGGCACGGCGCCGACGTTTGCGCTGCCGGACCAGGACGGGAGAATCGCGAGGCTTGGCGACTTCGCCGGCTCTTGGGTGGTGCTCTACTTCTACCCCAAGGACGACACACCCGGCTGCACGACCGAGGCGTGCGAGTTCACCGACGGGATCAAGGCGTTCGCTACGCTCGACGCCGTGGTGCTCGGCTGCAGCCCCGACACCCCCGAGAGCCATCGCAAGTTCATCGCCAAGCACGATCTCAAGATCACCCTGCTGTCCGACCCTGACCGCGCCGTGATGAGAACCTACGGCGCCTGGGGTGAGAAGAGCATGTACGGCCGGACCAGGATGGGGGTGATCCGCTCCACGGTGCTCATCGACCCTCAGGGCAAGGTCGCATTCCACTGGCCAAACGTGAAGGCGGCCGGACACGCGGACAAGGTCCGGGAGAAGCTCGCCGGGTTGCGC
>MEKI01000019.1:3686-31497 GCA_001766905.1 Acidobacteria bacterium RBG_13_68_16
CACGGGCGGCGAGGGCGCAACCCGGAGGCCGCTCCCAACGTACCGTGCAAGTGTGAGTCGAACCCTCTCTCAGTTCCCGTCGAGTCCTGCCCGTGGAGGCCATGGCATGAGAGTAGTGAAGGTCATTCCCGTAGCTGCCCTTGTCGTTTTCCTCGGTCATGCGGCGCTTGGCGGCGAGCCGATCACCGTCGGCGAGAGGCTCACGATTGCCTCCAAGGTGCTGGGCGAGGGGCGCACGATCCTTGTCTCCACCCCGCCGGGCTACGGCCGGGGCCAACAACGCTACCCAGTCCTCTACCTCACCGACGGCGACGCACACCTCACCCACACGCGCGGCACGGTGGACTTCCTGGCGCGCAATGGTCTGATGCCACAGGTGATCATCGTGGGGATCACCAACACCGATCGCAACCGGGATCTCACACCGAGCAAGGTCCCGGTGAGGACCCTCGGCGGCAGGACGTTTCAGCTTCCCACCAGCGGTGGCGCGGACAACTTCCTCAATTTTATTGACGCGGAACTCGTACCGTACGTGGAGGCGAGTTACCGCACCGAGCCGTTCCGGATCCTCTGCGGCCATTCTTTTGGAGGGCTGCTGGCAACGCACGCGCTTTTCGCCCGGCCGGAGCTGTTCAACGCGATCATCGCGGTCAGCCCGACGCTGGCGTGGGACGACGATCTCATGCTCAAACGGGGGAAGAGATTCTTCGCCGAGCGCGCCGACCTCAAGCGAGCGTTCTTCATGACGCTGGGCGACGAGGGGGAGCAATACCGGACGGCCTTCGACCGCTTCGCGAAGGTCCTCAAGGGCAACAAGGCGAGCGGATTTCGCTGGGCCACGATGATCCTCGAGGACGAGGACCACGGCTCCACTGTGCTCCGCAGCCACTACTACGGCCTCAAGATGATCTACGAGGGGTGGCGGATGGCGAGGGACCCGGCGACGGGAGACTTCATCGGCACTGTGGCCGACCTCAAGAGCCACTACGAGGAGGTCTCGGAACGCCTGGGCCTCACGGTGAAGCCCCCGGAACAGGTCGTCAACCAGATGGGGTACCAGGCCCTGCAGCGGCAGGAGCGGGCCACCGCCCTCGAGTTCTTCCGCTTCAACGTGGCCGGCTATCCGGACTCCGCCAACGTCTACGACAGCCTCGGTGAGGGGCTGGAGCAGGATGGCCAGCTCGACGTCGCGCTGGAGAGCTACCGCACCGCCTACCAGATCGGCGTAAAGAGCGGCGACCCCAACTCGCCGCTCTACAAGCAGCACCTGGAGCGCCTGTCGGGCAAACCGGCGGAACAGAAATAGCGCCGGCCCGGCAACAGGCCGGCTTGCCGGTTATGCACGGGGTCGACCCCCGTGACCGGCGAACCAGAACACGGCAGAGACCGCGAGGGCGGGGAAGATCGGCTCCAGGCCCAGCGGGTAGCGGCCGTCCGACCGTGCGAGGATCCAACCCACCGCCACGAGCGCCGTGAACGCCATCGCGGGTGCGGCCCACCCCGCGCGGAAACGCACCCGCTCCGGCCCATGGGAAAGAGCCAGCGGCAGCAGCAGCGCCGAGGTGACGATGCTGCCGACGTCGTGCCAGATCGCCACGACGCTGCGCAGGGCGAGGGCGAGGCCCACTGCAGCCGCCCCGACGAGCACCATCCCGGTCATCGTCCAACGCCTCTCGTCCACCCGCGCGGCCAGCTCGGGGGCGACGTCGTGGCCGATGGTCGCCGCGGCCAGAAAGAGGTACGAGTGGGCGGTTGACATCACGGTTGCGAACATCCCAACGGCGAAAAGCGCGTTGGCGGCAGACGGCAGGACCAACCGGCCCAGCTCCGGGTACGAGAGCACCGGATTGCCAAGGTCGGGGATCAGGGCCCTGGCGGCGAGTCCGGTGAAGGTGGTCAGGAAGTCGAAAAGCACCCAGAAACCCACCGAGATCAGCACGCCACGTCGGGCCACCGCCGGGGTCTCGGCCGCGTAGCAGCGCTGGTAGAACGTCGGCTCCACCAGAGTCTGCATCGCGATGAAGTACCAGACGACGACCGCCTGCACCCCCAGGCCACCGTCCCAGGTTCTGCTGGCGGCCGGGAGCGCCGCCCACACGCCGGCAAACCCACCGGCCCGGTGCAGCGCAACCGGAAGCACGACGATGAAGCCCAGGTACATGAGGACGAACTGCAGCACGTTAGTGCTTACCACCGACCGGAAGCCGCCGGCCACCACATAGATGATCGTGAAGACCGTGCCGGCCACCACAGCCCAGAGGAGCGGCATGCCGAGGTAGATTTCCAGCAGGTTGCCGAGCATCAGCACGTAGGCGGCGGGGATCGCCATGAGCAGAACGAGGCCCGCACCCACGCGCCCGGCAACGGGGCCGTAGGTCGCCTTGAGCTGGTCCGGTATCGACAGAGCGGCGCTTGCCCGCGCCCGCCCGGCCAGAACGAAGGCGAAAAGCAGGGCTGCCAGGTAGTACGGCACACCCATCACGAGCCAGTTGGAGATGCCGAACCGGTACGAGTACTCGCCCACGCCAAGGACGCCGCCGTACCAGGTGGCAACCAGGGTGGCGACGAAAGGGCCGGTCGTCAGCCTCCGCCCGGCGAGGAGATACTCCAGCTGAGCCTTCGTCCGGCCGCGCCGGCCGACCACGAGCAGGGCCACGGCGTAGGCCGCGAGCGCCCCGACGACCACCGGGTCCATGGCCTGAAGTATAGAGGTACGTGCAGGTAGGCGTGGGCCGAATCGCCCGCTGGTGCGAGCCCATGCCCGCTTTGGTTTCGGCCGGCGGGCTTCGAGTCTGCTTCGCGCCGGCCACGGGGTGGCCGCCCGCTGGGTAGGCATGACCGTGGCGCCTCAGGCCGAGCCTTCGAAACACCAGATCCCTTGTGTGCCAAGGGTTGCCGTGAGCGTCGCCTGCGAGATTCGCGACCGCGTCACGATTTCCACACCAAACGGGGGTAATCAACCCCTTGCGTAAGGCTTGTAACCGGACCTGTTTTTGCTAGACTGCCCGGCGACAACTTTGGGAGGAGGGACCCGAATGCGCAAGACAACGTTCTTCTCACTGAGGTGGGCGGCAGCCTTCTTTGCCACCGTTCTCGTCTTTGGGCTGGCCGGTACGGCCCTGGCCCAGACCGACGTGACCATGACCCGCATCTCCGGAACCGTCGTTGACGCCGATGGCGGCGCTCTTCCGGGCGCAACGGTCGAGGTGAAGAACCTCGAAACCGGTCGGGTCGTGCAGGCGGTGACGGACAGCAGAGGGTTCTTCAGGGTCGTGAACCTGGAAACCGGCATGTATGAGATCACGTGCAGCCTCTCGGGTTTTGCGAGCGCCAAGAGGACCGACCTCAGGCTCGTTCTGGGGTCCAGCCCGACGCTCGAATTCACGCTGCAACTCGCGACCGCCACCGAGAGCATCACGGTCACCAGCGAGCTGCCCCTCGTCGAGGTGACCAAGACCACCGCGGCCACCACGGTGCAGACCGAGCAGTTGAAGTTCCTCCCGCTCGCGGGCCGCGACTTCCTCAACATGGTGCTGCTGACACCCGAGACCCGTCGCGATGCCGAACGCAACGGTCTCTCGATCTCCGGCCAACGCGGGATCAACACCAACATCACCGTGGACGGTGTGGACTTCAACAACCCCTTCTTCGGCGGCCAGGCCGCCGGCGGCGAGGGCCGTGCGCCGCTCTCGATCTCGCAGGAGGCGATCAAGGAGTTTTCGGTGATCACCAACGGCGCGTCGGTCGAGTTCGGGCGCTCGGGGGGCGGTTTCGTCAACGTGATCACCAAGAGCGGCACCAACCAACTCCGGGGGGCGGCGTTCTACTACTGGCAGCCCAACAAGTACATCTCACCTCGTGCCGACGGCAGCAGCCTCAACGACCAGGACAAGAAGCAGTACGGCGCGTCGCTCGGCGGGCCGATTCTCAGGGATAAGTTGTTCTTCTTTGCGGCGTACGACTCCCAGAAGGCGACCGAGGACATCCAGCTCAACTCGTACGTCGTCGATGCCGCCGTCTTCGCGCAGTACCCGGCACTGTCCTCGACCCCCAACTTCCAGAAGGGGTCGGACGGCCGGACGCTCTTCGGGCGCTTCGACTACCAGTTCTCAGGGTCCCATCGCCTGACTGCGCGCGGCAACTACACGGATTACCTGGGCGAGAACGGGACCAATACCGACACCAGGAACACCACCAACTACAACGGCATCGAGCACATGTGGGCCAAGGGCATTGTCGCGTCCTACTCCGGGATGTTCGGGACCAACTGGCTCAACGACGCCAACGCCCAGAAATACACCGAGTACACGCCGCGTGAGGACAAGTCGCCGACGCTCGCCGATGTCCGTACCACCACCCCCAGCGTCCGCTGGGGCGCTGTCTACTTCCTTCCCATCACCTCCACCGTCGAGCGCAAGAGCCTCACCGACTCGCTGACGTACCTTTACGGTGACCACGTGTTCAAGGGGGGGTTCGACTACAACGACACGTCGGTCACCCAGACGTTCAAGGGCGACTGGCGCGGGGTCTACACGTTCCTCAACAAGGCGGACCTACTCGCCGGCAAGTGGAGCCAGTTCTACCAGTTCATCGGTCTCAACGGGGTCACGGCTGCCGAGGCCGGCACCATCGACATGACCCAGAAGGAGCTGGCCCTCTTCGTCCAGGATCAGTGGTTCGTCACACCCAAACTGACGGCCTCCCTCGGTCTCAGATGGGAAAAGCTCGACAACCCGAACGGCGCTGTTCTCAACCCGTTCGATGTGAACGCCGATGGGTCGTTCAAGTCCAACGGCCACATCCCCGACGTGAACAACCAGTGGTCGCCGCGTGGCGCCCTGACGTGGTCCCCCGGCAACAGCAAGACCGTGCTGCGCGTGTCGGCCGGAAGGTACTGGGCCCGCACCCCCGCCCTGATGTTCGCCCAGCTCTACTCCTCGAACGGCACCCGCGGCGCCAGGTACACGATCAACGCAGTGAAGGACAGCAAGGGCAACGTGATCGGCGCCCCGACGGACCCGCTGGCTCCGGGGTGGGGGACGAGCTTCAACCCCGTGGGCGTCGCGCCGCTCGACTACAGCACCGTCACCACGAAGTTCAAGGGCCTCGACGTCTATGCCACCAACCCCGACTTCACCAACCCGTACACCGACCGCGTGACCGTGGGCTTCGACCGTGAGCTGTTCAAGGACACCGCGATGTCCCTCGACGTCACCTACGCCAAGGGGCATCAGCTCCAGCGCCTCTCCGACTTCAACCTGCAGTACGACATCGACCCGGCAACCGGGCAGCCGAAGAAATCGACTGTCAACGGCATGCCGGTATACTCCAAGACGCGTCCGAACTCGAACTACGGCAAGGTCATCGTTAACATGGCGGACGCCTACTCCGAGTACACGGGTATCACGATGACGGCGCACCGCCGCTTCACCGAGCGTCTGTTCGGGTTCCTGTCGGTGACCTGGTCGAAGGACAAGGACATCGACGACAACGAGCGCAACTACGCCGGCGCGCAGTTCGAGGACGTCAACAACCGGGCCAACCAGTGGGGGTACTCGAGGCGCGACCAGCGCTTGAAGATCGCCCTCAACGGCGTTTGGAACACCCCGTGGTGGGGGCTCAGCGCATCGGGCGTGTGGCGGTACGCGAGCGGATTCCCCTACACGCCGGTCACGAGCACCGACGTCAACCAGGACAACTTCTTCAACGACCGCCCGACGATCGACGGCGTTCACCTTGCGCGAAACAGTTACCGCTGGCCGATCTTCTCGACGATCGACCTGCGGCTGATGAAGGCTTTCAACATCAATCCCGCCAAGGTGTCGCTGATCGTCGAGTGCTTCAACTGCGTCAACGACCCCAACTACTACAGCAACTCCACGACCTCGACGTGGGGCAACGGCCAGACGCCCGTTGCGACGTTCGGGTCCACCAGCCCCACGAACTACACGCGCACCTACCAGTTCGCGCTTCGGTTCGATTTCTAGATCGATCCATGTGCAACGATGGGGGGCCCTCGGGCCCCCTTTTCTTTTTGGCCGGTAATGCATATCTGTGCTAGCCTGCGGGGCACCAATCTGAGACGAAGCAACGGAGGTGCCAATGAGGACCCCCAATGAGACCTACCCTCTCTATCCGGTGCCGCAGCTGAGCTCGCTTCAGGACATGGTGCGCGGCTCGGCGGCGCGGCACTCGGGCAAGCTGGCGCTGGAGGACCTGAACGAGAGCCCGATCCCGCGGGTCACCTACCGGGAACTCCTCGAGCACGTGGTCGCCTTCGGCCGGGCACTACGCCGCATCGGGCTCGAGGAGCGCGACCACATTGCGGTGATCGGCGAGAACAGGGTGCAGTGGACGATCGCGTACCTGGCGGCCATCACCTTCAACTTCGTGGTGGTGCCGATCGACAAGAGCCTGAGGGAGAACGAAATCCTCACGATCCTTCACGCCTCGGACGCCAAGGGCGTCGTTTTCTCGGAGAGCCACCGCGACGCCATCCTCACCCTCGCCCACGCCGTGAAGGGTTTGAAGATCTTCGTGGACATGGACCTCCCGGCGAGGGACGGCAAGGTCCACTCGATGACGGAGCTGATCGCCGCCGAGCGGATCGAGGAGGGAGAAGACCCGTTCCCGGCGGTCGACCCTGAGGAGGTAGCCGCCATCGTGTTCACCTCGGGCTCCATGGGGCGGGCGAAGGGCGTGATGCTCTCGCAGCGCAACATCGCCTCCAACCTGATGGCCATGCTGAGCATGATCGAGCTCGTCCCGGAGGACCGATTCCTGTCCGTGCTGCCGATCCACCACACCTACGAGTGCACGTGCGGACAGCTCTGCCCCCTGACGGTGGGCGCCTCGATCCACTACGCCCGCTCGCTGAAGACCGTGCTCGAGGACCTGCAGAGGGTGCGGGCCACGATCCTGCTCGGCGTTCCGCTCCTCTACGACAAGATGTACAAGCGGATCGTCGCGGCGATCGAAGAGAAGCGAATCGCATCGCTGCTGATCAAGCCGATGTCCGGCGTGGCGAGCTTCGCCGAGGCTCTCGGGGTGGGAGGTGTGCGCAAGAAGCTGTTCCACGCGGTGCACGAAAAGTTCGGGGGCGCACTCAGAATTCTCATCGTGGGGGCGGCCTCGCCGAGCCCGGAGGTCGGACGCGGGATGCGCTCTCTCGGTTTCACGTTCATCCAGGGGTACGGGCTGACCGAGACCGCCCCGATCGTCGCGCTCAACCGCCTGCGCAAGTTCAGGGACGACGCGGCCGGGCTCGTGCTGCCGGGTCTGGAGGTCCGCATCGTGGACCCTGACGAGGAGGGGCGCGGGGAGATCGTGGTGAGCGGGCCCTCGGTGATGCTGGGCTACTACAAGAACGAGGAGGCCACGCGTCAGGTCCTCAAGGACGGCTGGTTCTCAACCGGCGACTACGGCCACTTCGATGCCGACGGGTTCCTCCACATCTCGGGCCGAAAGAAGAACGTAATCGTCGCGTCGAACGGGAAGAATGTCTTCCCCGAGGAGCTCGAGGACCAGGTCAACGCGATCCCGTTTGTGTTGGAATCCGCGGTCTACGGCGCGAAGAGTGCCAACGGCGACGAGGAGATCTGCGTGATGGTCGTCCCCAACGCGGAAACGTTTCTGGAGCACGCCGAGAAGACCCGGAACCAGCTCACGAGAGAGTGGATCGAGGACGTGGTCAACCAGGAGGTCCGGGCGCTTAACCGGAGGCTCCCCCTGTACAAGCAGATCCGCAGGGTACGCATCAAGGACAGCGAGTTCGAGAAGACGACGAGCATGAAGATTAAGCGGTACCTGCTGCACCAGGAAGATACGACCCACTGACGAGGTGCACCGCAGATATCGGACCATCTGCGGCGTCGGGCTTCAGCGCTGCGGTCGAGGCGGGGGGTCCCGCGTCCGCGCCGCCAGGCCACCCGGACGCTCTCGACCCCCCGTGCCCCCCGCTCGCCGGGAGTAAATCCCGGCTCGCCCGTCCTCATGTAGCCTCCGGCGACACTCCGGTGCGGCGGCCTCGCCCTCCTTGCATCTGGCCCAATCTCTGCGATGCGGGCTACACGCCCTGAAACAGCGCCCTGCCGTTGCGGGGGCGCTTTGCTTGGTTCGAGGAGCATACGGGGCAAAGGCCAGCCTGGCCACGACTTTCGGGGCGGGCCGTTAATCATCCGTTGCCGCTTTGTCGCGGTCGAAGTGCGGCAGCGAGTCTGGAATCGGGATCGAGATCTCGACGAAGCCGGCGAAGGCGCCGTCACGGTACCAGGGGATCTGGTGGATGATCTTCCGCTGCCCGTTCTTGCGGACCGTATAGTGATTCGGCGCGCGGCCCTCGAATAGCCTGACGGTCTTCGTTCGCGCCGGCTCGGGGTGACAGTCGAATACGCTCGTGCCGATCAGCGCCGCCCCACCGTCGTCCTCGAAGCTCGTCCGGGAGCGAGCGTTCATCGTGAGTATCGTGCCCTGGGCGTCCGTCACCGTGACTGCAACCGGGAACTCCTCCAGCCAGAAACCGTCAGCCGACATCGTTCCTCCCTCCAGGCGGGGGACAGCGGGGTGGGGTCACCTTTTGCTGAGAAGCAGCTCGAGGGCATCGCGCACGTCGCGGTTGCCCGGCTCGTACGCGAGGATCTTTTCCAGGCAACGCCGCTGCTTTTCTGACTGGCCCCGCAGGCTCCAGTAGTTGGCCAGGGTCAGCCATGCCTCGGTATTCTGCGGCGCCATCGCCACTGCCAGCCGCAGGTGTTCGAGGGCGCTCGTGTGGCGCTTGGGGTTGTCGAGCTCGAGCTGGGCGAGCAGGAGGAGCGACTCCGCATCGGGGGCATTCTTGGCCAGGTCCTCCAGCATGAGTCGTGCCCTGCGGTACTCCCCCGTCGCTATGAAGTTCTTTGCCGCGGAAACGCTTGGCTGGGAGAAGTCCGCCGTCGTAGACCGCGCGCCGGGCTGCTGGGCTGGACTCCCGGATTGGTCCTTGTCCAAGTCCTCGGCCTCCACGTAGAACTTTAGTACGTCCCGACGCTTAAGGCAACGAGGGCCTCGCAGATGGCGGGCTGGTGGCACCCGTCTCGTCGCAGAGCCTGGTCGCTACCGGGCTCGTTCAGAACAGCGGTCTGCCGTCCAGATCCTGGGTGGAAAGCTGTTTGTCGTTGAAACCCATGAAACGCAGGATGGTCGGGGCAAAGTCGTAGAGAGTCGGATCGGAGACTGTGACGCGGCGGTTACAGAAAAGCACGCCTGGCACGAGCGACGGATCCACCAGGTGTGTGCCGCTCCACTTCTTCAGGTTGTTCTCGGCGAGACCCCTGGGCGAGGCACCAAGCGCAGTCTGCCAGGAAGCGCCGTATCCGGTGTTGAACCCGATGTAGAGGTCGGGGGCGAGGTGGGCCTCCGGCCCCTTGAAGATGTCCTGGTTGAGGTAGACGGCGTGGATCATTTGAGCGCCGTTGTCAGGGTCCAACCAGCCCTTGAGTTTCTCGGCGATTTCCCGCTTGAGCGCTTCACGGCTCTCGTCCGGCGCCACGATGCCTTCGGGCTCGCGACCCCGGGTGTTGATGTAGATGCCGCCGAAACCGAGAGCGTAGGCGCGCGTCTTCGACCAGTCAACGTCCTGGAACAACGGCCCGCCCGCTTGCACGCCACCCTTAAGGATCAGGTAGCCGTTGTCTCGCAGCCATGAGTCGACGTGGGCGGCCCGGCGGAAGGTGGTGAACCCGTGGTCGGAGAGCACGATGAGCGCATCCCCATCGCGGGCGGCGTCCAGCGCAACCCCGACGATGTGGTCCATCTTGCGGTAGCAGTCCTCGATCATGCCTTTCAGCTGTTCTGGTGCGTCAGCCTCATAGAGCGGGTGCTTGGGGTCGATGAAGCGCCAGTACATGTGCTGGACGATGTCGGGGTACTCGAAGTAGCAGAAGAAGACGCCGCGATCGAAGCGCTTCAACTCGTGTTCCATCAGCTTGAGGCGCTCGTCGTAAAGCCCGATTGCGTGCTCGCGGAAAGCCTCCTCGGATACCCGTCCCTCGTTGAGCGCCCAAGTGTCGAAGGGCATGCCTCGGGTGGAGAAGAGGCCGAGGTCGTTGGCCAGCTCCTTGCCGTAGCCCTCAGGGTAGGAGATCGGGAACCAGGGCTTGCGCGGATCGATGCAGATGGGACTTGCGTAGAGCCTGAGGTGGGGCTTCAGCGCGACGAGGTTGAACTGCAGGATGCCGTTCATCCTGCTCATCGGCCCAACTTTGAACTGCACCTCCGTCCATGGGCTCCACTCGCCGACGCCCAGGGTGAGTTCCTTGCCCTGGAGAGAGATGGTCGCCACCGTGCGATCGGCGCTCACCCTCACCTGGAACGTCGTGGAGAGACGCTCGATCTTGCCCGTGAGGCCCTGTTTTTGGGGACCCAGAAGCTCCAGCTCGAGAGGGTTGGCCTCCGGCACCACGTACACCTCGCCGCCGGTGTCGCCCGTGACGGTTTCCGGAGCGGTGGTGTAGTAGGAGAACATGCCCTGGGTGCCGAGCAGGTCGGGCACGCCCATCCCGGAGAGCATCTTGCCATTGATCTCATCGGGCGGAAACGTCACCGGGCACGCGAGGATGGTCATCGGTACGCCGGTCTCGCGACCGTACTGCCAGAACGCCTTGCCCCTGCGAACCGGGAGCGAGCGGTTGCCCTCGAGCCGCGTCAGGGAGAGATCCGGCAGGTAGCTCGAAGGGTTGCGGCGGATGAAATCGTAGACCCCGTGCTTGCCGGGGTTGCGACCGGTGGCAAAGCTGGCCCACGCCACCGGTGACTCCGGCGGGTTGGTGGTACCGAGGCGGGAGTAGGAGCCCTTCTGCTGGAGGCGCCGGAAATTCGGAAGCTTGCCGGCGGCCATCATCGGCTCGATGATCTCGGGTGAGAGCCCGTCGAGGCCGATGACGATCATTCGTTTTGTGCTCGCGTTTGTTGCCATTGCGCTCCTGCCCCCGTGCCTGCCGCCGAGCAGCGCGACGGCGCCCCCAACGACGGCGACCCCAAGAACGACCGCCACCGTGACCCAGTGACGCCTGACGAGATCCCAGATCCGCCGGAAGAACACCGCCACCACGGCCAGTGCCGAAAGCATGACGCCGACGATTGCAGCGAGACCGGTGCTCACCGTGTACAGGGAACCGGGGTCTATGTAGCCTAGGTTGAACATTGCTCTCGGTTTCCTCGCTCGTGCCTGTTCCGCTAGCGCGTCACGGAAGAATTCCGAAACCCGACGGCCGGCCGGCGCGCTCCAGCACGAAGCGTCCGAGCCCGGGCAGGCGTACAAACGGCTCCATTACGACTGGCGTGGCGGCGGAGATTCGCACCGTGCCAAGCTCCATGATCGCCAGACTTTGTGCAGGGGGCAGCGGATCGAGGGTGGCCGTGTCCAGCTTCTCGCTGACTTCCTCGATGCGGGCCGCGACCGACTGTGTGCCGCACCGCAGTGACAGCTCCTCGCCGACCGCCAGGGGCTCGCTCGCCAGCCAGAAAACGCGGCCGGCAAACTCACGAGCGGTCCGCGGCGGGTCGCTGGCCGGCGCCAGCACGTTTCCGCGTTCGGGTAACGCGCCCTCGAGGACCAGACCGACGGACTCGCCCGCCTCGGCGGCGGCGTGGTTCTCGGGGAAGCGCCGGATCGCCGTCACGGTGGCCGCACCCCCGGAGGGGAAGATCGTCAAGGCATCGCCCTCCGCGATCGTGCCGGAGAGCAGCCTGCCCACCACGGTGGGCACATCGTGCCTGTAGACGTCCTGCACAGGGAGTCGCACCGCGTCGAACACAGCGGACGCCGGCTCGACTTCGCCCAGTGCCTCCATGACGGAGGGCCCCGTGAACCACGGCATCGTGGGTGATCGCGTTACAACGTTGTCACCGTCCCTGGCCACAACCGGGATCGTCGCGGAGGACGAAATCCCGACCGCACGCAGCTCGGCGAGGATCGCTTCCTCGAGCACGCGGAACGCCGGCTCGGAACGCTCTGCCAGGTCCATCTTGTTGACGGCCACGATCACCGTATGGATGCCGAGCATGGAGAGCAGGAGAGCATGACGCCTCGTCTGCACGCGCACGCCCTCGTCGGCGGCCAGCACGAGAACCGCGGCGTCCGCGCGGGTGGCGCCGGTGATCATGTTGTGGATGAGCTCCTGGTGGCCAGGCACGTCGATGAAAACCAGGCGGCAGGCCGGCGTTTCCAGGAACGTCTGGGTGGTGTCGATTGTCATCTCCCGCTCGCGCTCCTCCTGGAGCTGGTCAACGACGTAGGCCCAGTTCCCGGCGATCGAGGGGTCCACGGCGGAGGTTCCCGGGAGCGCCGAGAGCTCGTGCCGGATCCGCCCGATCAGTGTGGACTTGCCGTGGTCGACGTGGCCGACCATGGCAATGCGCAGGACCGGCTTCTCGTCTGCTCGGTTGCTAACGCCCATCGCTACATGTACCCCAGGGAGCGAAGCTTCTGCATCGTGAACGCGGCCTCTTTGTCCTGTGCCCGCCCCGCCCGTTCGGGCTCGTGCGACGCCTCGAGCTCGGCGATGATCTCGTCCACAGTGGTGGCGTTGGAGGCGATCGGCATGCAGCATGGCGCGCACCCGATGCTGCGGTAGCGCTTTCCTTCCTTGGCAAGGTAAAGAGGGTTGACCGGCACGCCCTCGCGCCGAACGTAGCGCCAGATGTCCAGCTCGGTCATGTGGAGCAGTGGGTGGATGCGGTCGTGAGCGGCCTCGTCCACCGAGGCGTAGAGGTCCCACAGCTCGGGTGGCTGGCTGCCCACGTTCCAGGTGAAATCCTGGCTGCGCGGCGAGAAGTAGCGCTCCTTGGCCCGCACACCGTGCTCATCGCGCCGGATGCCGAGGAGCAGTGCCTCAAACCCCATCTTGGCGATCGCCTGCTTGAGCGCGTTGGTCTTCAGCGCGTTACAGCAGGCGAACTTGTCGATCTTCGTCGGTCCCATTCCACCGGCCAGTGCGTCCTCGTTGCGCGCGACGCGCAGGTCGAGATCGAACTCCTTGGCGAGGCGGTCGCGGAAGGCGTAGATCTCGGGAAACTTGTAACTGGTGTCGATGTGGATGACGGGGAAGGGGACCCTTCCGAAGAACGCCCTCCGGACCATCCACAACAGCGCGGTCGAGTCCTTGCCCATCGACCACAGCATCGCCAGCCGCGAGTACCGGTTGAACGCCTCGCGGATGACGTAAATGCTGTCGCTCTCCATACGGGAGAGATAGTCCATGCTTCAACCCCCGGCAGATGATACCGCATCTCTGGCGCGGGATCACGCGCGGGTGACTGCCGGTGCGAACCCCCACCGGGTGCGGACCCGCCTCTCGACGGCGGCGAAAAGCAGGCGGTCCAGGGTGAGACCGATGAAGACCGTTACCAGCATGACGCCGATCACCTGGGCGGCGTCGTTCAGCTCTCTCCCTGCGTGCAGCAGGAAACCGAGCCCGACGCTGGACTTGATGAGCTCCGCCGAGACGACGCCGTGCCACCCCAGGGTCCACCCCAGCTTGATCCCGGTCACGATGCTGGGCAACGCCGCGGGCAGGACCACCCGGGTGCTCATTGCGCGCCGAGTCGTGCCGAGGGTCTGCGCGGCCCGCAGCAGGACGGGTGGAATGTGGGAGATCCCGTCCGCGGTAGCGATCGCCATCGCGGTCGTGGAGCTCATAACGATCACGAAGTAGATGGCGGTGTCGGAGAGCCCGAACACGAGCAGCGAGATCGGCACCCAGGCCGCAGAGGGCAGCGTCTGGAGCCCCAGGAACACCGACCTCAGGCAGGTGCTGACGGTCTCACTCATGCCCATGGCCAATCCGAGCAGGAGGCCAAGCGCCGCCGATACGGAGAAACCCAGGGCCATGCGCACGAGGGAGGCCCTGACGCTCGGCCACAGCGAGCCGTCAACGGCGAGCTCGGCCAGGCGGCCGCCGACTTGGACGGGGGAGGGGAAGGCATAGCTCGGCAGCAGAGCGAGGCTCGAGACGGCCTGCCAGAGGAGGAGCACGGCGGCGAGGAACGCCGCCAGCACCGAGATGTTCCTAATCGCCTGCTTGGTCTCGCTCATCGTTCCTTCCCCGGTTCTCGGTGATCTCACTGCGCAGCTCCGCCAGGATCCGCCCCGCCAGCACGCTCACCCGTGCGTCGTAGAAGTCCCGCGGCCGTGGGAGGTCCACTGTGATCACCCGCTTGATGCGCGCCGGGCGGGCGGTGAGCACCAGCACCCGGTCGGCCAGGCACGCGGCCTCGCGGGTGTTGTGCGTGACGAACAGGACGGTCCTCCGGGTACGGGAGTGGAGCTCCTGGATCTCCGCGTACAGCCGCTCGCGGGTGAGGGCATCGAGCGAGCCGAAAGGCTCGTCGCACAGCAGGGCGCGGGGTGCCGTCGCGAGCGCCCTGGCGAGGGCGGCCCGCTGCTTCATTCCGCCCGACAGCTCGTGCACGAACGCCCGCGCGAAACCCTCCAGGTGCACGAGTTCGAGTTGGTGTTCCGCGATGGCGCGCCGCTCGGCGGCGGAGAGGTGCGCGTGTTGGCGCAGCCCAAACGCCACGTTGTCCAGGACGTTGAGCCACGGGAACAGGGCCGGCTCCTGGAAGATCATCACGCGGTCGGGGCCGGGGCCGGTTACAGGCTTCCCGTCCACGAGGATCTCCCCGTCGCTGGGTGGCTCGAACCCCGCGATGAGGTTCAGCAGCGTGGTCTTCCCGCAGCCGGACGGACCCGCGAGGACCACGAACTCGCCCTCCGCGACCTCGAGGCTCACGGGCCCGAGGGCGTCAACACGGGCGCGAGGGGTGACGAAGGTCTTGGTGACCCCGACCATGGTGATCCTGGCCGGCGCCGCAGTCGGGACCGCCTCGGCTCCCGGCACGAACGGCCGCGCGCTGGTCATCGCGGCATACCCTCGACGGGTTCGGCAGGAGGGGGCAGCCCCTTCTCGCGCAGAACCTCCCGCAGCGGGCCGAGCTCCCAGATCCCCGAGAGGTCGGGGGCGCTCGGCAGGAACCCGACCCGGTGGGCGTCGGCGGCCGACTTCGCGAGCGCCTTCGGCAGCGGCTCCCAGGAGAACTCCACCCGCCTCAGGGCCGAGCGAACGATCGGCAGCGGCATCGCGGCGGAGGTCTCCCGCTTGATCTCCTCGGAGATCAGAAGCGCCGCGGCCTCCGTGTCTGCGTTCAGCCTCTGCGTTGCCTCCACGTGCGCGGTGAGGAGCTTTTTCACCACTTCGGGGTGATTGCGGAGGAATTCGCGGCGCACGACAAGGACGGCCGTCGGGTAGCGCCCGCCCGGCCACAGGTCCTTCTCCTCCAGGTACACACGGCCGCCCCCCTCCAACTCGAGGCGCGAAACCCATGGCTCCACGGTCCAGGCCGCGTCGATCTCGCGCTTTGCGAACATCAGGAGCTGATCGGGGTTGGCCAGCGGCAGGATCGTCAGGTCGCCCCCCTTGTCCCGGGAGACCAGGCCCCGCTCCGCGAACCACAGTCGGGCGGCGACGTCCTGAGTGTTCGCGAGCTGGGGGGTCGCGACCACCTTGCCGTGGAAGTCGGCATCCGAAGCGATGTGGACGTCGCCCCGCACCACCAGCGCGGCACCGCCGGCCGCGGCGCCGGCGACGATCGCGAAGCTCTCGCCCCGCGATCTGATGTGGCCGTTGATGGCCGGGTTGGGCCCGACGTAGACGGCGTCTATCGCCGATGCGAACAGTGCTTCGACCGCCGAGGGACCTGCGTTGAACTGCGTCCACCGGACCGGCACCGCGACCGTCCTCTCGAGATCGCCGGTTGCGCGTCCGATGAGCGCCTGGGCGTGGGTGACGTTGGGGAAGTGGCCGAGGCGAAGGGTCACGTCCCGGTGCGAGGGTGGCGGGCCGCCGCCGCAGGATGCCACGACGAACGCGGTCAGAAGCGCACCGGCAAGCTCCGTCCTTCTAGTCGCCATCGGAGAGTGCCTCCAGCGCCTGCCGTATCTCCGGCTGGTTGGGGTTGAGCTCCAGAGAGCGCTGGAGCGCCCGCTTCGCTGTCGCGGTGTCCCCTGCGCACGCCGCCGAGAGCCCGAAGAACGCCTGCACACGGGCGTCCGAGGGGAACCTGTTGGCCGCTTCACGACCTTCGCCGGTCGCCTCGGCGCACCGCCCGATCCCCACCAGGACCGCAAGCCGGTGCACCGTGAGGCGCGCGTCGCCGGGGAAGCGGCGTGTGGCCTCGGCGAGCAGGGCCGCGGCCCGGTCCGGGGAGCCGTGGGCCTCGTAGTCGCTGGCGGCCCTGTCCACCGCGCCCGCCGAGTCGCGCAGCTTCAAGTCCACGGCACGCCACAGCTCGGCGTCCGCTTCGTCGTACCGCCCGGTTTCGAAGTAGAGTCGGCGCAGGTTGTAGTGTGGGGACGCGTAGGAAGGGTTGCGTTCGATCGCGCCCCTGAATGCCTTCTCTGCCTCCGCGTAGCGCTTGGCCGCGACATGCACGAGCCCGAGGTTGTTGAGCTCTCCCTCGGTCGCCTGCTCGCCCTGGCCGGTTCCCTCACCCGTCTCCATGTAGCCGAGCGCCTTCAGCTGCTTCACGTACTCGGGGGATGCCATGGCGGTGGGCGCCACCGGGCGGTAGCTGTCTGGCGGCACAGCCGCGAGCCAGTCAACGGGCTGGAGGGCCGGAACGGGGCAGCCCGGCAGCGGCTTGCCGCGCCAGCCTGTTCCCGGCGGCAGGCCCAGAAGCGCGGCCACGGTGGGCGCCACGTCGTAGACCGACGGCGCCTCGGCGACCTTTCCGAGCCGCGCGACTCCCTTGCCTGCCAGTACGAAGACCCCTGTGGGGCGGTGCCACAGTGCCGCGGTGGCCGCCGCGGTTCCCGAGAACTCGCGGGGGCGGTCGGCGCCCCACTTGAAGCCGTGGTCGGAGACCAGCAGCACGGCGCACTCGCGCTCGGGACACGTCTCGAGCAGCCGGCCGAGCCAGCGGTCCACGACCGAGAAGTAGCGCTCCACTCCGATTGCCGCAGTCTGCGAGAAAGCGGGATCGGCGCCCGCAAGCGGCGGCGGAAGGTAAGGGGCGAGGAGGTGCCCGATCTCGTCGGTCCCGATCGCGTACACCATGGTGAGGTCCGCAGGCGGGTTCGTCGACTCGGCGGCCTGGAGCGCCGCCCCGAAGTAGGTGCGGGTGCCCACCATGATGCGTCGAAAGCCGTCGATGGGGTCCTGCATGCCGCGGCGGGCCTCGATCGCTTTCCGGTAGGCCTCGGCGCCGACCGGCAGCAGCGCCCGCACCACCTTCTCGTCGGTCTCCCTCTCGGCGCGCTCGGCCAGCGTCCGGAACTCGGGTTCGCGGGCCGGCGGGAAGACAACGGTGCCTGGGGGACCTTCGGCCACGGCATCGGAGAGCAGGAAGAACAGCCGGTCGGAGATCAGCACGCCGTTCACCGGCTCGGCCGGCCAACTTGCCCACCACCCCGAGACGATCACCGAGAGCCCTGCCGCCGATGCAAGGTTCCAGAGCGCGGGCACACGGCGCTGCCGCCCGGTGATTGGCACCTTGGCGCCACTGCCGGGGTCCACCTCCACGAAGTCCAGAATCCCGTGTTCCTCCGGTCCCACGCCGGTAGCCATGCTCGTCCAGATCAGGGGCGAGAGCAGCGGTGTTATTGAGGCAAGCCCACCCCAGCTCCCCTCCGCCATCAGGCGCGCCAGGTTGGGCATCATCCGCTTGCGGACGAGTGGCTCGAGGATCTCCCAGTCGGCACCGTCCCACCCAACCAGCAGCACCCGGCGGGAAGGCCTGCCCACCAGCTCCCTCAGTACGGAGACCCTCACCGCGGCGAGCTCCGCAGGGTCGAGCCTGATCTGCGCTGAGACCATCTCGGGAGCAACGTGCAACCGCTCCGCGACCGTCCGGCCGAGAGCGCCCTCAGGAGCGTCCGGGCAGTTCGCGAGGCCGATCCCGGCGAGGCAGCGCGGGGAGAGCGCCTCGATCTGCCCTCGGACCGCGTTCGCGATGGCAGTGGTCAGGCCGCCCGCGGGATCGGCGCCCGGCGCCAGCGCGTGCCTCCCGGTCGGGAAGCTGACGTTGACCGCGACGGTGACGCGGGCCCCCCCACGCGCAACGGAGGCCACCTCGCCCACAATCTTCGAGGACCACTCCGGCTGCCACCGCCAGGCCGGCACGAACGATGTGCCGGTTCCCGCGACCAGCAGCACACCCGTGTGCCGGTTCCAGGCAGCCTCGCCCGGAACGACCCGCCGGACGCCCCAATAAGCGGCCGTCCCGAGGGCCGCGAGGACGGCCAAGGCGATGATCGCCTTACGCATGGCGCGAGGATACCAGCAGCGAGGGTGTCGCCAATCCGCCTGGCCTCGCCGGGACTAGGGCGCGGTGAGCCGGTAGACGCCGCCGAGATCGGGGGTCCTTCTCGCGACCAGCTCGGCGTGAAAGGCGCGGGCCTGTTCGACGGTCGCGAAGTCGCCCAGCACAACGCGGTACCAAACCCCGCTCGGAAGGTCGACCTGCGCCGCATATGCCGGGCGGCCGAAACGCCGGCCGACCTGAACCGCGTCCCGCCGCGCCCTCTCACGATCCCTGTACGACGAGAAGTGAATGACGTAGATCGGAGCGCGCTCGGCCCAGTCGGGGGAGGTCATGACCTGGACGCCCTCCCAGCGCGTGCCCCCTGGCGGTCGGCCCGCACGGGTCGACTCCCGGAGGACGCGCGGCTCCACTGGCTCGGGAAGGGCTCTGGTGGGAACCGCCGTGGGCTCAGGCGCCCGGGCGGCTTCGACCGGTGTGGGCGCCACCTCCGGGGCCTGCGCCAGCGTCCCACCCGGGCTCTGCGACTCTGCCGGGGCACCCTTCGGTGGCGGGTACGACTCGGCTATGCGAGATGGACCGGTCTCAGAGCTTCCCTTCTCGTAGCGCGAATAGAGGAAGAACGTGCCCGCTGCCACCGCCAACAGGGCGAGGACCCCGAGCAGGATTGGGATGGGGAGACGCCTGCGGGGTCGCTCCATGTCCTCGTAGGTACCCTCGTCCACGAAGAGCTCCGGTACGTCAATCGGCGGCTCCTCCGCCGCCGGCATGGAGGCGATGGGCTGCTCCGGAGGCATGGGGGGAAACGCGTCCTGGATGGGCGGCGCTGCCCGGGTGGTCGGCGCGGACGCCATCCCCACCGGCGGCTGCGCCTGAGGCGCGTCGAGGACGGTCCGAGCCCGCTTCACCAGGACCTCGAGGGGTGCTGGCGGTTGGCCTTGTTTGACGCGCCTGGACTCGTCAGCGCATATCTGGAGCGCCGCCTGGAAGAGCACCGAGCGCCGGGCGGACTCGCCCCCGTACTCGTCGAGCAGGCGGTCGAGAACCTCCGAGACGAGAGCGACTTTTGCGCCGCCTATGTTCATGGGGTAGCCCGCCTCCGTTCCAGCCGCAGCGTCCTCATCCCGGCAGCTTCTCCCAGTCCGACTCCGGGGCGTCGAGAGCGATCGCGAGGCTGCCGTTGGAGCCTACGAAGACGTAGTCGTCGACGGGCGTGACGCGCCCGCCGCCGACGTCCTTGAGCGCCGCCTCCAATGCCTGCGCAAGCCGCGGGATCTGCGACCCGCCGCCGGCGAGGATGATGTTGTGGCGTACCGTTTCCTGGTACTCGGGCTCGACGCGCGAGATCAGGTCGAGCGTGGTCTCGGTAATGGGCGGGAGCAGGCTCTCGCACGCCCGCCGCATCTCGGTGGTGATGTCGATGTTGGTCGGTTTTCCGCCCACCGGCACGGTCACCTCCACCACGCCGCTGGGCTCTCCAATGAAGCTCCACTTCTCCTTCCACCCGCGCACCATGTGGATCGAGAATTGCGCGTCGGGCACGCGCGTCCTGATCATGGTCGCGAGCTGGTCGTCCACCGAGTCCCCCGCGTTGGTGAGCGTTCGCTGATCCTCGTCGGTGGGGTAGCGGCCCTTCATCACGCAAAAGTCGGTGGTCCCGGCGCCGATGTCGATGATCATTGTGTGCAGCAGCGCGTTCATCCCGTAGGCCACCGCGAATGGCTCCGAGACGATCATGAGCGAATCCGCCACTCCTTTGACGGAGTTGCGAAGGTGCTGCCGAGAGACCCGCAACGCCTCCGCCGGGACGCCGACCACCGCGAGAACCTTCTGGCCGTCATGCGGCTTGGTGAGCGATATCATGTGGCGGATCAGTTCCCGGACGGCGAGCTCGTCCTTTTCGGAGCCCTCCTTGATGAGCCCGCGCTCGAGGGGCCGGTGGAGGTCCAGCATCGGACGGTTCTCCAAAGCCTCCTGGCCGAACATCACGGGCTTCTTGACCAGCTTGCGGGCGACCATGTCCACCGGCCAGCCGATGTAGCTGTCAACCACGTGGCGCTCGCCGTTGGAGGCCGAGACCGAACTGCGCGAAGTCCCGAGGTCGATCCCCAGGTGGAGAACGCTGTTTTTGTCCTTGGTCACGGTCATGCCCAACCTTTCGATGGTCTCACATGCCCCCCGGTCCCCGGTTTGCGACCGTTGCACCCAACCCGCGCGCGGCGGCATAGGTCCGAACGCCCGCCGCAAGGGCCTCGGCGATCTTCTGACGGTAGTCGTTTTGCCTCAGCAGCCGTGCATCCTCCTCGTTGGAGATGCACGAAACCTCGGTCAGCACGGCCGGCATCTCAGTTCCGACCAGGACGACGAACGGCGCCTGCTTCACGCTTCGGTCCTCGAGGTCCGGGTTAACGCGGCGCAGCGCGGCAAACATCCTTCCCTGCATTGCCTGGGCGAACCGGCGCGACTCGTCGTGCCGCACATCCACGTAAACGCCCTCGAGGAGTCTGCGGAAGTCGGACAGCGAGTAGCCGGAGCCGGAGTTTTCGGCGCCGGCGAGCCTCTCGACGTGGGGGTCGCTTGTGGGGCCGAGGACGTAGGTCTCCACACCGCGCCGCAGGGGTTCCGGGATGGAGTTGACGTGTATCGAGAGGAAAACGTCGCCTCCGGCAGAGTTGGCGGCTTGGACGCGCTCCTGGAGGGTCAGGGTCTCATCCCCCTCGCGCGTCATCAAGACCTCAAACGCGTCCGCCCGGAGTACCGCGGCGACGCGACGCGCGATGTCCAGCGTAATCTCCTTCTCGCGCATGCCGCGCATCATCGCACCGGGGTCGCTGCCTCCGTGCCCCGGGTCGACCACCACCCGCCTGACGGCCAGGCGGAAGAGCGCGGGGTCGATGGCGCGGGGGGCGTCAAGGCCGGGCGGGGTTCCGGTTTCCGTCTGGTCGTGGTCCGGCAGCGCCGGGATTGCGGCACCAACCATCTCCTCCGGTTGCGGTTTGCCGCGACCCGCCGATGTTGGCTTCAGGGTGCCGAGAAGCAACAGCGCGACCGCAGCGAGCAGTGCCCAGCCGACCCAGGAGCTTCTCGAAGCTCGTTTCCTCGGGCGCGGGAGCAACCCTCCGATGGTCGCAAGGTTGTCCGCGACCGCCTCGCGGAGCATCTCGCGCTTGATCCGGTCGAAGCGACGGGTCCGGCCGGAAGGGACGCTCGTTGCGCGCCTTCCTCTCGCCCCGGCTTGCATCGACCTGCCGTTTGGGCTGCCTGGACCGCCGATCATATGCCGATTATAAGCCCAACCCCCAAGAATGGTCGCCGTGCGGCGAGGCGCCAGCACGGTCCGTGGCCAGTTCAACCGCAGTCGTGCTCGCTCCGTCGTGTATTCTCGGCCCATGCGATTCGAAGGGAAGGTGGCCTTCATCACAGGGGCCTCGCGTGGAGTCGGTCGTTGCATCGCGCTTGCACTGGCGCGGGAGGGCGCCGACATCGCGGTCGCTGCCAAGACCACCGAGCCGAATCCGAAGCTCCCGGGCACCATACACACGACGGCGGCGGAGGTGGAGGCGATCGGCCGTCGGGCGCTTCCCGTCCCTCTCGACGTGCGAGACGACCAAGCGGTGGCTGCGGCCGTCAAGGCAACCCTCGAGCGCTTTGGGCGCATCGACTTTCTGGTCAACAACGCGGGGGCGCTGTTCTGGCAGACGCTTGCCGAGACGCCGCTCCCGCGTTTCGACCGGGTGATGGGCGTGAACGTGCGCGGCGCGTTTGCCTGCACCCGCGAAGTCCTTCCAGCGATGCTCGCGCAGGACTACGGCCATATTCTGATGATGTCCCCGCCCGTGGAAGCGGCCGCCGCCGCGGGCAAGATTGCATACGCCGTGAGCAAGTTTGGAATGACCATGATCGCCCTCGGCCTGGCCGGCGAGCTCGCCGGCCGCAATGTCGCGTGCAACGCCCTCTGGCCGGCGACCCTGATCGAGAGTCACGCGACCATCAACTTTTCCCTTGGCAACCCTTCCGTGTGGCGCAAGCCCGACATCCTGGCCGACGCAACCCTCAGAATACTCGCCAAGGTACCGGCGACCTTCACCGGGCACGCCCTGATCGACGAGGACTTCCTGCGGGCGGAGGGCGAGACGAACTTTGCCAAGTACCGCTGCGACCCCGCGCACGAGCCGCCGCGCGTGGGCTTCGACTTCCGGTTCACCGCCGGATGAGCGCCGCCGAGGCGCCGCCGACCGGCCGCCACCGCGGGCACTGTGCTACCCTCCGGCGCTGGCCGCCACGTCATTGTCACGGCGCTTGTGCAAGGAGTCTCGTCGAGAGGAGGGAGAGGGCGGAATGAGCCTGACCAGCGTCGCCAAGCCCACTCAGTTTGCCGTCGCCATCGTCGCGCTCGTGGCGACGCTCTCGTTCGCCCAGGCAAGCCCTCCGGCGCCGTCCGGGGAGCGGCAGGCGGAAACCGTGAGCGCGCTGGTCTCTCGTGAGATCCCGGACCTCCTGCGGTTGTACGAACGCCTCCACGCGAACCCTGAGCTGTCGTTCCAGGAGGAGCGGACCTCGGCCACGATCGCCGAGGAGCTCTCGCGGCTCGGCTTCGGCGTGACGCGGAACGTGGGCGGCCACGGCGTCGTCGGTGTCCTCCGCAACGGACCCGGGCCCACCGTGCTCGTGCGTACCGACATGGATGCGCTGCCGGTTATCGAGGGGACGGGGCTGCCGTACGCGAGCACGGTCAAGGCCAGGGACGAGCTGGGTCGTGAGGTGGGAGTGATGCACGCCTGCGGGCACGACGCCCACATGACCGTGTTCGTCGGAACGGCGCGGGTGTTGGCTGCGATGCGGCAAGGCTGGCACGGCACCCTGGTGCTGATTGCGCAGCCCGCCGAGGAGCGCGGCCAGGGCGCGAAGGCGATGCTCGACGACGGCCTGTTCACGCGTTTTCCGCGCCCCGACGTCTGCCTGGCCGAACACGTGACTCCCTCGCTGGCCGCCGGCCGGGCGGGTGTCGTAGAGGGCTACGCGTTCGCCAACGTGGACTCGGTGGACGTCACGATCCGCGGGCTGGGCGGCCACGGGGCCAGCCCCAACAAGACCAAGGACCCGATCGTGATGGCGGCACAGTTCGTGAACGCGCTGCAGACGATCGTGAGCCGCCGGATCGACCCCGTGGAACCGGCGGTGGTCACGGTCGGCTCGATCCACGGCGGAACCGCCTACAACATCATCCCGGACGAGGTTCGCCTTCAGCTCACCGTCCGCTCCTACGCCCCTGAGGTGCGGCAGAGAATTATCGAGGAGATCGAGCGCATCGCCCGCGGCGTGGCGGAAGCGGCCGGCGTGCCGGGAGACCGGATGCCCACGATCAAGCTCGCCGAGGGTTTCACTCCCGCGCTCTACAACGACCCGGTCCTCACGGCGCGTGTCGCGGCTGCCCTACGTCAGGCGCTCGGCGATTCCAACGTGGTCGCCCTGAAACCGGAGATGGTGGGGGAGGACTTCGCCATCTACGGGCTGGTTGACCCGCGCGTACCGATTTGCATGTTTCGCCTCGGCACCGGCGATCCCGAGGCGCTCCGCCAGAGCGAGCGGAGCGGGACTCCCGTGCCGGCGTTGCACAGCAGCCGGTACGCCCCGGTGCCGGGCCCGACGATACGGACCGGGGTCACCGCGATGACCGCGGCGGTGATCGACCTGCTTTCGCTCGCCCGCGCCGCCCTCGCCGCGGACGCCCCGCTCGCGTTCGTGAAGGTCGCGCTCGAGACCGGGAAGGCGGCCAGCGGCTCGGCCGCCGTCGTGAAGGACGTGCTCGCCGGCGAAGTGCCCGGGATCCGCGCCAGCCTGATCTCGCTCGGCCCGGGCGGCCGTCACGTCGAGGGCCGGAGCAACGCGGAGGACAAGGTGTACCTCGTGCTCGAGGGGCGAGGCGCTGTCGTGGCCGACGGCGTGCCGCTCCCGGTCGAGCGGCAGACGATCGTGCGGTTGCCGGTGGGATCCGATGCCGAGCTCGCGGCTGCCGCGAGCTCCATGCTGGACGTGCTGGTCCTCCGCCACGCGCTGAGTGACGAGGACCGCGTCGACCTCGCCGCGCACCCGGAGAACCAGGCGAGCCCGTACGTGCGGAAGTTCTCGGAATGTCCGACGTACGGCGAGGCGATCAAGAGCGCGAAGACCACGAGCCGCACGCTGCTGCCGAAGGACATCGTGCCCCGGATGTCGATCGGCACCGTCGAGACTGCGGGGCCGGACCGCGTCGCGCCCCACGCGCACCCGATGCTCGAGCAGTTCTTCCTCGGCCTCGATGGCAACGACATCGTCGTCCACGCCGACGGCGGACAGACGGCGCTCGGCGCGAATGAGCTGCTCCACATCCCGCTCGGCTCCCGCCACGGGGCGGAGGTGGCCGAGGGAAAGAAGCTGCACTACGTGTGGATGGACTTCTTCCGCGACCGCGAGGGCCTGCGCTGGCTGGAGACGCACAAGCCAAACGAGCCGGCGAAGCAGCCCTGAGTCAGCGCCGGTAGCAGCTGCCCCCTGGGAGCGGGCGCCGCCCGCAAGTTGTTGATTGGGGTGGTGCGCCCTGCACGGCCTCTCTGCCCAGAGCGGTCGCTTCGGGCGCCCTGGACAGTCTCGCCGCCGCCTCGCGGTGGGCAACCCAGGCCGCCGCCAAATCGAACTGCCTATTGGTCTTCGGCTGATAGTGGGGGAGGACTTTGCCTTCTACGGCCTCGTGGAGCCGCGCATCCCGATCTGCATGTTTCGCCTCGGCACCAGCGACGCCGAGGCGCTCCGGCAGAGCGAACGCAGCGGAACTCCGCTCCCGGCGCTGCACAGCAGCAGGTACGCCCCGGTGCCGGGCCCGACGATTCGCACCAGGGTCACCGCGATGACCGCGGCGGTGGTCGATGTGCTGGGGCACGGCCAGGGGCGTTGAGAGCGCGCCGGTCGTGCTGAGACGCATCGCCGGGGCGTATCGGTCGGCGTTCTCAGGGCTCCCGCGGCCGGCGGTGCCTTCCGGTGAGCCTCATCACCTCGGGCCGTGGGCGGCATCGAAGGCGCGGCGGTATGCTGTGGTGCGTTGAAGAGCCGAGCGCCGGGCGATCAGGTCTCAAGATCGGCCCCGGTCCGGCGCGGAGGGGGGATGGCCGGCAGGCGCAAGGGGAGAACCAGGCGTGAGTTCCTGCGCGACTCGGCCCGCCTCGGAGCGGCAGCCTGGGCTGCGGGCGGAGTGGCTTTCCGCGCCGCAGCGGCGGAGACCGAGACGTCGCGGGTCTTTCGCGTCGACGGGTGCCCCACCCACGACGGCGCAACGCGTCACGTCGGCGTGGACACGCTCCTGGGCCTGCTTGCCGGGCACGGGGTGAAGTTCTATCGCACCTCGAAGCCGCATGCGTGGGGCGATCCGGCGGGCATCATCGAGGCAGACGACGTCGTGCTGATCAAGGTCAACTGCCAGTGGAAGTGCCGCGGCGCCACCAACACGGACGTTGTTCGCGGAATCGTCCACCGGATCCTCGAACACCCCGACGGGTTCTCCGGGGAGGTCGTCATCGTCGAGAACGGGCAGGGCCGCGGAGGGTTCGACGGCATGGCAGGTGGCAGCAATTACGGGAGCTGGCCGGAGATCGCCAACACCGTTCACGTCAACGCCGAGGACGAGACCGTCCTCACCGTGGACCACCTGGTCCACGCCGTATTCGCCGGCCAGCCAGTGAGCAGCTATCTCCTCGACCCGATCCGCTCCCGTTTCATCTCCTCCTCGGAGCACATCGGGGACGGCTACCGTACCGTCTCGCCCCCGCCAGGCTCAAACCCTGCAACCCCGGTGTCGTATCCGTGCTTTACCACCGCGGGAGGGCATCGGATCGAGCTGCGCGAGGGGAGGTGGACCGGCTCCGGCCATTCCGGCAACGTGAAGCTGATCAACGTCCCGGTTCTCAAGCATCACGACGGCTCGGGCGTCACCGGCGTGTTGAAGCACGTCTACGGCCTAGTCTCAATGTCGGACGGTTACTCGCCCGTACGCCACTACTCGCAGATCGGTTCCCAGTGCGGAAAGTTCTGGAGCCTTGTGAGGACCCCGGACCTGAACATCCTGGATTGTATCTGGGTCAGCCAGAGCTCCCTCACCGGCTACCCGCCGGAGACTACCCATCGGTCCAATGTGCTGCTCGCGGGCCTCGACCCGGTGGCTCTCGACTACCACGCCAGCAAACACGTGCTGCTGCCGTTGGGCGGCAGCTACGCCGGTCAGCACGACCCGGATGCCTTCTCCGGCCTGATCGGCATGGTCACCGGGGCGCAGGGTTTCATCAACGCGAACGGGGGTATCGAGGGCGCTCCCACGAGGCTGGGCGACGCCAACATCGAGGTGCTGTCTCGCATGGCGGCCGCCCGGGGTTTTCCCCGCAGGGTCCTGCGGGGGGTTCGCTAGGCTAGGGGAGCGCGCCCGCCGGGACGAGCCAGGGGTGGAACTCGAGGACGAGCTGCCTCGCCTGCACGGCCGGGTCGCTGCCGGCCAGTGCCTCCGCCTCATCCAGCGTTTCGGTCTTGAACACGAACACGCCCCGCAACGTCCCGTCGTCGGCGAATGGGCCCGCAATGACGAGCTTGCCGGTCTCCGCCAACCGGCGGATATTGGCGAGGTGCGCTTCCTGAAGGCGCACCAGCTCCGGCGTCTGCGCGGGGGTCCACTCGGGCCCGCGTAGGAGGAAGGCGAAGTAGTACGTCACGAAACGCGGTGGCGGCGCCGTCTTCCTGAACGCATCTTTCGCCGCCCACCACGGGTGAATCTCGATGGCAACGCGCTGTGCCTTGACGGCAGGATCCGCCTCCATGAGGGCGGTCGCATCCTCGAGGGAGCCGGCACCCAGCACGACGAGTCCCTCGATAGGGCCCCCATCCATGAACGGACCCATCACCAGGCTGTGCCCGGCCTTTGCGAGCTCGTCGAGGTAGGCGACGTGTTGCTGCTGTAGCCGCTGCGCCTCCGGCGTCTGCTCGGCCGTCCACGCGGACCCACGCAGGAGCACGGTCAGCCAGACCTGCGCCATGTTCGGGGGCATGGCCGGCGCCGCCTGCTCGGCCGCCTGGGCGGGAAGCGACAGCAGGGCCATTGCGGACAGAATGCCGATTGCGCGCAGGAGTTTTCTCGTCATCTGAGTCACTCCCCTCCCGCGCATTCTAGAACGGGTGCCGCGCGGTCGGACTGAGTTCGGCAAACTGCGTTGTGATCGGGAGCACAGGTGCGATAATGCGCCCTTTCCAGCCGTCGCGGGATCTGCTAGTTTTCGATCCAGAGAGTTGTTGCTCGCACCAAGTGAGAAAAGGAGCGCGATGACCCGACCGGCCGACCTGCCCAGGCCCGCACCGATCCCGACTCTCATCCTGGCTATCGCTGCGGCCCTCACCGCCTCCTGTCTGACGAAGGCACCGCCGAAGCCAGCTCCTCCCACCCCTCCGCCGGAACCCACGGTCGAGGTCGACCCATGCGCGGACCTGGTCGCCCAGCAGAAGAGGC
>MEKI01000019.1:31506-53545 GCA_001766905.1 Acidobacteria bacterium RBG_13_68_16
GCGTGGCGAGTCTGGATGCGGAGAAGCGCGCCCTCGAGGGTCAGGCCACCGGCCTGAAGCTCCAGCTTCTGGAGAAGGAAGCCGGCGCTCGCGAGCTCGAGGAGCGGCAGCGCGCAGTGGAGAAGAAGCTGGACGAGGCGATTCAGGAGGTCGTGCGGGCAAAGTCGAAGCTCCGCAGCCTGGAGACCAGGGCCGAGGCAGCCTCCAACTTGGCGGAAGCTGAGATCGCCCTCAAAGCCATCGAGGCGCAGGGGAAGGGTGGTGGTGCGGACCGCGATCTTTCCCAGGCCAACCAGCTCCTCAAGAGGAGTGCCGAGGAGTTCAAGAACGAGAACTACGGCGGCGCGCTCTACCTCGCCAACCAGGCGAAGGGACTCCTGAGGCCCGGCGAGGCACGCCCCGCAACTCGCGAGAAGCTCACGGCCGTGGCCGGGGAGTCGCCGTTCGAGGCACCAATGCCTCTCCGGCTGACGAAGGACGGCAACCTCCGTGAGGGACCAGGTCTCGAGTTCAAGGTCCTCGCCACGCTGCCCTCGGGAACCAGGCTCGTCGGCCTCTCACGCAAGGACCAGTGGGTGCGGGTGAGGGACGAGAAGGGTGTCGCCGGTTGGGTGTTCGAGGCGCTCGTCTCCGCGCACTGACATCCCCGACCGTTTTCAGCTCGGCCCCGTGCTCCCGGCCTCGAATACGAACGCCCGGTTTCGGCCTGCCTTCTTGGCCCGGTACAGGGCAGTGTCGGCGTTCCTGACCAGCGACTCGGGCTCTTCCTCATGCCCGGACGTCGAGGCCACGCCAATGCTGACTGTGATCTTGGCCGGTCCCGCACTTGCGAGGTTTTCGGCGGCCACCAGCCCGCGTAGCCGCTCCGCAGCTTGGTTGGCCATCGTCGAGTCGGTGTCCGGGAGGACCATGAGGAACTCCTCGCCACCGTAGCGAGCTGCGTAGTCGGAGACCCGCAGCGAAGACCGGAAGATCTCGGCCATCCTCTTCAGCACCTCGTCCCCGGCCAGGTGCCCGTGCGTGTCGTTGTAGCGCTTGAAATGATCGATGTCGATCATCAGCACCGCGAGAGGACGCTGGTGCCGCTTGTACCCTTCGAGCTCCCGCGCGAGCGTCTCCCACATGTGCTTGCGATTGAACAGTCCGGTCAGGCTGTCGGTCACCGACAGCTCCTGCAACTCCTGGTTCCTCTCCCGCAGAGTCTGGTTGGCCTCGCCCAGCTCCTGCCGGCCCAGGCGCAGTTGTTCCACCATGTGGTTGAACACCTCGGTCATGTAGCCGAGCTCCCCCCGGCTGGACACCGGAAGGTCAACGTCCAGGCTCCCCGTCGCCACCTTGGCTGCACCCGCAATCAGCGTGTCGAGTGGGCGCACGATCGACAGGCCGAGGAGGTACGCGAGCGAGCCGACGCCGAGGAGCAGGCCGCCGACCAGCCAGATCGTCGTCCTCCGCAGGCGGTAGATCTCTGCGTAGGCAAGGCGGCGCTCCTTCTCGGCGACCACCCCCAGGCTCAGGCCCGGGACCGTCTTGAGCGTTCCCACCACTGCAACCCCGCGGGGGCTCGAATACTCCGACGCGGCACTCTCCTGGGCGAACAGGCGAGAGGCCAGGTCGGGCGGCAGCGCGGCCTTCGTGGGTCTCGAAGTGACGGGGACTGGGTGCGTGCCTGCGACGACCGCCCCGCTGCGGGTTACCAGGTAAAAGTCGCTCAGGTCGGGCCCGGAGTCGCTGGCCAGGCTCTCAACGATGACGTGGAAGTTGAGCTTAGCCGCCAGCGCGCCCAGCAAGCGCTCGTCGGCGCCGAGGATGGGCTGGGACACGACCAAGGTCCCCGCACGCAGAGCCTCGTCCCAGTGCGGGCTCCCGATGGCCGCCTCGCCGGCCCTGGCCCGGTCCAGCCAGCCGTCCGGCAAGGCGACCGGACCGGGCAGTTGTGCGCTGCTGGCCACCACCATCCCGTTGGGCGCCACGACCGTGAGCTCCTCGTAGTCGCCGAACTTGGCGCGCACCGAACCCAGATAGTCGCGCAGACCGCGCACGGCGCGCTCGTCCTCGATCTGCCCCGCACTGGCGCCCTGTAATCTGGCCAGGTTCTCGGTCACGACGTAGGAGCTTGAGAAAACCTTGAGGTCGTAGAGTCGCTCCTTGAGCCACAAGCTGGTCTCGCGAGAGGCCTGTGAGGTCACCTTCTGGAGCTCCTGGGTGATCTTCTGGCTCAGGAAGCGCTTGTTCTGGACGTACGAGCGCCACCCGATGGTGAGCGAGGGGATCAGCGTGGCGAGCAGCGCGAAAAGCGTGATCTTGCTCTTGATGCTGTAGAAATCGAAGGGCAGCAAGGGGGTTTTGCGGCTCATTGAGAGCGAGAATACGGCTGCCGGATGCGGCGATCAAGTGGCTCGGAGCGCCGCGCCGGCCGAAACCGGATGCTTTTGGGTCGCTTGCACCTGCATTATCTCAGAACGCTCATAGACGAAACGTGCCCGGTTGCAGATCTTTCCTTTCGGCCCTAAATTGGTGTCGTGAGGGTTCGCGTTCCTCCTGCCTTGCTGCTGCTGCTGTTGTTGGTGGCGGCCGGCGGCTGCCGCGAGCACCTGTTCGGGGTTCGGTCCGACGTGGTGGTCGCAAACATGAGCAGCTGCAAGCTGACCGTCTACGTGGACGGATGGGAGGCATTCACCGTCGGCCAGGACTCGAACCGGACCGTCGATAACGTCGGCTCGGGCCGCCACGTGCTGGAGGCCAACGACGAGCTGGGGCGCCTGGTGGAGCGGCGCTACATCGAACTGCGAAGCGGCGAGGACTACTACTGGCGCATCGACGCCTGCCCGCCCCGCTGATGGCCAGCAGCCTGCCAGGCTAGGCCAAACCACACGACCGTCAGACTCGTACTAGGCCCCGAGGGTGGGGAGATCGAGATCATGGCTACCGTAACCGAGAACATCGTTCGACATCAGCTGCAGGAGCGGCGGCAGCGCCTCGAGGCCGCGCTGCAGATGGCCCCCCGGGAGCCGCAGTTTGGCCGGCTGCTCAAAGAGGTGGACGAGGCGCTCGCACGCGTCGAGGCCGGGTCGTACGGACTTTGCGAGGTCTGTCACGACTCGATCGAGCAGGACCGCCTGATGGCGGATCCCCTGGTCCGCTTTTGCCTGGATCACCTCACGGAGAAGGAACAGCGCGACCTGGAGCAGGACCTTCAGCTCGCCGCCCGCATCCAGCGGGGGCTGCTGCCCGAGAAGAGCCTGTACGCCCTGGGCTGGGAGATCCACTACCACTATCAGCCGGCCGGGCCGGTCAGCGGGGACTACTGCGACGTGGTGCGGCCCGACGGCGGCGCCGGCGATCTCTACTTCCTGTTGGGGGACGTTTCTGGGAAGGGCGTCTCGGCCGCAATCCTGATGGCGCACCTGCACGCGACGTTCAGAAGCCTGGTGGCCGCAGATTTCTCCCTCGGGCAGCTCGTCGAGCGTGCCAACCGGGTGTTCCGGGAGAGCACGCTGTCACCCTACTTCGCAACTCTGGTGGTCGGCCGTGCCTCGGCGTCTGGCGAGCTGGAGATCTGCAACGCGGGCCATTGCCCGCCTCTCGTGCTCAGCAACGGCAACGTGACCCCCGTGGACCCCACGGGACTGCCGGTTGGTGCCTTCTACAGCACGAGCTTCTCCTCGAGAAAGCTCAAGCTGGGAAAGGGCGACACGCTGGTCCTCTACACGGACGGACTCACCGAAGCCCGCAACGCGGACGGCACCGAGTACGGCTCCGACAGGATTTCGCGGGTGCTCGCGGGAGCGCGGCAGCTTACGCCCGAGGCGCTGACGGCGGCGTGTCTCGCGGACCTCGCCGCGCACCTTGGCAACGCGCCGAAGGTTGACGACCTCTCGCTGATGGTGGTCCGGCGGGCCGCCTAGACGGCGGCAACGGGACGAGTCTCGAGGAGCACGGCCTCGCGCACCACGTGAACGAGAGACCGCGCCTCCTCGGCGATCCCGATGGCGGCGAGCAGGGTCTTGACGCTGAGGGCGTGTCCGCCTGCCTGGCGGGCATCGAGGGTCACCCCGAGGTCGTCGCCGTCCACCCTCCACTCCAGAACCCCGGCAGTGAGGTCGCCGAGGCCGGCCTGCGAGGCCGGCCAGTGGGGTAGCTCCGGTGGCCGGCGCAGACGGTAGCGGCACGCCGCGATGGCCTTGCCGAGTGAAGGCAAGCCCTCCTGGAGGCGCTCGCACGCGGTGAGCTGGAGACCCCCGGGCAGCACCCGGTTGGCACGCGAGAGCATTCCAACTTCGACCGGGGCGTGGCACTCCACGTCGAAGCGCTCCGCCACCGCTTCGTAACCAAGCGAGAGCGCCGGCCCCATCGAGAGGCGGATGTGCGGGTTGTACCCCTCCGTGTAGCGCACCGGCACCGCGGCGGCCCGCAGCGCACGCTCCAGCAGGTCCATGACGTTGCGGTGGGAGAGCCAGCGTGCATCGCCGAGTTTCTGGAAGGTGAAACGGTAGCGCGCGAGCCGCTCGGGTTGGGCGAGCGGTTCGCCACTCGGAAGCACCCGAGGCAGAGGACGCAGCCTGTACGCCGCGTTCTTCGCCCGCGCAAGACCCGGCGCCTCCTCGCCAACCACCGGCAGGGTGGGGAGCGCGAGCTGAGTGTCGAGCCCGTCGCCGGGGATGCCGCACCGCATGCAGTCCCCCCAGCGGCAGTCAGGCGTCTCGGCTTCCATAACGCCGCGGCGCCGCTCGGCTTTCAAGAAGCCCTTGCGCACGCCGGCGTCGATGACGTCCCAGGGTAGGACCGCGGTGAGCTCGCGCGGCCCCAATTCGGCTTCGAGGTTGATGCCGGCCTCGGCAACTGCCTGCCGCCAGACATCGAGCCTGGACCACTCGCCCCACCCGTCGAACACGGCACCGAGGTTGTGGGCGCGTGCGATCACCTCCCCCAGGCGGCGGTCGCCTCGTGAGAGCATCGCCTCCAGCTGAGACTCCTCGGGCTCGTTCCAAGTCAGCTTCGCCCACCGGATCCGGCGGAAGCGCTCGCGCAGCAGGGCGATCCGGCGGGAGAGCTCCCCGACGGAAACGAACGGCTCCCACTGAAAGGGAGTCCACGCTTTGGGCACGAACGGCCCCACCGAGACCTTCACCGTGGCCCTCCGGTTTCCGACATGGCGGGCCGCCTCCAGAATCCCTTCGGCAAGCCTGGCCAGCTCCTCGAGGTCCTCGTCGGTCTCGGTGGGCAGCCCGATCATCGCGTACACCTTAATGAGGTTCCACCCGCGCGAGAACGCCACCTCGGCTGCGGCGATCATGTCGGCGTTGGTGAACGTCTTGTTGATCACCCGCCGCAGACGGTCCGAGCCGGTCTCGGGGGCGAAGGTAAACCCCGACTTGCGCACCCTCGAAACCGCGTCCGCCACCGCCACCGAGAACGACTCGGCGCGCAGCGAGGGAAGCGAGACGCCCACCCGACGCGGAGCGAGCCGTTCGGCCAGGTGAAATGCCAGCGGCTCAATCTGCGAGTAGTCGGCTGTGGAGAGGGATAGCAGCCCCACCTCCTCGTAGCCGGTGGCGTCGACGTGAGCCGCCATCGTTTTCAGCACGGTCTCGGGATCGTGCTCGCGTACCGGCCGGTACCAGTAGCCGGCCTGGCAGAACCGGCACCCCTGGGTGCAGCCGCGCACGACTTCCATGCCGAGGCGGTCCTGCACCACCTCCACGGCGGGGACTAGCGGGTCGGCCGGCACGTCGGCCGGGTCGAGCGTCTCGGCGAAAACCCGTGTCACGGGAAAGGCAGCGACGTCGTCCAACACCTCGAAGCTGCCGCCCTGTGCCGGATTCGCGGCCGGGGTCCAGCCGTAGAGCTGGGGGACGTACATTCCGCGGATGCGGGCGATCGCTCGCAGCGTCTCGATGCGCGGAAGCCGCTCGTCCTTGGAGGCTTTGACGGTGTCGAGGAGTGTACGCAGAAGCACCTCGCCGTCGCCGATCGCGAACGCGTCGAAAAAGTCGGCCACCGGCTCGGGGTTTGCCATGCACGGGCCACCCCCGACGACGAGCGGGTGACCCTCGTTCCGGTCGCGGGCGAAGCGCGGGATGCCCGCGAGGTCCAGAAGATACGGCAGGTTGACGTAGTTGAGCTCGGTCTGGAGGGTGATGCCGATGATGTCGAACTCGCGCGCCTCGTGGTACGACTCCAGCGAGTAGAGCGGGACTCCGGCGGCCCTCATCGCCGCCGCCATGTCCGGCCACGGCGCGAACGCGCGCTCTGCGAGCGCCTCGGGACGCGAGTTCGCAATGTGGTAGAGGATGCGCGTGCCCTGGTGCGACATCCCGATGCCGTACTCGTCGGGGAAGGCGAGGAGCAGGCGAACGGCCACCGAATCCCAGTCCTTGAGCACGCGGTTACGCTCGAGGCCGAGGTAGCGGCCCGGCTTCTGCACGCTGGGCAGGATGCGCTCCACCGCTGCCCGGATCTCCTGTGGTGTCAATCCAACCCCCTGAGGATTCTAACTGACCATGTTCTGCCTCTCTTCCCGGATCATATCGCCCCGCAGTTTCACGTCGGGACCCGTGCCCGGCCGGTGTGCGTCTCCGGCGACGTTCGTTGGCACGCTCGGCGAGAAGGTGGTACAAGGGACGGGCCGCGTCGCGCCGTGCGCCGCTTGCTCGCGCGCGCGGAGGAGGGGGCCCACCGGTGACGACGCTGCACGAAACGAAGGGCCGGCGCGAGGCGCCGCGAGGACCGGAAGGTCCGGAGGAGAGCGATGCTGATCAAGGAGAAGGTCGAACAGGCACGGGCGCTTCTCGACGAGTTCGATATCGACTGCTGGATCACCTTCGTCCGCGAGAGTCAGATCAACGGCGATCCCTCGCTCGTCTTCCTGGCGCCGGGCCACGTGACCTGGCACTCGGCGTTCATCGTGCAGCGCGGCGGGCACACCCGGGCCATCGTCGGCCGCTATGACGTCAGGACCGTGGAGGAATGCGGCGCATGGGACGCGGTCGTGGGGTTCGTAACCAGTATCCGCGAGCCGCTGACCGAGTGCCTCAAGGAGCTCGATCCCCGGACGATCGCGGTCAACTATTCCGAGGGGAGCGAGATCTGCGACGGCATCACCCACGGCATGTTCCTGACCCTGGAGCGGTACCTTGCCAGCATCGGGATGGCCGACCGGATCGTCTCTGCCGAAGCCGTCGTGTCGGCTCTCCGGGAGCGCAAGACCCAGGGTGAGATCGCGAGCATGCGCGAGGCGGTCCGCCACACGCAGGAGATCTTCGGGGTGGTTGCCGGCTTCATCCGTCCGGGCCGCACCGAGAAGGAGATCGCCGCCTTTATGCAGGCAGAAGTGGAACGCCGCGGGATCGAACTGGCCTGGCGGCCGACCGAGTGCCCTTCGGTGTTCACCGGCCCCGGCGGTGCTGAGGCGCACTACGGCCCGACCGACACGGCGGTCGCCCGCGGCCACATCCTCAACATGGACTTCGGCGTCAAGGTAGACGGGTATGTCTCGGACATGCAGCGCACCTTCTACGTCCTTGACGAGGGTGAGGCGGTCGCGCCGGCGGACGTGCAGCGGGGATTCGACACGGTCGTCGCCGCCGTCGAGCAGGCCAAGCGGGCGATCAGACCCGGGGTCGAGGGGCGCGAGGTTGATGCCGTTGCCCGTCACCTCATCGTCGCGGCGGGCTATGACGAGTTTCCTCACGGGCTGGGTCACCAGGTCGGGCGCTTCGCCCACGACGGAACGGCGCTCCTCGGCCCCACCTGGGAGAAGTACGCCGGGAAGCCTTTCAAGAAACTCGAACCGGCAATGGTCTTCACCATCGAGCCGCGCCTGACCGTCCCGGACCGCGGGATCTGCACGATTGAAGAGATGGTCGTGGTCACGCCAGAGGGGTGCGATTGGCTCTCCACGCCGCAGAAGAGTTTGGTTCTGATCGGCTAGCCGGACCGAAGACCTCAAGGGAGGCGTCATGTTCTCTGTGCAGACCTACATCGACCGCCGCGCCCGTCTGCAGGCCCAGCTCTCCTCGGGGCTGTTGCTCTTCCTGGGCAACGACGAGAGTCCCATGAACTATGCGGCGAACACCTTCCACTTCCGGCAGGACAGCACGTTCCTGTACTTCTTCGGCGTGGACCAGCCGGGGTGGGCGGCGGTCATCGACCTCGACGAGGGCCGGACCGTCCTCTTCGCCGACGACCTGACGATCGACGACATCGTGTGGACCGGCGTCCTCCCCACGGTGGCGGAGCTGGCCGCGAACGGCGGCGTGACCGAGACCCGGCTCGCCGCGGGCCTGGACGCCGTCGTGAAGGGCGCCGTGGCCCGGGGGCGGACCGTGCGCTACCTGCCGCCCTACCGCCCGGAGAACAGGCTCAAGCTCTTTAGCCTGCTGGGCATCCATCCGGACCGCCAGGGCGACGCGGCCTCGGTCGATCTGGTGCGCGCCGTAGTCGAGATGCGGGTCATAAAGAGTGCGGACGAGATCGCCGAGATCGAGACGGCCGTCAACACTTCGGTGGACATGCATCTGGCGGCGATGCGGATGGTGCGCCCGGGGATGATGGAGTCCGAGGTCGCGGCCCGGGTCACCGAGATCGCCATCGCAGCAGGAGGACACCTGGCGTTCCCCGTGATCGCCACCGTTCACGGCGAGACGTTGCACAACCACTTCCACGGCAACACGCTGAAGCCCGGTGACATGTTCCTGCTGGACGCCGGCGCCGAGACTGCCATGCACTATGCGGGCGACCTCACCAGCACGTTCCCGGTCGACCCGACGTTCACGCCCCGCCAGAAGGAGGTCTACCAGGTGGTGCTCGGCGCTCACCTCGCGGCCGTGGGCGCCTGCCGGCCCGGCGTGCGCTTCCGCGACGTGCACGGGTTGGCGTGCCGCCGCCTCGCCGAAGGGCTCAAGGACCTGGGTCTGATGAAGGGCAACCTGGACGACGCCGTCGAGCAGGGCGCCCACGCCATGTTCTTCCAGTGCGGGACCGGCCACATGTTCGGTCTTGATGTCCACGACATGGAGGATCTGGGCGAGGTCTGGGTCGGGTACGAGGGGCAGCCCAAGAGCACGCAGTTCGGGCTCAAGTCGCTGCGCCTGGCTCGACCTCTTCGGCCGGGGTTTGTCTTCACCGTCGAGCCCGGGCTCTACTTCATCCCCGAGCTCGCGCGGCGCTGGAAGGCCGAGGGGAAGTTCACCGACTACATCGACTACGGAACGCTGGAGACGTACCTGGGCTTCGGCGGCATCCGCATCGAAGAGAACGTGCTCGTGACGCCTGACGGGTGCAGGATCCTCGGAAAGTGGCGTCCCCGCACCCTCGAGGAGGTCGAGGGCGTGCGCCTCGAGCAACGGTAGCTCCCTGCCAGCCGAATTCCGGCGTTGACCGCTGGTACGGGGCGCGTGCCCGTGGAAGCGGATCCGGACGGGCGGACCGGCGGGCTACAATCAGCGCGTGACCCGGCACATCCGCATCGCGGGTGGGGGAGTCTCAGGGCTCGCCACCGCCGTCCTCCTGGCACGGGAAGGGTTCGCCGTCGAGGTCTGGGACCGCCACCGGGGCGGGGGAGGCCGGTTCGCCGGTGGGTGGCAGGTGCTCGAGAACGGGACGAGCACAACGGATGCCCTCGAAGAGCTCCGCGCAATGGGCCTCACGCCCGACATCCCGGTGATCCCGGCGGTCAAGGCCCTCTTCCTCGACGGCTTCGGCCGACGGTACGAGATCGGCAGCGCGACGCCCTTCGCCTACTTCGTGCGACGCGGCGGTGGCGAGGGAAGCCTCGACGCCTGGCTGCGGCGGCTCGCCGCATCGGCGGGCGTGGTTCTGCACCAGGGCGTGCCCGCCCCCCCAGAAACCGACGTGGTCGCGACCGGCCCGCGCCAGGCGGACGGGGTAGCGCGCGAGATCGTCTTCGGTTCCGACCTGCCCGACACCGTCGCGGTACTCTTCGACCCGGCGGTCACTCCGACCGGTTACGCGTACCTCTTCTGCATCGGCGGTCACGCCACCTTCGGGGTGGCACAGGTTCGCAGGGTCGAGCGGCTGAGGGAAGCGCAGCAGGAAGCCTGGCACCGCTTCCGCGAGGCCCTCGGCGAGTTCGCGGTGCGCGGGGAGCACGAGGGTGGACAGTTCATGAACTTCTGCCTGCCCCGCCATCTTCGGGGGAGCGATGGCCGCTGGTACGCGGGGGAGGCCGCGGGCGTGCAGGACTTCCTGTACGGCCTGGGCAACCGGCTCGCCCTGCGCAGCGCCGGCCTGGTGGCCGCAGGGATCGCCGGACGCTGGGACCACGCCCAGTTCGTGCGCACCCTCCTGCGGCCAATGCGAGCCACGGTCGCGCTGCGCTTCGCCTACGAGAGGGTCGGGCGGCACGGATTTGCCGGGTTCTGCCGGCTCGCGAGCCGCGGAGACTTTCGGAGCCTCCTCCTCCGGTTGCAGCGCCCGGGAGCGGTCAAGGCGGCGGTCGCGGCCGCCGTGATCGCGGCATGGCGCGAGCGCGACGGCTGCCGCCACGCCCCGGTGTGCTCATGGTGCCGTCGGAGGGAACGTTGAGCGGAAGCCGCGCCGCGGTCCGCCGGCTCGCCCATCGCCGGGGCGCCAACTTCTCACTGGGGTTCCGGCTGCTCCCGCCGGAGAAGCGCCGCGCGGTCTACGCGGCGTACGCGGCGTGCCGGATCCCCGACGACATCGTGGACGAGGCCGAACCGGGGGCGGACCGCGAGGAGATCCGCCGTCGCCTCGACGGCTGGGCCGAGGAAATCGAACGGACGTTTCGGGGCAGCCCCGGCGTGCCGGCCACCCGGGCGCTCGCCGAGGTGCTGGCGCTCTACCCGATCCCCAAGAAGGCGCTGCTCGGCCTGGTGGACGGGTGCCGCATGGACCTCGAGCGCGGACGCTACGAGAGCTTCCCCGAGCTCGAGCGCTACTGCGAGCTGGTGGCGGTCACGATCTCGGAGATCTCCCTCGCGATCTTCGGAACGCGTGACCCGCAGGCAAAGGCCCACGGCCGCCACCTTGCGATGGCTCTGCAGCTCACCAACATTTGCCGTGACGTCGGCGAGGACGTCAGCCGCAACCGCATCTACCTGCCGCTCGACGAGCTGGCGCGCTTCGCTGTCGGCGAGGCGGACCTTCTCGCCGGCCGGGTCGCGACCGATGGCTACGCTGCTCTGATGGATTTCCAGTGCGAGCGTGCGCGCGGTCATTTCAAGGAGGCCAACCCGCTGCCGGCTTCCCTCGCGGCCAACGCGCGCCCGGCGGTGCGGGTCATGGGCGGGGTCTACCGGCGCGTTCTGGACCGGGTGCAGCGAGACCCTCGCCAGGCGTTCGGTGCCCGGGTCGAGCTTCCCCTCTGGCAGTGCTTCACCGTGGTAGCGGCCGGCATCCTCGGCCGCCCCTTCATTTGAGTGAGGCCTGCGTCTAGGGGTTGGCGCCCTGGATGATCCAGTTCTGGATGACGTCGAGGTCGGCCTGGGGGAGCTTCTTGGATCCGAACAAGGTCCGCGGCATGCCCTTGCCCTGGGTGGCGGTGTGGGTGACCTTCAGCCAGAGGTATGAGCCGGCCGGGTCGCCGGCCTTGGCGAGCAGCATCTCCTCCACCTCCTGGCTCTTTACGCCGACCAGCCGCTCGAAGCCCTTGCCCTGTGAGAGGTCGAGGCCCTTCTTCGGGTTGTCGCCCCCGTGGCACTCACTGCAGGCCTTGACGATGATCGCCTCGACGTCCTTGGCGTAGGAGAGCGGCGCCTGGGCGAGTGCGGCCACCGCCAGCACGCCGGCGACCAGGAGCACGACGAGGGTCAGTTGCTTGCCTTTCATTCTGCCTCCCGGACCTCGCGGTCATCTTACCAATTCAGGGCAGCGTCCGGGAATTCCGCGGGAACGGCCCTCGGCGCGTTGCTACTTGCCATCCAAGGCGTTGGATGCGCAGTAAACTGGCGCCATGAAGGTGATCACGACCCACTTGGGCGCGGACTTCGACGCGCTCGGCGCGGCTGCCGGAGCCCTGCTCTTGACTCCCGGAGCACGGGTCGTCTTCCCGGGGTCGCAGGAGGTCGCGGTGAGACGCTTCCTGGCGGCGGAGCACGTTGAGCTTCCCGAAGTCCGGGTCCGCGAGCTACGCCGAGCGCGCATCACCGAGGCCACCGTCGTGGACTGCTCCTCGTGGCGCCGGCTGGGCGAGGTGGGCGAGCTGATCGCCCAGGCCGGCTGCCCGGTGCGGGTCGTTGATCACCACCCTGAGGGACCCGACACGATCGCCGCCGAGGAGCTCGTGACGGCGCCTGTCGCCGCGACCTGCACGGTGATTGTGCGGGAGCTGCAGAGGCGTGAGATCGTGCCCGATCCGGTCACCGCCACGCTCATGCTTCTTGGGATCTACGAGGACACCGGGGGCCTGACCTACCTCGACACCACACCGACCGACGTCGCTGCTGCCGCGTGGCTTCTGGAAGCGGGGGCACGGCTCGAGTGGGTGCGCCGTTACGTCCTGCGTCCGCTGGAGCCCGAGCAGCTCGAGCTGTTGAACCAGTTCGTCGAGGGCGCGGTGGAGCACCAGGTGAGCGGCGTGCGGGTGGTCATGACGATCGCCCGCCCGAGCGAGCAGGTAGAGGAGGCTGCCTACGTCATCCACCGTTACGCGGAGATCTTCGACCTGCCGGTTGTAGTGGCCCTCCTCGAGGTGCCACCGCAGCTCATCGTGATCGCACGCTCCACTTTTTCCGGTGTCGACGCGGGCAAGCTACTCGTTCCCCTCGGCGGCGGCGGGCACGCGACGGCCGCGGCAGCCCGCCTACGCGGGAGGAGCGCGGTGGAGGTTGCGGAACAGTTGCTGCGCGAGATCTCGGCGATGGTCGGGGCACACTGGACCGCAGGGAGCCTGGCGACCCCCTACCTGCACACGTGCCCCCACGACATAACGGTGGCCGAAGCCCAGGAGCGCATGGTGCGCCTGCGAATCAACGCCATGCCCGTGTCGGAAGGGAGCACGCTGGTCGGCGTGGTGACCAGGCAGATCCTGGATGCTGCCGTGGCCGGTGGGCTTGGCGATAGGCCCGTGACCACCGCGATGCGGCCCGGCGTGCCAGAGGTGCGGGCTGACGCGCCCGTCGACGAGGTGCAGCGGCTGTTCATGGAGGGGCACGCGCGCTTCGTACTAGTACCGCTCGCAAATGGCTGGGGGATCATCACGCGGATGGACCTCTTCCGCCGGCTCTACGATCGGCAGCTCGCCGAGGGCGCCCGTGTGGACCGCCGGGTTGCGGGGGCGCGCCTGGTGGTGCAAGACGTTGGCCGCAGCGTGCGTCGCGCGCTGTCGCCGCAGCTCCTCGAGGTCCTGACCGCCGCCGGGGAGTTCGCGCAGGCTTCGGGCGGGCATGCCTATCTGGTCGGGGGTGCGGTCCGGGACCTCCTCCTCGGACGGTCGGTCGAAGACGTGGACGTGGTGGTCGAGGGCAACGGAGTCGAGCTCGCCGACCGTCTGGTCGCCCGATTCGGGGGGCGCTCCCACCCGCACGAGGCGTTCATGACAGCGGCGGTGCACCTGGACGGCGACGTCCGGCTGGATGTCGCCACGGCGCGTACCGAGTTCTACCGCTCGCCCGCAGCGCTGCCCGAGGTCGAGACGTCCGCGATGCGCCAGGACCTCTACCGGCGCGACTTCACCATCAACGCGATGGCCATCAATCTGACCCCTGGGAGGTTTGGCGACCTGCTCGACTTTTTCGGCGGCCAGCGCGACTTGGAGCGCCACCAGATCCGCGTGCTCCACTCGCTGTCGTTCCTCGACGACCCGACCCGTGCCATCCGCGCCGTGCGCTTCGCCACCCGCCTGGGCTTCGAGATCGCTGCCGAGACCCGGCAGCTCATCCGGGTGGCGGTGCAGGAAGGGGTGTTCTCGCGCCTCTCGGGGGAACGGCTGCGGGACGAACTGGCGGAGATGGTGGGGGAAGGGCACCCGGTCGAGGCGCTGGCCGAGCTCGACCACCTAGGTGTCTTCCCCGCGGTCTTTCCGGGGCTGGTGTGGAATGCGGCCTTGCACCGTTTCCTCCACGAGGTCGAGTCAGTGCTGGCGTGGTCGGTCCTGGAGGAGGTCTACAGCGGCCCGCGATGGTTCGCCTATGTCGTCGCCCTCGCGACGCGGGCCGGCGAAGGGGGTGGGAAGCACCTGGCGCAGCGACTAGCCCTCTCCGGCCGGATGTCCTCGACGGTTGCGGCGGCGCGCGGCCGCATGGAGCAGCTCCTGGCTGTCCTGTGTCAGAAGAACGCGTCCCCCAGCGACGTCGTGGCGGCGGTCGAGCGAAGCGACCGGGCGCTGGTGGCCGTTACGATGGCGGCCGCGGGCAGCCAGGAGCGCCGAACGCTGCGACAGGCGCTCACGGCGTGGATGCGAACGCCCGCTCCGGTCAGCGGAGCCCAGCTTCGCGCCGCAGGGATCAAGCCGGGTCCAGCGATCGGTGGCGCTGTGCGCCAGACCCGCGCGGCCGTCCTCGACGGTCGGGTTGAGAAGGGGCGCGCGCTGGAGTATGCCCTGGCTGTCGCCCGCGAACTCGGGGGTGAGACGTGATTGCCGCACTCTTTCTGGCCGCCGCCGCGGCTGCTGCCGCAGATCCGACCTACGTGGTGGAGCGGGTTGTCAGGTTGGGAGGCGAGGTTCGCCGCACATCGGTATTCCGCAACGGCGTTGCGGTCGTGGTCCGCGAAAAGGTTGGCGAGGAGAAGCGGGTGTTGCGTCAGTCGCTCAACGAGATCGAATTGCAGGTGCTGACGCAGATCGTCGATGAAAGCTACCCCGACCTCACGCGGTTCGGGAACGTTGGGCAGTCCCCCGTCGAGGGCATGGTCGACCTGCGGCTTGCCCCCCTTGGCAGGGAGCCGCTGATCGTGCGCTTCCCCCTCACGGGCGTGCAGGTTCTCGGAGCGGCCCGCATCGGGCAAGCGCTCGATGGCCTGGAAGCGAGGATGACCGGTCCCGGCGGAATCCGGGAAGACCTGAGGGATTGGCAGCCCCACGTCGGCGACTGGCTGGAGCTGGAGGACGCGCGGGTCGGGCAGGTGATCGAGGTTTTGCCCGTTGGGCCTGGGTTACTTGTGCGTGTCGAGATCGGCACAGGCCCGGCCTCGATTTTCGTGAGTGATGGGGAGTTGCGCCGCATCACGGTGCGCCGGATCAAGAAGTGAGGATCACCGGCGGAAGCTGGGCGTCGCGCCGAGTCTCGGGACCCGGGCGAGGGACATTGCTTCGGCCCACCCCTGATGCGCTGCGCGAGCAGGCGTTCACGATCATCGGGCAGCGCCTCGCCGGCGCCACGTTTCTGGACCTGTTTGCCGGGACTGGTGTGAACGCGCTCGAGGCGCTCTCTCGTGGGGCGTCACGAGTGGTGCTGGTAGAGCGGGCGCCGAAAGCTGGCGAGTTGATCCGGCGAAACTTCGCGGCTTTCGTCGTGCCGGAAGGCCGATGGGAGTTGATGGCTCGGGAGGCAGAGCGTGCGCTGCCCGTTCTCGCCGCCCGAGGGGTCGCCTTTTCCCTCGCTTGGTGTGATCCGCCGTTCGCCTCGTGGGCGGAGGGCCCGGTGGCGCTCGTTCTCGCGCGCGAATCGGGCGTCCTCGGGCCGGGAGCCGAGGTCGTGCTCGAGGCTCCCCCCAAGGTCGAGGTCGCGGTTCCCGGTTTTTCGCTCGTTCGCGAGTTGCGTGGCGCGGTTTTGCTTCGCGCCAGCTAGTCTCATCTGAGGGCGAGAGGCGAGGCAACCGGTATACTTGAATGGTGCTCAACTTCGACCTCCCGAAATTCCTCGCTGCCATTCTGTCGGAGACCCCGCGCGCCGGCGACGTGTTGCTCGCAGTGGGTGTGCCGCCGCAGGTGCAGGTCGACGGTTCGCTCGTGCGGCTGCAGCTCCGGGGCATCGAGCGGCTGACGCCGTTCCAGACCGAGGCGGTGGTGGTTCACCTGCTGGCCCAGGCCCCCCCGGCTGCGGCCGCGCGCGTGCGGTCGGAGGGAGCGGCGCACTTCGCCTACTCGGTCCCCGGCGTGAATCGTTTCCGGGTCGCGGTGTTCTCCCAGCGGGGCACCTTCGCGGTGTCGCTCCGGCGAATCCCGGAGAAGGTGCCGACCCTTGACGAGCTGCAGCTACCGGCGGCGATGCGGGATGCGTGCCGCGAGCGCAACGGGATCGTGGTGGTGAGCGGGCCCGCCGACTCCGGTCGCACCACCTCCCTGGCCGCGATGCTCGCGGAGGTGAACGCGACACGCTCCTGCCACGTGGTCACCGTCGAGGACCCGATCGAGTTCCTACACCGGCACGGCAGGTCGACGATCAACCAGCGGGAGGTGGGGATCGACACGCCGACCCTCTTGCAGGGACTCGCAAGCGGGCTCCGGCAGGGGGCCCAGGTCCTGGTTGTGAGCGAGCCGCGCGAGGCCGCGCAGGCGAGCCTGCTCCTCGAGACTGCGGAGACCGGACACCTCGTTTTCACCTCGCTGCGAGGCTTCGACACCGCCTCATCGCTGGCCCGACTGCTCTCGCTGTTCCCGGCCGACGAGCGCCAGGAGGTGCGGTCGCGGCTGGCCCGGGTGCTCCGCTGGGCATTTACGCAACAACTGGTCCCACACCGCGATGGGCGCCGCCCGGTCGTGGAGGTCTGGCGCTCGACCCGCACCACCGCATTGCACCTGGCGGAGGGTCCGCTCAACTCCATGGCGCTGGCCGATCTGCTGCGCGATGGCGAGAAGGACGGCCAGGTGGGGTTCGACCGCGAGCTGGAGCGCCGCGTTCGTGCGGGAGAGGTCGACGTGGACACCGCCGTGGCCAACGCGGTGCTGCCGCGCCAGCTCGAGTTGCGTCTGCTCGACCTTCGAGGGGGTGGGTCGTGAAACGGGCGGTGGTCGTTGCCGATGGCCGCCTTCAGGTGGAGGCGGTGCTGGGAGCACTTGCCGCAGCGGGGTTCGAGGCGGTGGCCTCGGCCTCGCTGGTGGAGGCCCGCTCCCAGGTCGAGTCGGGGGCGGTGGCCGTTGTGCTGGGATCCTCGGGCGAGGAAGGCGATCCGGCCCTATCGGGGCTCGCGGGGATGCCGGCCGCGACGCGCCGTTGCTGCGTCGTGGTCGTTGTGGGCCCGGGCCTCGCCACGGGCGACGGCATGCGCGCGTTTTCCCTGGGTGTGGACCTCGTGGTCGCAGTGGCCGACACAGCCCGCCTCGGCGAGCTGGTGGGTGCGGCGGTCGCAAGCAAACGGACTCTCGTGGCGCCGCTGGATCCGGTGGCGTCCGCAAAGTTGGGTGGGTAGGGAGCCCGGCGCGAGTGGCTGGGGCGCCAACGGAATGAGCGCCAGAGCGTAAACACCAGTGGAGAGGGGACGGTCGTGCAGATCGTGGACGTGGTCAACAGGCTCGATGGCCTCAAGCGTTCCGTCGCACGGGTGATCCGTGGGAAAGCCGAAGCCATTGACTGGATCATCGCGGCACTCCTCGGCCGCGGCCACGTCTTGATCGAGGACATTCCAGGTGTGGGCAAGACGACTCTGGCGCAGGCGCTGTCGCGCTCCTTGAACCTCGTGTTCTCACGCATTCAGTTCACCTCGGACACGCTGCCCTCTGACGTGATCGGCGTCTCGCTCTGGCGGGCGGAGCGCGGCGAGTTCGAGTTCCTCCCCGGACCGGTTTTCACCAACGTTCTCCTTGCCGACGAGATCAACCGCGCGACACCGAAGACGCAGGCGGCGCTCCTGGAGGCGATGAACGAACGCACAGTTACGGTCGAGAAGACGCGCTACCGCCTGCGGGAGCCGTTCCTCGTGCTGGCCACCCAGAACCCCGTCGAATACCTCGGCACCTACCCGCTGCCGGAGTCTCAGCTCGACCGCTTTCTCCTGCGCATTTCCCTGGGGTACCCCGCGCCGGAGGAGGAGCTTGCCCTTCTCCGCCGCGGCGGAGTCGAAGGCGAGTTGGAGGCCTTGCAGCCGGTCCTGGAAGGTGCCGAGCTGGTGCAGCTGCAGGCCCGGGTGCGGGAGGTGCGGGTGACGCCCGCGCTGCTCTCGTACCTGCTCGAGCTGGTGCACCGAACCAGGGACCACCCCCAGCTGGCGCTCGGCGTCTCCACCCGCGGCGCACTGGCACTGCACCGCGCCAGCCAGGCACTCGCGATGGTGGAGGGGCGAGACTACGTCATACCGGACGACATTCAGCGACTCGCGGTCCCTGTCATGGCACACCGGGTGGTGCTGGCCGGGGGGGAGGTAGGCGAGGGTTGGAGCCGGAGCGAGGCCGAGCGCGCCGTGATCCGGGAGATCCTGGACTCCACCGCCGTTCCCCTATGACCAGGGCGCAGGGAAGAGGGCACAGGACACAGGGAGAGGGCTGGGGAACGGTACCTGGGACGGGGTTCAGGGCGAGGTTTCCGGGGTTCACGTTGAAGCCGACCCCGGCGTTCTGGGTTTTCCTCGTGACCGTACCGCTACTCGGCTTGGCCGCCCTCAACACCGGCAACAACGCGCTCTACCTGCTGCTCGCCCTGACCCTCGGGGCGTTCGTGGCCTCGGGAGCGTTCTCCCGGCATACCCTGAGCCGCCTGAGCGTGCGCCTCGTCGCGCCCGGTGAGGCTTTCGCTGGCGCGGCGGTGGGGGTCCAGCTCGAGGTGAGCAACCGCTCGCGCTGGATTCCTGCCGCCCTCGTGCTCTGCCGCTTGCTCGGTCTGCCGGGCCGCGCCGTGATCGCGCGGGTGCCGCCGGGGGGAACGACGATCGTGTCGCTCCCGACGGTGTTCCCACGCCGCGGCCGGCAAAGGCTTCCCGCGGTCCAGGTAGAAGTCCGCTTGCCGCTCGTGTTCTTCGTCAAGTCGGTTCGGTGGCCGCAGCCGGGGGAGGTGCTCGTCTACCCCCGCAGGGTGCGGGTGGGCACCGTGCGCTGGACCGGCCTGGCGCACCGCGACGAGGCCACTGCGCCCGGCCACGGGCGGCGCGGCGGGGAGGTGGAGCAGCTCAGGGAGTTTCGGCCCGGGGACGACCGACGCGACATGCACTGGAAGCAAACCGCCAGGCAGCAGCGCCCCATCGTGATGGAGCGCCGCGAGCGCTCACTGCCCTCGCACTATCTGGCCCTCGACCGCCAGCTGCCGCGACGGGACGACGACACCCTGCTGCGACGGTTCGAGGACCTGGTCAGCGAGGTGGCCTCCTCGGCGTTGGAGCAGCTCCACCACGGCGAGCCGGTTGGTCTGATCATCGGCGGGACGGTGACGCCCCCGGGCTCGGGAAGCGTGCATGCCCGCCGGCTCCTCGAGCGGCTCGCGCTCGTACAGGCCGTCGGTCCCGGGGAGGACCCTTTGCCGGGGCTGCTCTCGGGAGAACCCGTATACCGGCTCGTGGAGGTGCGATGAACCCCGTGGGCGAGCGGCAGAGGTGGCTTGCGGCTCTTGCCCTTGCTGTGTCGGTTCCGCTGCCGCTCACCGGGATCGTGACCTGGCCGTTCCTGCTGCCGTTCATCGCGACGGCGCTCTGGGTCGTGAGCCGTCGCCGCCCTCTCGCACCCCCGCCGGCGTGGCTTGAAAACGTGCTGGCTCCCCTGATCCTGGCCGCGGTCGTGGCCGCCGGAGGCGTTCGTTACGGCGTTCTCCGCCCCGTGTCGCAGCTCGCGGTGCTGGTCGCGGCAGTGCGCCTCCCCGGGTGCGGACAGCGCTCGCGGACCATGAGCACCGGCGGCATCCTCGCCCTCGTTGGCGTTGCGGGCGTCGCCTCCTCGACGCACCCCTCGCTGGCGCTCTACCTGGTCGCCCTACTGGCGTTCGTGCTTCTCGCGGTTGGGCGGTTGACTGGGGTCACGCTGGCCGAGGGCGCAACGGCCGGCAGGGCGGAAGCGGCCTGGCCGCCCGTGCGGCTGGTCGCCGGTTCGGTGCTCGTGGCGGTGCTCGCGGCGGTCCCCCTGTTTGCACTGCTCCCGCGGCTGCGCTCGCCGTTTGCGGGCGCCCCGTTTACCGGGCGTTCGGTAACCGGTTTCCGCGAGGCGGTGATGCTGCACGGGATCGGCGATGTGAAGCAGTCACGAAGGGTCGTGATGCGGGTCGCCTTTCCGGGAGTCGAGCGAGGGCGGGTGAGCCCGGACTGGCTTCGACTGGTGGGCGCCACCATGAAGCACTACCGCGCCGGAGGGTGGGTCGAGGGTCGCCTCAGAAGCCAGCGCCTCGTGGGCCGTCCCGAGCAACCGATCGCGCTGGTAGAGGGCACCCGAGGCACCGACCTGCGGCGCGCGGAGATCGTCCTCGAGAAGGAAACCGGGGCGCTGTTCGCACCGGCGGGGGCCGTGTCGCTCACTCTGCACTCGCCGGTGGCGGTGACCCGCGACGTCTCGCGCGTGCTGCGCATCCCGCGCGGCACGGAGCTACCGCTGGCGTACGGGGTGGAGTTCGACCCCGCGCGGGTCGAACAGCCCCCACTCGACGAGGCGGACCTGGAGCTGCCATCGGGCAGCGACAACCTCGGCGTGCTGGCCAAGCAGGTCACGGGTCGGACGACCAACACCCTCGCGGTCGCCCTTGCGATCGAGCAGCACCTGCAGCGCGGCTACCGGTACGCGCTGCGCGTCCACGCCCCGGTGCGCGAGGACCCCGTCCAGTGGTTCCTTTTCCGTTCGCGTGAGGGGCACTGCGAGTTCTTCGCCTCCAGCATGGTGTTGCTCCTGCGCACGATGGGCATCCCGGCCCGGCTCCAGGCGGGCTACGCCGGAGGTGAACCCGACGGCGACGGCGGATACGTCGTGCGCGACAGCCACGCCCACGCCTGGGTCCTGGCATATGTGAACGAAACCTGGCGCGTGTTCGACCCGACACCCGCAGAGGGGAGGCCCGGAATCCTCGAAGCTGCCGGCGGACCGACGCTGCGCTGGGGCTGGCAGCAGATCGAGTCGTTGTGGGACCGCTGGGTGCTGACGTTTTCGCTGGCCGATCAGGTCGATTTCGCGCGCCAGACGCTCGACGCGCTGGCTGCGGCCACCCGCTACTTGCCCCGGCTTGCCCTCGGCCTCGGGGTGCTGGTCGCGATCGTGCTGCTGTGGAGGACTAGGCGGAGGCGTGAACCCGATCGCGCCCGCGCGATGGGGAAGCCTCCGCAGGTGACCCGCGCCCTTCAGAGGGCAATGCGCACCGCAGCCCGGCGCGGGATCTCAATCCCGCCTGCGATGACGGCCCGGGAGTTCGCGAGCGCGGTCACGGCTGCCTTCCACGACACCAAAGAGCCCGTGATCTGGCTGGTCCGGGAGCACGAGCGCGCCCGCTACGCGGGTGGCGCACTTCCGCGGCGCCACGAGTTGAAGGTGGCCGTGCGGGCGATCACGCGTGAAATCGAGCGCGCGCCGCGCGCCCTCAGCGGTAGTCCCGCGTCGCCTTGAGTCCTTCTGTCGCCGCCGCGAGCAGGCGTGCCTGCTCTTCCGTCAGTGCCGCGCCGACCTGGGCCTGTGCCTCGCTGGCGATCGCGCTAAGGGGGCCCTGTAGGCAGCCAGCGTCGCCGGAATCGAAGCACCTGGTGGCCTCGCCGAGTCGAGCGGCCAGACTAGTTGCGCCGGCCCCCTGGGACCGGAATCGCCTGAGCAGCTCGAAGAGGTCCTGAAGCATCTGCCCAGGGGGCGGCGTGAGCAGCACCGCGCGGATCTGACCGCCGATGCAGTCGGGTCCGGCAACCTGCCCGCCGTAGCAACCGAAGCCGACGATCCGGCCCAGGTCGTCGATGGCGGTGGCTGCCATCAGCTCCACCCCGGCACCCGCTGGAACAAGGTCGTTGAGGTCGTAGAGCGTGCCGTGGCGATAGAGGGTGGCGTGGCGCCGGTTCTCGCTCGTGTAGGAGTAGCCGACTGCGCGGCCGAGGTCGTTGATGCCCCAGGCCGAGCCTTCCTGTCCACCGAGGGTGCCGAGGTCGACGATTGCACCGCCGCGGAAGATGACGGGCTGTAGGTTGTCGTCGGCGTAGCTCGACCAGCCGGCGACCTCGCCGAACAGGTTGATCTTGTTGGCGCCGCCCTTGGTGCCGCCCAGTGTGCCAAGGTCGCTCATGACCCCAGCGGCCCAGCGGAACG
>MEKI01000019.1:53640-53783 GCA_001766905.1 Acidobacteria bacterium RBG_13_68_16
CTGGCCCCGCAGGTTAATGTCCAGCGCAAAGCAGTCACCGCCGAGCGTTCCGAGGTTGGTAACTGTGTAGGTCGGCGTCGGCTGCGCGCTGGCCCCGAGTGTGACCGCCAGAGCCACGGCGGGAGCGACGGCGATCCTGACAA
>MEKI01000019.1:53842-62773 GCA_001766905.1 Acidobacteria bacterium RBG_13_68_16
CCAACACCCGTTTACGCCGGCTCTGGCTGTGGCGCGGCGCGCGGCACGGGACCGGCTAACCACCTGGCGAGAGCAACGCTGCCCACCATCAGCGGGACCGCCGCCACGATGTCAACAACGTAGTGGTACGTGAGCAGGATGGTGGCCGCGATCAGCAGGCTCCCGATCGGAAGCAGCAGGTTGTAGAGCAGGCGGTAGCGCCGCCGGGCACAGTAGAGGACCGCGAGGGTGACCATGGTGTGCCCCGAGGGGAAGGCGTCGGTCTTGGTCTTCTCCCACTGGTCGAGCTGCGCGCGCAGGTGGTCTCCAATGATGCCGGCCGGCAGTGAGAGGTAGCGCTGCTGGGCCACGGTGGACCTGGGCCCATAGGCGGGCACGACGAAGTAACCCGTGTACGAGACCACGAACGTGAAAACGACGGCGGCAGTGACCTGGGGGAGGAACGGGTCGTGGCGGGCCGCCAGCACCACGGCGAGCACGATGGCCAGGAAGAAGAACGTGGAGTAGGCGAGGGTGAGCACGTCGGCGATCCAGGCGGGAAGGGCCAGGCTGTAGAGCGCGGCCTGGGCCTCCGGGCCGAGCAGCGCCCGGTCCAACGCTTCCAGCTCCGCATCGAAGTTCCTTGGGTTGACGAGCGGAATCAGGCGGCCGAGGTTCAGGAATATGAACGGCACGACAGGGACCGGCAGGAGCTCGCGGCACCAGTAGCGCCACCCGGTCCGGTTCTCGCCGAGGGCCAGGGCGGCGATCGCGAACAGGGCCCCCACCGTGACAAGCGAGGTTCGAGCCGACGTGGGGACCTCGGCCGGGTGGCTCCAGGCGATGAGGGTCATTGCGGCGAGCGCAAGCAGCAGAGCGACCTCAGCGGGGCGCAACGCACCCTTGCGGGCGCCCGACTGCGGCTCTAAGATGGCGTCCATGCTCCGGCGCAGCGTTGCCGCCTTGCCGCTCCTCCTCGCACTGGCGCCCGGCGTGTGGGCGGGGCAGCGCGTGGTGATTCTAACCCTCTCCGACTCGATCCAGCCGGCCTCGCTGCGCTATCTCGAGCGTGGGCTGGACGTTGCAGACTCGAGCGGCGCGGCGGTGACGATCATCGAGCTGAACACGCCGGGGGGCCTCCTGACCTCCCTGAGGCAGATGACGACCGCGATCACGGGTGCCCGCCGGCCGGTGGTTGTCTACGTGACCCCGGCGGGCGGGCAGGCGGCTTCGGCCGGGTTCTTCCTGCTGATGGCGGCGGACGTGGCGGCGATGGCGCCAGGCACCAACGCCGGCGCGGCTCACCCGGTGGGCGGGGAGGGGGCGGAGCTCGCAAAGACCATCGCAGAGAAGGTCACCAACGACGCCGCGGCGCTCATCCGATCCCTCGCAACCCAGCGAGGTCGCTCTGCCGAGTGGGCCGAGAAGGCGGTGCGCGACTCGGCCTCCTACACCGAGCGCGAGGCCGTGGAGAAGAAGCTCATCGACATCGTCGCGAACGACCGGGGCGAGCTGCTGAAGTGGCTGGACGGGCGAACGATCAAGCGCTTCGACGGGAAGCCCGAGAAGCTCGACACGTCCGCCCCCGAGGTGGTCGTCATCGGTCCGAACGCCGGCGACAAACTGCTCTCCGTCATCGCCCACCCCAACGTCGCTTACCTGCTCATGCTCCTCGGCCTGGTGGGGATCTACTTCGAGCTTTCCCACCCGGGCGCGATCCTTCCAGGAGTGCTGGGGGGCGTGGCAATCCTGCTGGCGCTGTTTGCGCTCTCCGTGCTGCCGGTTAACTACGTTGGCGTGCTGCTGATCCTGCTCGGGATCGGCTTCTTCGTCCTGGAGGTCAAGGTGGCAAGCTACGGACTGCTGACCGTGGCGGGGCTGGTGAGCTTCATCTTCGGCTCCCTGATGCTGGTGCGATCGCCGTTCCCTGCCCTGAGGGTGGGGCTGGCGGTGGTGCTACCCACGGCGGTGGCGGTCGCGCTCGTGGTGATGTTCCTGCTGGGGCGCGTGCTCCGCAGTCACCGCAAGCCGCCAATCACCGGCGCGGAAGGCCTGGTGGGCGAGGTGGGCGACGTCTCGTTGGCTCTCGAGCCCGTGGGAAAGGTATTCGTGCACGGCGAGTACTGGAACGCATACGCCCGAACACCCGTCCCGGCGGGCGCACAGGTACGCGTGGTCAAGGTCGATGGCAAAAACCTAGAGGTGGAGCCGGTGGGGGGCGTCAGTTCCCGACCGGGAGAGTAGGAGGCAGTCATGGCCCCGCAACTTCCCTTTGGTCTGATTCTGCTGGTGTTCTTCGGACTGGTGTTGATCTTCAAGTGGATCAACATCCTCAACGAGTACGAGCGCGCCGTGATCTTCACCCTTGGGCGGGTGGACGCGGAGCCCAAGGGCCCGGGCATCATTTTCGTCCTGTGGCCGATCCAGCGGATGGTGAAGGTGAGCCTTCGTACCGTGGTGCTGGACATCCCACCCCAGGACGTGATCACCCGCGACAACGTCTCGGTCAAGGTCAATGCGGTGGTGTACTTCCGGGTCATCCAGCCGGTGCACGCCATCATCGACGTGGAGAACTACATCTACGCCACCTCGCAGCTCTCCCAGACCACGCTTCGCTCGATGCTCGGAGAGGTGGTGCTGGACGACCTCCTGGCGGAGAGGGAGAAGCTCAACCAGCGGCTGCAGGAGGTCATCGACCGCCACACCGATCCGTGGGGCGTCAAGGTGTCACTCGTCGAGGTCAAGCAGGTGGACCTCCCGGAGTCGATGCAGCGCGCGATGGCGAAGCAGGCCGAGGCGGAGCGCGAGAAGCGCGCCAAGGTGATTCACGCCGAAGGTGAGGCGCAAGCGGCCCAGCGGCTCTCCGACGCGGCGGCGATCATCAACGCGCAGCCCGCCACCCTGCAGCTGCGCTATCTGCAGACGCTGACGGAGATCGCCACCGAGAAGAACTCGACGGTCATCTTCCCTCTCCCCATCGACATGCTCAAGCCGTTCTTCGACACGGGGAAGGAAGGCAAATAGAGCCTTGCCGAGGTACTTCGAGATCATCATCACCGGCCGGCAACTCGCGGCGCTGGTGGTGGGCGTGGCCCTTGCCATCGCGGTGGCGTTCGGCCTTGGCGTTGGGGTGCGCATGCTGCAACAGCCGGTGAACCAGGGCGCTGCGGTCGCCCCGGTGCCGACTCCGGTGTGGCAGCCCACGCCGCCGGCCATTCCTACCGCGGTCCCCACCCCCGAGGTCGCGGCAATTCCCATCCCGGCCGCCACGCAGGTGCCCGTCCCCACCGAGCGCCCGCGGACCCTGCCGGCGGTCGAGGCGGCCGCGAAGGGGCAACCGCGCTGGGTTCAGGTCGCGGCTCTCGGGAGGCGTGAGCAGGCGGAGGGTGTCCGCAACCGGGTGGTGGCCCTTGGGTACACGCCCCGGCAGGTGCTGGTGCAGCCGGCGGCCGGCGGGAGATTCCGGATTCGCGTGGGGCCGTTTCCCGATGTGGAGAGCGCCGGCCGTGTGGCCGCACGGCTGCGGGCGGAGGGATTCAGCGGCGCCTTCGTGGTGAACGAGTGAGCAGCGTCTCCCTGCCGGTTTGGATCCGCGAGCGCAAGCTGAACCTCGGGCAGCTGCACGAGGTCCGCAGCGTGATGAGCCGCGGGCGGCTGCACACCGTGTGCGACGAGGCGCGCTGCCCAAACCGCAGCGAGTGTTTCTCACGGGGCACCGCGACGTTCCTGATCATGGGCGACGTGTGCACGCGCTCCTGCCGCTACTGCTCCATCGCCCACGGCCGGCCGCGCGCCCTCGACGCAGGCGAACCGGCCGAGCTGGCCCGGGCTGCCCGGACCATGGGCCTCAAGCACGTGGTGGTCACCTCGGTTGACCGCGACGATCTCCCCGACGGCGGCGCCGCCCACTTCGCTGCGGTGATCGCCGAGCTCAAGAAACTGCAGCCTCGTCCCACCGTCGAGGTGCTCACCCCGGACTTCCGGGGCGACAGGGCCGCGGTGGACGTGGTCCTGGGCGCCGGCCCCGACGTGTACAACCACAACGTCGAAACGGTGCGGCGGCTTTACCCCCGGGTCCGGCGCCAGGGCCGTTACGACTGGGCGCTCGAGGTCATCGAGCACGTCGCGAAGCGCGGCGACGGGCTTGTCACCAAGTCCGGCCTCATGGTGGGGCTGGGCGAGACACGCGAAGAGCTGGAAGCCACGCTCCGCGACCTCAAGGCCGTGAGCTGCCAGGTGGTGACGATCGGCCAGTACCTTCGCCCGACCTCCAGCGAGGTCCCGGTTGTGCGTTACTGGGCGCCGGAGGAGTTCGCAGAGCTGGATGCGTACGGCCGCTCCCTCGGCCTCGAAGTGATCGCCGGCCCGTTCGTCCGCTCCTCCTACCACGCCGAGGAGGCGTTCCTGCGGGCCTCGGGCCGCGCGTAGAGTCGGCCGCCTGGGCGCAGGCCGGGAGCGACGTCGGGTCGGGGCGATGGGAGGTGCCGGCGTGAGGATCCTGGCTCTCGAGAGGGACGTCCCGGGCGTGACCGACGAGCGGTTCGAGCCCCACCTGAGGGCGGAGGCGAGGCGGGCGTGGGAGCTCCACCAGCACGGCGTCATTCGCGAGCTGTACTTCCGTGCCGACCAGGACGCCGCCGTGCTGGTGTTGGAGTGCGGGAGCCTGGCAGAGGCGGAGCGGGCGCTCGGGTCTCTTCCGCTCGTGCGAGAGGGGCTGATCGCCTTCGACCTCATCCCGTTGCGGGCATACCCGGGCTTTGCCCGGCTGTTTGCGAACGACGCCTAGGGGGCGCAGGCAGTTTCCCCGGTTGTCGGACCTCGGCGCGGGCTTTCTCCTGACCGCGCCGGATGGGCGCGGTGGTTCCCCACGGCGAGCGGGGTGTGGTGATACCTTAGGCCAGGGAGGGCAGATGACAACGCAGAAGGGGGCGACCGAAAAGGACACCGGCGGGACAGCAGGAAGCCCCCTCGGAAAGGCGTTCATCGGCATCGCCGGCATCATCGGCGCCGGCAAGACGACGCTCGCCACCGCGCTGGGCCAGCACCTCGGGCTCGACGTCCACTACGAGCCGGTCATCGACAACGAGTACCTCGCGGACTTCTACCGGGAAACGAAGCGCTACAGCTTCGCGATGCAGATCTACCTCCTGAACCGGCGCTTCCAGCAGCACCAGGAGATCATCTGGCGGGGTCGGGGCGGGGTCCAGGATCGCACGATTTACGAGGACGCCATCTTCGCGAAGACCCTGCGCGACATGGACCTGATGGACAACCGTGACTACGAGACCTACGTCAACCTCTTTCGAAACTTGTCGAACTTCATGTGCCGGCCGAACGTGATCATCTACCTCGACGTCAAGCCGAAGACGTCAATGGAGCGCATCAGGGAGAGGGACCGCGGCATCGAGTCTGGCATCACGGTCGAGTACCTCACTCGGCTCTACAACAACTACGAGGAGTTCCTGCACGAGATTAGCCGTCTCATCCCCGTGTTGCGGGTGCACTGGGACGACTTCTGGGAGGTCGAGCGGCTGGCAGAGGCCATTACGCGCGAGTACATGCGCGACAGCTTTCTCCGCGAGGTCGCGCAACTGGCATGATGGCGGGGAATCCTGAGGCGAGATCCTCCCGCTGGGGGCCGCGGCTGCGGGCGGCCGGAGCCGGCGTGGCGCTGGCGCTCGCCCTGCCGGGGCCGGGGCTCGTTCCGCTCGTGCTCGTGGTGCCGGGGCTGTTGCGGAGGGGGCTCTCGGGAGCTTCCGGTTGGCGGGCGTTCCGGCTCGGCTGGCTCGCCGGGTTCGCCCAGTGGTTGGTCGCGGGCGCCTGGGTCTTCATCGTCCTGCACCGGTACGGCCACCTGCACGCCGTCCTGGCCGTGCTGGCGGTCGCCCTCATGGCGGGACTCCTGGGTCTCACCTGGGCGGTCGTGGGGTGGGCTACGAGCCGGGTGCCCGAGGGGTGGCGGATCGTCGTGCTGCCCCTCGCGATCGCCGCCTTCGAGGAGCTGCAACGCTTCCCGCCCTGGATCTTCCCCTGGAACCCTGTGGCGGCGGCGCTGACGCCGGTGGCGCCGCTTCTGGCGCCGGCCCCGGTGATCGGGGCGATCGGGCTGTCGGTGCTGACGCTGCTCGCCGGCAGCTCGCTCGACGCGCTCCTGGAGCCCGGGCTCCGGCGCACCGGCGCCCTATGGCTCGCGGTGACTGGGCTCGCCTGGGTGGGGACGGGGCTCCTTGCACCGCCGTTCCGGCCGGCCGGCCCGCCCGTGAAGGTCGCGGCGCTGCAGCCCAACGTGCCGCTGGAAACCAGGTGGGACCCGGCAAACGAGGGGAGGATCGAGGCCACCGTCTGGCGGCTCTCACGGCAGGCGGCTGGCGAGGAGGCGGTGTGGATTGTCTGGCCGGAGAGCGCCGTGCCTCGCGTCCTTGAGCGGGACGGGGCGTTTCGCGGCGAGGTCGAGGCGTTCGCGCGCGAGCACAACGTCTGGCTGCTGCTGGGCTCGATCGGCTTCGGGCCCGGCGAGGCCGAGTACTTCAACTCGGTGTACGTCGCCTCGCCGGCCGGGCTGGTTCCCTGGCGCTACGACAAGATTCATCTCGTGCCGTTCGGCGAGTACGTGCCGCTGGCGGGGAGGATCGCCGCGCTGCGCGCCCTGGTGCGCGAGGTCGGCTCGTTCACACCCGGCACGCTGGCACTGCCGCTCCCGGGACCGGCCGGGAGTACCGGGGTCGCGGTCTGCTATGAGGTGGCATACCCCTCGCTTTACGCCGGCGAGGTCGCGCGCGGGGCGCAGGTGCTGGCTACGATCACCAACGACGGCTGGTACGGGGACTCCGCGGCGCCCCGCCAGCACCTGGCGCTCGCGATCCTGCGGGCGGCCGAGGCGCGCCGCTACCTGGTGCGGGCCGCCAACACCGGGATCTCCGCGGTGATCGACCCTTACGGCCGGGTCCTGGCTCGGCTGGGCTTCGACCGTGAGGGCGTGATCACGGCCGAGGTACGGGCAGCGGAAGGGACAACGCCTGCGGCCGCGCTCTCGGGATGGCTGCGCGGAGGCCTCGTGCTGCTGGCCGCCGGTGTTATCATTCTCGGGGATCGGCGACGAGCCATAGGCAGGTAGCCCATTTCGTTCGTCGCAGGCCCTGGAAGGTGACCGATGTTGGAAGAAGTGGTGGCCCGAGCGCAGCAAGTGCGCGACACGCTGGTGAGCGTGCGGGGGTACCTTTGACGCCGAACGGCTGCAAAGCGAGCTGAACAAGCTCACCGAAGAGACCCAGCGCAACGACTTTTGGAGCAACCAGGACCACGCCCGGGAGGCGATGCGCCGGCAGCGCGCCCTGGAGGCCAAGCTCGCCAACGACCGCTTCCTCGCGGAGGCGGCCGAGGAGATCGAGATCCTCCTGGAGCTTGCCCGTGAGGACCCGGATGGCGAGCAGGAGCTCAAGACCGCCCTTGCGCGTGTGGAGCCAAAGCTCGAGCGCATCGAGCTCGAGACCAAGATGACGGGCGAGTACGACGCCAACAACGCCTACCTCGAGGTTCACCCGGGCGCGGGCGGCACCGAGTCGGCGGACTGGGCCGCGATGCTGCTGCGCATGTACCTGAAGTGGTGCGAGCGGAGGGGGCTGGGAGCCGACCTCCTCGACACCCAGGACGCCGAAGAGGCGGGGATCAAGTCCGCGACGGTTCTGGTGAAGGGTGAGTACGCCTACGGCTATCTCAAGAGCGAGAGCGGCATCCACCGGCTTGTGCGGATCTCGCCGTTCGACGCGCAGGGCCGGCGCCACACCTCCTTCGCCTCCGTGCACATCTACCCCGAGGTGGACGAGGCGATCGAGGTGCAGATCGAGGACAAGGATGTCCGCATCGACCGGTTCTGCTCATCGGGACCTGGAGGCCAGGGCGTCAACACGACGTACTCCGCGGTGCGCCTCACCCATCTGCCCACCGGCATCGTGGTCACCTGCCAGAACGAGCGCTCCCAGATCAAGAACCTGGCGACCGCGATGAAGGTCCTCAAGGCCAGGCTGTTCGAGCTGGAGCGAGCGAAGAAGGAGGAGGAGCTGGCGAAGATCAAGGGTCCGAAGAAAGACATCTCGTGGGGAAACCAGATACGCTCGTACGTGCTGCAACCCTACAGGATGGTCAAGGACCTGCGCACAGGGCATGAGGTCGGCGACGCCGACCGGGTGCTGGATGGGGACCTCGACGCTTTCGTCGAGGCGTACCTGAAACAGCAGGCCATGGCGGCCAACAAAGGGTGAGAACGCTTAAGCTTCTGTGGGGCTCTCCGCTGCCGCCGACGCGGTCGGGGATCGCCGACTACGCAGCCGAGTTGCTCCCGCATCTGGCCCGCCGGGCCGAGGTGGCGGTTCTTGAGCCTCCGGATTGGAAGCCTCCTGCGGATGCGGCCTGGCTCTCCGACCTTCAACGGTTTCCGTGGGACGTCGCCACGCCGCGGGGTTTTGTCCCGCTGCTCCATCTGGGCAACAACCCCTACCACCTCTGGATCGTGAGACGGCTGCGACGGTTCGGCGGGGTGGCCGTGCTGCACGACACCGTGCTTGGGCACCTGCTCGTAGAGGAGGCTGCAGCCGACGGCGAGTGGAAACGCTTCGCGGAGGAACTGGTCGAATCGCACGGCACGGCGGGGTCCGCAATCGCAGCCGGGCGGCGTTGGGGCTACAGCGGCCGCCTCGACCCGTTCCTGTTCCCGGCGCGAGCGGTCTACCTTCGGCACGCTTCGGCGGTCGTCGTGCACACGCGCCTCGCGGAGAGCGAGGTGGCGGCCTCATGCCCTGGACTGCCGGTTCGTCGTGTGCCGCTTGCGGTGGCAGAGCCGGCGGTCGGCGAACGCGAAAGCTGGCGCGGCAGGCTGGGCGTGAGCGATCAGGAACTGGTCCTGGTGCACCTCGGTTTTCTCACGCCGGCCAAGGGGTTAGACGTGATCCTCCACAG
>MEKI01000019.1:62798-65920 GCA_001766905.1 Acidobacteria bacterium RBG_13_68_16
GTCGGGGCCCGGCTGGTGGTTGTCGGGGAGGGAAGCGAGGCGGGCGCCTTCGAAGCCGCCGTCGCCGCGGCCGGCCTCGAGAGCCGGGTACGGGTGTGGGGGTATGCGAGCGAGGGGGAGCTTGGGGGCATCCTGGCCGCTGCCGACCTGGGGCTCGTGCCCCGGTACCCGACGGCGGGGGAGACCTCGGCGGCCGCCTTGCGCTTCTTCGCGGCCGGAAGGCCCGTGGCGGTGGCGGGTTATCGGCAGTTCCTCGAGCTCCCGCAGGAGGCCGCGTTCCGCATCGCTCCGGGGCGGGCCGGGGTGGCGGACCTGGTGCGTGTGGTGGCGGCGCTTGCACGGGACGAGCGGGTGCGCGCGAGGGCCGGCTCCGCCTCCCGGAAGGCGTGGGCCGAGGGCGGGCACGAACCCGGCGAAGCGGCATCGGCGCTGCTTGCAGCGGTGGGGGAACTGGCGCGCGATGTGGCTTGAAGAGGCCCGGCGTCTGCTGGCCGCGACGCCCGTGCGCCGCAAGCCGGCAGGGAATGGGCTCGTGGCCTCGGCGGTTCTGGGCCCGCTCTACGTGGCGGCCGGCGAACTCTGGGTGCTCCCGACGCGGCGCACCGAACATCTGCCGAAGCACGCCGGCCAGTACGCCTTTCCCGGGGGAGTGGCCGCGGAGGGCGACGAGGACGAGGTTGCCACAGCGCTGCGAGAGACCCACGAGGAGCTCGGGGTAGCTCCGTCGCTCGTGGTTGTGCTTGGACGGCTCAGCGACGTGTTGACGCCGACCGGTTTCCTGATCTCACCGGTGGTCGGCGCGATCCCGCACCCCCTGTCCGTCCAGCCGGCCTCCGACGAGGTGGAGGCGGTGGTCCAGGTACCCTTTTCCTACCTGGCAAACCCGGAACTCGTGGAGGAGCAGGAGGTGGTGATCGCGGGGGAGAAACTGGTTTCCCCCGTCTTCCACTACCGCAACCACCGCATCTGGGGAGCAACCGCTCGAGTTCTCGCCGACCTGATCGGCCGGCTCACCGGCGGGGTGGCGTGGGCGGGGGCGTGAGGGCGGAATCCAGGACCTCCTGGGCGCGGCGCGTGTCCTCGGCAGGGCTCACCGCCTCGCGGGCGATCGCCGGGGCGCCGGGGAGCGCGGCAGCGGCGGCAAGTTCCTTGGTCGCAGCCGGCCAGTTTCTCTGGGCGTGGCAGGCAACGCCAAGCAGGTAGTGGGCTTCCGCGTCCCGCGGGAAAAGCGTGATCAGGTTCACCAGGACGGCTTGGGCCTCTGCGGGGCGTCCCGAGTCGAGCAGGCAGCGGGCCCGCAGCAGGCTCGCCTTGGGCTCCTCGACTTTGGCACCCTCCAGGATCGCGAGGGCCTCCACCACCTTGCCGGCGCGCCGCAGCGCCTCCACCAGCGCCGCGCTGAACTGCACCTGCTCGGCCTTGACCGCGGCCTGGAGCTTTTCTGCCGCCGCGGCGTTGTTCGAGCTGGCGAGGTACGTCGCACCCAGCCATCCGGTCGCCCACGGGTCGTCGGGCTTGACCTGCAGCGCGCGCTGCAGGTGCTGGAAGGCTGCGGTCGGCTGGCCGTCGACGAGCGCGATCTGGGCCCGCACGACCCTGGCCTCAAACAGCGTGCCGTTTCCGGCCAGCGCCCGGTCGAGCGCTTCGCGCGCGGTCGGCAAATCACCCATGCGCGAAGCCAGCAGCCCGAGCGCTGCCCACGCCCGGTCGTTCCCGGGGTCCACCTCGACGACTCGCCGGAAGGCATCCCGCGCCCCGGTGGGACGACCGCGCCGCAACTCCACCTCGCCGAGCGACATCAGGAGTTCGGGCTTCTCGTTTCCGAGCAGGGCCGTGCGCAGGACGCTGTAGGCATCCTCGAGCTGGCCCGCCTCGAGGAAGGCCTCGGCCTCGAGCTCGAGCGCCGGCATGCACGACGGCTGGGCCAGGAGCACCCCGTGCAGGAAGGAGATCGCATCCTGCGGGCGCCCCGCAGCGAGCAGGCGACGCGCGTCGAGCAGCGCCTCCAGCGGAACCGCTGAGGTTCCCGGCAGCGCCTGCGCCGCGGCCCGCATCGCCGCCACGCGGCCGCGCAGCTCGAGCGCGTCGGGTGTGCGGCCCAGGCGCTCGAGCGCCTCGGCCTTCACATCCAGTACGTCGGGGAGCGTGTTCGCCGGGGTCGAAGCTTCCAGCACTTCGATGGTCGGGAGGATCGCCTCAACCGCCGTGTTGTCCCCGGCCTGCGCGAGGCGTTGTCGGATCTGCGCGAGCGAACCCGCCGCGCCGCCGGTCCGGACCGGCCCTGAACCGGCCACCTGGGTCGGCGGGGCCGTCATCCTCGTCCTCACACGATTGAAAAGCCTGATGAACTCGGCCTCGTAAAACTCCGGGACCAGCTCGAGCTGCGGCGCATCGTTGAGCGCTGCGGTGAGCGCTTCCTCGGCCTTGGTCCGTTCCTTCGCGTTGAAGTAGGCCATGGCGAGCTTCACCCGGATTTCCGCCCGCTTGCCTGGATCCGGTTCGGCGTTCGCCGCCGCGGAGTAGAGCTTTACGGCGCTCTTGAAGTTCGCGCTTCGGAACGCCTTGTCACCGTCGGTGAGCGGGTCCTGGGCCCAGGCGAGAGCCGCGGACAGCAGGACGAGCGCCGCCACCACGGTGCCTTTGTGCATGCCGGGAGTCTAGCAAAACACCGAAGGGAAGGCCGGACTACTGGGGGCGCACGACCTTGGTCTGCTGGCTGGCGGCCGTGACCTCCAGCCTTGTGCGGTACTCGGCACCGTCGAGCCAGACGACCCGCAGCTCGTGGGTGCCCGCCTCCACCTTCCGGTCCCGCACCGGCAAGGGTCCGACGAGGTCTCCGTCCAGGTACACGGTGGCGCCCTGAACCGCGACGCCGAAGTCGTTAACCACCGTGAGCAGACCGAACGGCGGGAGGTGAAGGGCGATGGTCTGCCCGGCGGTGGTCACCTCGGCCTCCTGGGTGGCCTCGCGGTAACCGGGTATGCGCTGGCGGAAGCTGTGCCTTCCGACCGTCAACGTGAGCTTGGTGGACTGCATCTTGCCCAGGGCCTGTCCATCCACGTCCACTTCCGCCGGGGGATCGACGAACAGCTGGACCTCGACCGCGGCCGGCGTGGGCACGG
>MEKI01000019.1:65944-72233 GCA_001766905.1 Acidobacteria bacterium RBG_13_68_16
GCGGTACCGGGGTCAGGGCGCGGGAGGCCTGTGATTCGCCGCCCACGAGGCTGCCGGCAGGCACGAGCGCCCCCCAGCCGAAGAAGAAGTGGAGAACCGCTGCCGCGGCGGCCACCACCACGGCGGCGGCGACGATCCCGAGCGTTCGCTTGCGGTGAGGTCGCGCCTCGGGCGTGAACCCGCTCGTGGCGAGCTGATCGAGCGGCCGTGCCGCTAGCGCAGTGGCCGCGGTGAGGCTATCCCCAGGCTGGGAAGCCAGCCGGGCCAACTCCTCGCGTACCATGGCGGTCGTGGTCTCCGGGCGCCGCGATGTCCCCCGCTGCGGAAGGGACGCGAGCACCGCCTTGAGTTCGGAGGCGAACTCCCGCACGCTCCCGTAGCGATCCGCCGGCTCCTTGGCGAGTGCTTTGAGGATCGCCGTCTCGAGGCGTTCGGGGCAGGCGGCGTTTCGCTGCCGGGGCGCCACCGGGTCCTGGTTGAGGATCTGGTAGATGACGTTGGACAGGTTGGGTCCGGAGAACGGGCGCGCGCCGGTGACCATCTCGTACACCATCACGCCGAGCGAGAAGAGATCGGTGCGCGGGTCCAGCGGTTTGCCTGAGAGCTGCTCGGGCGCCAGATAGCCCGCGGTGCCGAGCGCGACGCCGGTCTGGGTGAGCCGCGACTCGGCTTCCATCGACTTGGCGATGCCGAAGTCCATGATCTTGACGGTCCCATCCTCGAGCACGCGCACGTTGGCGGGCTTGATGTCGCGGTGAACGATGCCACGCGAGTGGGCGTAGTCGAGCCCGACACACACCTGCAGCAGGATCGCCAGCATCCCGTCCAGGGTGACCGTGCGGCTTGCCAGCAGGTCGTCGAGGTCGGTGCCGCTGAGAAACTCCTGGACGAAATAGGGGGTCTTGCCGTCAATGCCGAAGTCGTAGATCAGGGTGATGTTGGGATGCTGCAGGGCGCCCGCGAGCTGGGCCTCGCGGAAGAACCGCTGCGTCACCTCGGCGTCGGTGGTGCTGCAGGTCTTGAGCGCCACCCAACGCTGGATGAAAGGGTCCCAGGCCTTGTAGACGGTTCCGAAGCCGCCGGCCCCGATCTGCTCGGCGATCTCGTACTTCCCGACGCGCTTCGCCGATGTCATCGCGGCGTAGTTTAGCGCCCTTTTGTGCCCCGATCCGAGAGTGTTACGCTTCCGGCGTGAGTCTGAAGCGCACTTTGCTCGTTGCTCCCGTCGTTGCAGCGTTCCTGCTTCCCGCGTGCAAAGGGCCCAAGGCCCCTGCCGCCACGCTGGCCGCATCGCCGACGGCCGCGAGGGCCATCGACCAGGAGCCGCTGACGCCGTTCGACGTGCAGATGTTCGTGGCCGTCCGGGGACGGGCGCTCCAGCGACTCGAGGACGCCCTGACCGACGTCGAGCAGACCGGGGGCGACGTCCTTCGCCACGTGCAGGAGCTGACCGTGGCGGAGCGGGAAGCGGCGCGCTCGCTAGGCGTCGAGTGGCGGCGCTTCACCTGGGTTCGCGACCAGGTGGGCAGGCTCTTGACGAGCCAGCGGCAGCGCGAGGACCAGCGGGTACTCGTCGCCGAGCTCACGCGCGCCAGGCAGGACCTGTCCGTCCAGCTCGAGGCGGCCCGGGACCCGGCTAGCCGCCAGTTTCTTGAGGCGCAGCTGAAGGCGCTGAGCGCCCAGATGGAAAAGCTCGAGCGCGACCAGCAACTGCCGACACCCCAGGCGGAGCAGGCCAAGCTGCTGGAAGCCGCTCGCGCCGAGATCGCCACGCTCCAGGGACGTCAGGACCGGGTGCAGCACCGTCTGCAGGCGCTCATCGAGCGGGCGGCGGCCGCGTCGGCCACCCCACTCCCGTCGCGTCCGACCCGCTGAGTTGCCCCCGACGCCCGGTGTCCAGGTGCAAGTCCCTCGCGGCCGGGGAGGTTGCGGCCCCGTGGGCGCGTTCGTCGCCGCCAGCCGGGGACGACCCGGGGACCGGGATCTTGACATGGTCTCATCCTCATTCTAATTTGTGCCCTGCGCGACGGGCGAGGGCCTGGTTGCCCGGTTGACAGGCTTAAGCGCACGTCCCCCCCGAAACGAGGTAGGCCCTCGCCGGGCTAGGGAGGATTCGATGAGGCGTTTTTTTTCTTGGTTGGTCGTGCTCGTCGTGTGGACGACAGCCGCTCACGGCTCGGAGTTCCAGAGCTCGTTCGGGTTCACCGCGAACGTCCCGGCCGATTGGGTCGTGCTCACGAAGCAGGCACTGGCGGACACTCCGACACTCGTCGACATGAGGCCGGAAACCGTCGGAAACGTCAATCCGGAGCTACTCCGGAACCTCAAGGCCAAGGTCGAGAGCGGCTCAATGGAGATGCTGTTCGACCGTACAACCAGCGATGCGACGTTTGCGAACAACATCAACGTCATGGTGCGGCGCGGCAGAATCCCGGACGCCCTGGACCAGGTCCGACAGGTTTGCGAGGCGTATCCAGCCAAGCTCGCCAAGTTTGCGGGCCGCAACCTCAACGTCGTCCGGTGCGAGCGCCGCGCGCTGAGCAAGTCCGAGGCCTTCTACATCGAGTACGAGGGGGTAGTCACCGGCACCGTCAGCATGCAGTACCAAATCCCGCGACCCAACAACGAGCTGCTCCTGATCACCGCGACCTGCAAGCAGGCCAGCGTTGAGAAGATCCGCCCCGAGTTCGAGGAGATCGTCAGGTCGATCAGGTTCAGTTGATGCCGGGAAAGCGGCCCGACGACGGTCGGGCACATAGCCTCATGCAAGCGCTGGCTTGACTGGGGCCGAGCTCAGGTGATCGAGGCCAGCCGGGACGCGTGTGTCAGGAAAAACGACAGCAGCTCCAGGTTGATCTTCAGGTCCACGTTCTTGAGCTTCACCTCGGTGTGGCCCTTAAGCTGGGCCGGGGCGAAGTTGAGGACGGCCTGGACGCCCGCCTCGACCAGCTCGTCGTACACCTTCTGGGCGGAGCCGGAAGGCACCGTGATGACGGCTATGTGCACTTTCCGTTCTTTCACAATCTTGGTCAAATCGGAGACGCTCTCCACCACCAACCCTCCGGGCACCCGCTTGCCGATCTTGTGGGGATCGGAGTCGAGGATCGCGACGATGCGGAAGCCGCCTGTGTTGAAACCCGAGTAGTGCGAAAGCGCGGTGCCGAGGTTCCCAGCACCGACCACTAGCCCCCGCCGCTCCTCGTGAAGACCCAGGATATTGACCAGGTGCTCCCGGAGCTGGGTCACGTTGTATCCGACCCCGCGGATGCCGAACTCCCCAAAGTACGCGAGATCCTTGCGGATCTGAGCCGAGTTGAGATGGAATCGGTCCGCCAGCTCCTGGGAGGAGATGGTGGAGGTATCCTCGTGCTCGAGTTGCTGAAGGCAGCGAAGGTAGACGGACAGACGGTTGATGGTCAGCTCAGAGATGCTTTCGACCGGGATGTAGCGCTTGAAGGCCATGGCTCACCTCACAAGGATCCGTGCCGCGAACTCGGCGGCGCTCACCAGCCAGGCGGGGAAGACGCCCAGCACCACCATGGCGAGGGCGCAGACACCCGCAACGAGCTTCACCAGCCAGGGTTCGGAGTAGCTGGGAGCGCGCCGTTGTAGCGGCTTCATGTAGAGGAAGTATACCACCCGCACGTAGAAGAAGACCGAGATGAGACTGTTAAGAACGCCGACCACCGCGAGCCAGACGAGATCTTCATTGACGGCGGCGCGGAAGACGAGGAACTTGGCAACGAAGCCGATGGTGGGTGGAATACCTGCAAGCGAGAACATCGAGAGCGCAAGGGAGAACGACAGGAACGGGCGCTGCCAGCCCTGGCCCGCGAGGTCGGTGATCAAGTGGGGCTCGTCCTCGCTCTCCGAGAATGCGGAGACCACCGCGAACGCCGCGATGTTCATGAAGGTGTACGCGGCAAGGTAGACCAGCACGCCGGTGAGGCCGTCGAAGCCGAAGGCGACCAGTCCGACCAGCGCGTACCCCATGTGCGCGATCCCCGAGTAGGCCAGCATTCGCTTGACGTCCCGCTGCGCGATCGCCACGAGGTTACCGAGGGTCTGGGACGCCACCGCCACGGTGGCGAGCAGGGGCAGCCAGCGTGGCGTGAGGATCTGCGGGGATACGGTCGCCACGACGCGGGCGAGGACGATCAGGGCGGCGCCCTTCGGCACCACCGAGAGAAACGCGGTTACCGGCGTGGGTGCCCCCTGGTAGACGTCGGGGGCCCAGGCATGGAACGGTACGAGGGCAAGCTTGAACCCGAAGCCCGTGAGGATGAGAGCCAGCGCGGCGAGGAGCAGCGGCCTGGCGGGCAGCGGGACCGCCCCGATGACATCGGCGGTCGCGCGCAGGGAAAAGGTCCCCGTGGCGCCGTACAGGAGCGCGATGCCGAAGAGCAGGAATGCCGAGGCGAACGCACCCAACACCAGGTACTTCCAGCCGGCCTCGAGGGAAATCCCGCTTTCGCGGTGAAACGCGTTGAGGACGTACAGGGAGATCGAGAGCAACTCGAGCGCCACGAAGACGACCAGCAGGTTGTCCGCCTTGGCGAGCACCATCGCGCCGGTCGCCGACCACAGCAGCAAGCCGTAGAACTCCCCGTAGCGGGTACCGGTCCGGGCCAGGTACGGGTCAGCCATCACCGCAACGAGGAGGAGCGCCGCCAGTATGTACGTGTCCACGAAGCGGGCAAGCGGATCCACCATCAGCGCACCCGCCCATACGGGGCCGGGCAACGGCTCGACCCAACGCAGCAGCAGCGCGACGACCGCCGACAGCCCCGCGAGGAGCCCGAAACGGGGCCGCAGGGCGGGCGCGAAAGCGTCGGCCAGTACCAGGGCACCCCCCGCCAGCACCAGCACGAGCTCCGGAAGAATCGTGGCGAGATCGTTGGGGCTCACGCTCAACCTCCGATGAGTCGACGGACCGCCGCCTCGGACAGCGAGAGGAAGGTGCCGGGGTGGACCCCGATCCACACCATGAAGACACCCATCGGGGCGAAGGCGAGCACCTCCTGCCACGTGAGGTCGGGCAGCGTCCGGTTCTCCTCATGGCGGAGGGCGTTCCAGAACACGCGCTGGACGAGGGAGAGCATGTACACGGCACCAAGGACGATCCCGGTGGCCGCGAGCACCACTGCAGTCGGGTAGCGCGGGAACGCGCCGGTCAGGATCAGGAACTCCCCCACGAAGCCGTTCAGGCCCGGGAGGCCGATGGAGGCCAGGGTGGAGATCAGGAACGCTCCGGTGTACAGGGGCATCACCGCGGCCAGGCCACCGAAGTCCTCGATCATTCTGGTGTGCCGCCGGTCGTAAATTACTCCCACCAGCAGGAAGAGGGCACCGGTGGACAGTCCGTGGTTGACCATCTGAATCAACGCTCCCTGGGCTGAGGTCAGCGTGCCGGCGAAGAGCCCGAGGATGATGAAACCCATGTGGGTCACCGAGGAATACGCGATGAGCCTCTTCATGTCCCGCTGCGCCCATGCGACCAGGGCGCCGTAGATGATCGCGATGACCGCCAGGGTCAAGAACAGCGGGGTCGCGCGCTGCCACGCCTCCGGGAAGAGCGGGCGGTTGAAGCGGAGCAGACCGTAGGTTCCCAGCTTCAGAAGCACACCCGCCAAAATGATGGAACCTCCTGTGGGCGCCTCGGTGTGGGCATCCGGCAGCCAGGTGTGGAGGGGGAAAACCGGTACCTTGATCGCGAACGCCAGCGCGAAGGCGGCAAACAGAAGCATCTGCGGGGAGTGCCAGAACCCCTCGCCCATCGGAATCGAGAGGCCCAGCATGTCGGTGTAGCTGAACGACCACGTCCCTGTCTTGGCGTGGTGGAACGTGCTCAGGAAGATGATTCCGACCAGCATCAGCAGCGAGCCCGCGAGAGTGAAGAGCACGAACTTCACCGCCGCGTAGATCCGGCGGTCGCCTCCCCAGACGCCGATGATGAAGTACATCGGCAACAGCATCAGCTCCCAGAAGACGTAGAAGAGGAAAAGATCGGTCGCGAGGAACGCGCCCAGGATCCCGGTCTCGAGTAGCAGCATCGAGACCACGTATCCCTTCACCCGCACGTGGATTGGCTTCCAGGAGGAGATGAAGACGAGCGGCTGGAGAAACGTGGTGAGCAGCACCAGGAGCAGGGAGATTCCATCCATCCCCAGGCGGTACGCGATTCCCACGCTTGGCAGCCAGGTCCTGACCTCCACGAACTGGAAGCCCGGGTTAGCCGGGTCGAAGCGGGCCCACGCGAGGAGCGCGAGGGCGAACGCGACCAGCGACG
>MEKI01000019.1:72284-72611 GCA_001766905.1 Acidobacteria bacterium RBG_13_68_16
GGAGCAGGAGGGCGGCCACGCCAGGCGTGAGGACGAGGGCGGAGAGGAAGGGCTCGGTCGGCACGGTCACCCCCTAGAGCAGCAGCCAGGCCGCCGCGGCCAGTGCCCCGGCCAGCACAAGCAGGCCATAGTTGCGCACGTTGCCGGTCTGAACGAAGCGCAGGAGGTCGCCTGCAATTTCGGTGAAGAACGCGGAGGCGTTCAGCGTCCCGTCGATGGCCACTGTGTCGATCCCCTTCCACGAGAACCGTGCCAGACCGGCGAGCGGCCGGACGAGGGCGCGGTCATACGCCTCATCCACGTAGTACTTGTTGGCGACGGTGGTGT
>MEKI01000020.1 GCA_001766905.1 Acidobacteria bacterium RBG_13_68_16
CACCACCGTTGCTGTACGCCATGATCGGGACGTATCCCCCTGTCGGGTCCTTCTGCGCCTGCTCGGACACCCAGACGCTGGGCGTAAAGGTCTCACCGCCATCGAGGGAGGCGGAGAAGCGCAGGCGCCATCCCGAGAGGTTGTCGGCGCTCTCGCGCCGATCGGACCAGGCCATACCGACCACCCCCGATCGGTTGACGGCCACCGACGGCAGCAAATGATCGCGGTGGCGCTCGCGATCAGACGGCGACTGGTCGTCGTTGACGACGATGGGTTTCGACCAGGATTCGCCCTTGTCCGAGGTGTACGAAAGCAGCACCTCGCACCGTCCGGACCGGCGGTCCGGCCAGGTCAGGTAGAGCCGGTCCCGGAAAGGCCCACCGCTGGTATCGACTGCGAGCACAGGCAGGCCCGGCGTCCACCCGATGCACCCGTGCCACTCGCTGACGACGACCGCCTTGGAGAAGTGGTCGCCGCCGTCGGTGGAGCGGACCAGCTTCAACGCCCCGTCCGCCTTGGTAAAATCCTTGTTCGTGAGGTTCTTGCGGTCGTACCACTCGTAGAACGAAGCGACGTAGGTGCCGTCCGAGAGGACCACGCCGTTGCCCGTGCCGAACGCCATGTGCTCGCCGTCGGGAAGGAGTTTCTTCGGGGAAGAAAACGTCACGCCGCCGTCCGTCGAGCGGAAGAACGTGAACACGATGCGATCGTCCCCGTCCACGGTGGGGTCGCGGACGGCGTTGCCGTGCAGGTAGAGGTACCCCCGCCGCGGACCGGAGGTCCAGTCCACCGCCAGATACTCGCGGTCGATGAATGGCAGCACCACCGGCTCGGACCACGTCCTTCCCAAGTCGGCGGACCGGTAGACCAGCATCTCGGGTTCCGCCGCGGACTCGTAGTGAAGCGGCAAAGCCGAGAGGTAGGCTGTCCCATCCGGGCCGAACGTGCAGTCCGGATCCCCGACGAAGGTCGTGCGATCGACCTCCAGCGTGGGCAACCAGTTCTTTCCGCCGTCGGAGGAGCCGTACGCGATGACGTGCCGGGAGGCGTCCCGGGCGTCGAAGATCATCGCACACGCCAGGAGCACGTTCGGATCCGTAGGACTGGCCGAGATGACAAGCTCGTGGTGCAGCCTCTTCCCGTGCGCGGCACTCACCTGGACGTTCGGCGAAACCTGGATCGTGGGCTGCTGTGCTCGCAAGCCCGCCGGGAGCACCAACATCGCTGCAGAGACCACGACGGTGCGCAGGTACAGGTCACGGTAGGTCATCGAGAACCTCCCCACCACATCTGTGACGGCTGACTCAAGTGCTCGCCGCGGCAGTGGTGCACGCGAGTGACGCGCACGGCCGCGGTCAGTGACGATCTCGTGCCAATGTCCTCCTCGCGCGGACTTTGGTACGCCCGTCGCGGGCGAGTTACTTCTCCTCCACCATCCCGAAGACCAAGAAGTGGGTACAGGGGGTCTTCACAGGGTCCGAAAGCTTGAAGCGCAGGACGATCGGGCCGGAGAGGGCCCCGGGGGCGAGTGACTCCGAGCCCCGCAGACCGGCGTCGAACGGAAACGCCGCACCGACCCCCCCTTTGCCGTTCTCCGCGTTGAGTACGCTCGGGGCGTCCCTCTTGTCCTCCTCCGTCTCCGCAAGGCCGCAGTGGAAGCCGACGATCTCCAGGCTGATGGGGGGGTAGATCGCCCTCTCCGACGTGTTCTTCAACCGCACCGGAATCTCCACCGTGTTGGTTTCCGAATCGAAACGTGAGGGATCGAAAACCAGGTCAACCCTATCCAGCACCATCGTCCGCACGCGTTCTGGCGCCTTAGGCGCAGCCGCCGCCGGCGTGGGCATGCCCGGCACGGGCGTTGGTGGCGGGGCGGGCACCTCGACCCGGATCGCCGCCGTGTAGAGCTGGAAGGTTCCGCTCCGCGCATCGGGCCAGAGCGGGAAGAACACCCCCCTGCGGTCGGCTGCCATGCCGATGTAGTCGCCGCCCTGTCCCCAGCGTGTGTACGCCGACAGGAACGACAGCACGCCCTCGCCCTTGTACTTCGAGGCCATGGGGTTCACGGCAACGTTGCCGGGGCCGCGCTGGAGCGACGGCTCGGAGGACACCACGACCGACGGGAGGAAAGTGTCGCCGCCGTCCAGCGACGCGGCAAAGAACACCTCGTAGCGAGTACCGTCGGCGGAGTTCCGCGTGTCGAGCCAGAGCGCGCCCAGAACGCCGTCCTTGTTCACCGCGAGCACCGGTTGGAACTGGCGGGCGCCGGTCGGCAGATTGCCGTCGAGGACGCGGGGCTGGGTCCAGGTTTGCCCGCGATCGCGTGAGAGGGAAAAGAGGATGCGCGCCTTGCCCGACCTGGAGTCGGTCCACGCGAAGTAGATCCGGTCCCGGTACTTGCCGGTCGTCGCGTCGGCGGCCACGGACGGAAAGGTCCCCTCGCGGCGCGAGTCGGGGTCGTCGAAGTCGTACACCTGCGTGTGGATCTTGCGCCGCTCGGAAAACGTCACGCCGCCGTCGCTCGAGCTGACGAACCAGTGGCTCATCTCGATCTTTCCCTTGACCTTGCGCTTCTCGGGGAGAAACTCGAAGTCGCCGAACGGAACGATGAGGGCGCCGTCGGAGAGGACCACCGGCGTGTAGCTGTTGATGCCAATGGTCCCTCCGCCGTTCGCGGCCTCAACCGGGCCAGTAAAGGTCAGTCCGTCGTCGTCGGAGCGAAAAACGCCAACGCGATACACCGGGTAGTCCCAAAGCGTCGAGAGGTAGATGCGCCCTGCAAACCTACCCAGCGTGTTGTCGATCACCACCTGTTCGTGGTCGTGGGAGCAGCAGACGAGCTGCGTTTCGCGCCACGAGCTCCCGCCGTCGGTGGAGCGGTAGATGTGCATGCCGCCGCGGGGCTTGTCGTTCTCGTCGGTCACCGAACCGAAGGCGAGCCCTATGAACAGCGCGGTGCCGTGGGGAGTGAAGGCGACCTGGGGGTCGCCGCTGCCGAATTCAAGCTGCTCGGGGAAGTCAACCCACTTCCAGGAGGCGCCGCCGTCGTGCGTGACGTACGTGCGGTTCGCCCATCCACCCTCGGGCCTTACGCTCACGATTGAGGCGCCTACGAGGTTCTTGTGGTTCAAAGGGTTGGTCGCAATGTGCGTTTCGACGTGGGGGATGTTGCCGTCGCGGCTCACGAGGTAGTCGGGGCTAACGACGATCCTGGGCCCCGACCCGGCGGCGAGCACCGGGGTGGTCATGACGAGGCACGTAAGAAGTACGCCACCAGGCTTCTTCACCTCAGCACCTCCGTCCGGTGAACAAAGGCCGGGCGGCCTAACGACCGCCCGGCCGGTCAGATTGCGTCGCGGGACCTCGCCCGCACCGCTGAGACTAGAAGCTCAAGCGAAGCCCGAACTTCAATTGCCGAGGCCTGGTGACGGCGTACGGCTTGCCGAAGGCCGACACCGTCTTGCCCTGTTCCGCGGACTCTTTGGGGTAGGTCGCGCTGACGGTGTTCTGGATGTTCGTGTTGAAGTCGATGGCCGCGTTGAGGGCGTTGGTCACGTCGAGCGACGCCGTGAGGATCGTCCCGCCGAGCTTGAAGTCCTGCGCGAGCCTGAGGTTGACCAGGGCGTGGCTGTCCTCCTTGCGGGAGTCCTTGGGCTCGAGCAGCACGCCGTACGAGAAGTACGGGTCGTTGCACCACGCCGCATCCGGGATTTGGTAGCAGTAGTCCTGCGCGCCGTAGGCTCGTCCCGCGAACCAGCGCACATCGGCGGAGGTGGTGAGGTTGAACGGGAACGTGTAGCTGCCCCGCACCTTGAAGTTCCAGGGGCGGTTCTGGCTCAGGTTGCCCTTGGTGAAGAACGGGTTCTTCTCCCAGTTGGGGTCGGTGTCGACACCGTTGCTGCACAGGCTCAGGATCCCGCACTCGTTGTTGTCCTTCGTTCCGACGGTGTTCTCGAGCGTCAGTGAGGCATCCACGAACAGGCGCGCAGTCGGCCGTCCGCGCAGCTCGATGATGAACATGTTCGTCTTCTCGTAGTTGAAATCGCGATTGCCGAGGGCGAACGCGCGCGGTCCGCCTCCGGTGACCGTGTAATAGGTGAAAGTGCGTCCCGTGAAGGTTGAAGTATATGTGACCGGCTCGTAGGTGTTCGGGTTTGCGTACTGGGTCAGCACGATGTAGTCGGTGGTCTTGCGGTAGATGTAGTTCGCCGATAGCGCCCAGCCGCGACCGAGCTCCTGGTCGAACCCCACGTTGGCGATGTCGGTGTGCGGACCATTGGTCCCCTTCTCCACGGGGATCGCCTGGCTATCGAAGTAGGACGTGATGTACTCGGGCTTGATGATGAAGTCCTTGATCGCCTGCCAGTCATGGGGGTCGAAATGCTGGTCGGTGAAGGCACCGTAGTAGGTGATCGGGTCGAAGCCGGTGCCCGCGTACGTACCGGGGCCGTAGGTCGGCACCTTGTCGAAATAGCGGCCCAGCGAGACGCGTCCGATGCTGCGGCCGTTGCCGGCGAAGTCATGCACGAGACCCAGTCGCGGTGCGACCTGGGTGAACTCGAGCAACGTCTTGTCGGTGTTCATGTCGTAGGTGTTGGGCTTGTCGTAGCGGACGCCAAGGGAAATCGTTGTGCGGCCGAAGCGCGCGCGATCCTGAATGTACGCGCCGGTCCGTTTCAGGCCGGCGGCCACACGCGTGTTGTAGCCGACGATGCCCTGGACGTAGGTCATCGCCCCAACCGGGAACAGGTACAAGAACGCGTTGCCGGACGTGACGAAGTCCGTCCTCTGCCACGCATTCTCGTGCTCCAGGCCTCCCTTGATCTCGTGGCTGCCCCCGAGGAAGCCTTCCGCGAAGTGGGTCACGGCGGCACGGCCTTCGTACCGGCCGTTGGGCTGCTGGCGCTGAAACCCTACCGAGTTGTAACGAACCCCGTTGCTTCCGTCGTACACGCTGGGGGTGCCCAGGGGCGCGTTCGGGATGCGGTAGTTGAAGCCGTACACTTTCGCGTACCGCACCTCGGAGAGGGTGTTGTCCCCCCACTGCCCAACCCAGCTCAGATAGCCCGTCGTGGTGTGCTGCTTGCGGTAGTAGCCGGTCTCCGGTCCGGTCTCAGCCTGGAGACCCAGATCCTCGTCGAGGATCGGCTCGTAGTTGATCGAACCCGAGAACGTGTGGCTCTGGTTTGCAAGGTAGTCCAGACGAAGCTGGTACTGCTTCCGGTTCAAGCTGTCGTAAAACTCGGTTCCGGGCGGCGCGGTTGCCGAGTCGTGGAGGCCGGCGCTGGCGAAGAACGTGAGCTTATCGCGTACGATCGGCCCGCCAAGCGTGGCGCTGTACTCGGCATTGCGCTTGATCGTGCCCTGATCGAGGTCTTTGATCCCTTCCGAGTTGTCGCCGGTCAGGCTGTGGTTGGTGAAGTACACGCCGACAATGCCTTTGTACTGGTTCGTGCCCGCCTTGGTGATCACGTTCACGACCGCGCCGCTGTAGTTCGAGTACTCGGCCGACCCTCCCGGCCCGACGATCTGGATCTCCTGGATCGAGTCGACGTTCGGGTTCACCCACGAGTTGCCGAACTCCAGGTTGGATACGCTCACGCCGTTGAAGAGGTACGAGTTGGTCGCCGCCCCGAAGCCGAACGTGTCGTACCCGTCCACGTTGCCGCCGGCGCCGAAGGCCATCCGGTTGTCCATCCCTGCAGTCGCGTCGACGATGTCGATGAAATTGCGGGTGGTCGGGAGTTTTTCTAGCTGTTGAAGCGGCAGGTTGGTGCCGTAGCTCGGCGTCGTCTGGTCGAACAGGGGCGCCTGAACCTGAACAGCGATAGCCTCTGTGACCCCGGCGACCTTGAGCGTAACGTCGACTGTGGCCGTCTTGCCCACCAAAACGTCGATGCCGTACTCCTTGCTCTCGAACCCCTGGGCGGCGACGAGCAGCTTGTACCTCCCGGGGTTGAGGTTGAGGAACCGGAAGACGCCGGAGGGCCCGGTCGTGTACGAGACCGCCTCCTGGATCAGGCCCTGCCCGCTGAGCGTGACGGCGGCGTTCGGCAGGGTGGCACCGTCCTCGGTCCTCACCGCACCCTCGACCTGGCCCCGCGTCTTGACGTCCGCCCACAGGGGCCCGGCCGCCAGCACCATGGCGGCCAAAAAGAGTGTCAACACCCGCTTTCGAGTCATTCCTCCTCCTCTCCGGTGGCCCGGTCGAGGCGGCCGGAATTGGACACCCCCCGGAGACCACTCATCAGGTATGATTACTCAGGAGGAAAAATACCGGCGCGCCTATGGACTTGTCAAGGGGGCTTCCAGCTCAGATGCAGTCTCAGAATTGAGCGATGGTGCAGTGACCGGAAGTGTACGCGTTTTCGGCACCGGCCGCCTGCAATCTGAAGGGAGCCCCGGGGGGCCAGCCAACCCCCACCTGTTTGCCTCTTGGCCCTCGGATTCTGTTGGCCCAGGTCAGTCTGCCGGAGAAGAGACGGTGTAGGATGATGGACCTTTGACGGGAACAAGGGACCCTGGCGGCCGACGCCCGGAAAACACCGCGGCCGCGCAAACCGTTGAATTCGGAGGCAAAGGTATGGCACACCAGACCGTGAACGGAAACCTGCCTCAGCTAGAGACCCAGTCTTACCACCGACGCCCCCGACGTGACCCACATCCCATAACGCCTCGAGTTACGGTACCGCCAAGCTTCGCTCTTGTGCTCGAACGCCTCGACGGCGCCGCAGACGGCGTCGGATCGGGGACCCTTCAGCTTTACCTGCGGGACCACGGCATCTCGGCGAGTCAGCCCACCGTCGGCCGTATCCTCAGGGAGTTGGATCACGACGGGCTCACCGTGAAGGTGAGCAACCGCGGGCGCGTGCTGACGGAAAAGGGACATCGCCGGCTCGAGCTCGTCCGGTTCGAAAACACCCGCCACCAGTGGGCCGAGGAGCTGTTGAGGAGTGTGGACCCCCCGAGCCGCGCCGACTTCCTCCCCATCCTGGAGGCGCTCGGCCTCATCGAGGGCGAGATCGCACGACTCGCCGCCGAACGGGCCACGGACGAACAGATCAAGGAGATGCAAGCGGTGGTCGAGGGTCAGCGCGGGAACCTCGAGAACCCCATGCGAGGCGCCCAGCAGGGAACGGACTTCCACCACCTTCTCGGCAACGCATGCGGCAACCGCTTCCTGCAGCTCGCGAAAAGGATTCTGTGGGACGTGAATCGCCCCCTTCAGGACCTCTGGTACGAGGCAAACATCGTGACCGGGACCTCCTCATATCCGGCCCACCTCCGCCTTGCCAAGGCCGTCGCCGCCCACGATCCTCGTGCCGCCCAGCGGGCCATGCGCGACCACTTCGCCGTCTTCGTGCGAGCCGTAGAGAAGCACCTGCAGCGCATCCCGACGAAGGAAGATGCCTCGACAGTGAAGACCCCGCGTAGACCTCATCGGACGGTCGGCGCGCGTAGGACGTTGTAGCCGCCAGCATTCTCGAGGTGCGGTGCCGCCGAGCTTGTCACCCACGCCCCGCCAAGAGGTCGTGTCCAGCGGAGCTTTATCCCCCGAGCATTCTTGGGTGCAAGGCGATGTCCACGCCTCAGCGTTCCGGTTGCCCGGAATCAGCGTGATCTAGGCCTCGTTCGTTCGTTTCCGGTGGGGTCGTCATCGGGCGGGTAGCTAAGGAGCACGCCGCGGATCACCTCGCCCGGTCCGAGGCGCCGGAAGTCGTAGCGGTAGGCGTGATATCCGCCGCGGTCCACGATGCGCTTGCTGACCGCGCGGTAGAACCCGCCCTCGTACTCGAGCACCTGGTTGTCGGCCCACGGCTTCTCGCGCGCGACAAACATCGTCAGCGCCACGACTGGCCCGTCGCCTACGACTACCTCGTCGGGGCGGTCGGGGCCCAGCCGGCTCTCGTGGCGTCTGCGCCTGATGAGCGCCTTCACCGCCAGTGCACCGCGCCACGGGAGGGCGACGAATGCCATCCCCAGCATCCGCTCCGAAAACGCCGCGTCCAGCGCACGGAGGATTCCCTCGACGAAGCAGAACAGGGTTACCCAAGCGACCGGCGTGAGAAGGTAGCTGAGGAACCCGATGAGACCGACGCCGCGCCAGTCCCAGACCGTCGAGGTCGGCACGTTGCTCAGGTAGGTCCAGCCCGTCGAGCGGCCAAACGACGTCACGTAGCGCAGGAACCCGATGCCGAAGAGGCCGGCCGCCGCGAGGGACTCGACCCAGCCGCCGAAGGCGTGGGCGGCCGCGGAGGCGTAGGCGGCCGGCCACCCGCTGCGCTTGACGCTTTCCGGGAAGGTGCTCACGACCAGCGCAACGAGTGTAAACCGGAGGCGCTCGAGAAAGTGCTGCAGGGCTGTTACACTTCGGGCAGGGACGGGTGGCACGTACCGCTTATAGCCCCGCGGCTCGCCGCGGTCAACGAGGCTGTCGCCCATGAGCGGCCACCACGGCGACGGAAGGTCGCCCGGACTCCTTGCGAAAAGGGTATCTCGGTCCCCACTCCCATGGGGAGAGGGAAAGGGCGAGGGGACGGAAGACCTCACTCGGCAAGGCGAGGGCGATCGCCTTGACCCTCACCCCGCCCTCTCCCGGAGGGAGAGGGGGCACGACATCGGCAAGGAGAAGAGTCGCCGCTGGACCTCGCTTTTGCGGGGATGACACAGGACGGGCGGCCCGAGCCGCCCGCTTCTGGTGATCCGAAGGTCAAACTGGCGCGCCGCTACTTCCCCGCCCGGTTCTCGTACGCGGGCCGCTTGGGCACCACCGGCGGTTTCTCCCTCACGAGGCGCATGACCTCCTCGATGCCGCGGTCGAGCTGCGGGTCGCCGCCGTCCGACATCTTGGCGGGGTCGTCCACGACGTCGATGTCCGGGTCCACGCCGTGCCCCTCCACGATCCACTTGCCGTCCGTGGAGTAGATGCCGAAAGTGGGTACCGTGACGCCGCCCCCGTCCACGAGGTCCGGGGCGCCCGAGATCCCGATCAGCCCGCCCCAGGTGCGACGGCCGATCAGCGGCCCGAGGTGAGCCATCTTGAAGTAGAGCGGGAAGCAGTCACCGCCCGAGCCGCTCCAGCCGTTGATCAGCATCACCTTGGGGCCGGGGATCGCGGCGGGAGGCCACTGCCAGTCCTTGCCGTCGCGCACGGCCCAGTAGTTGGTGACCGGGCGGTTGAGGAGTTCGACGAAGCGGTCGGGGATCTGGCCGCCGGAGTTGAAGCGCTCGTCGACGACGAGGCCGTCCTTCCCGAGCTGCCCCATGAACTGCCTGTAGAGCTCCTCCTGCCCGTCTTCGCCGGTGTCGGGCACGTAGATGTAACCGATGCGGCCTCCGGTCGCCTTCTCGACCTTGAGGCGGTTCGCGTTGATCCATGCCAGGTTGCGCAGCCGTGCCTCGCTGTCGAGCGTCTTCACGAGCACTTGGTGGCTGCCGGTCACCGTCGGCTTGTCGTTGAGCGTGAGCATCACGTCCTTGCCCGCGAGGCCGTCGAACGCCGCCCACGGGTCCATGGTGACGTCCACCTTGGCGCCGTTGACGGCGAGCAGGTAGTCGCCCTCCTTGGTCTTGAGGCCGGGCTCCAGAAGCGGTGACCGCACTTCGGCGTCCCACGGCGCGCCGTCGTAGATCTTCTTGATTCTGTATGCGCCGTTCTCGAGGGCGTAGTCGGCGCCAAGCAGGCCGACGCCGCGCTTCTCGCCCTTCTCGAGGTCACCACCGCCGCGGTAGGTGTGGGAGGAGTTGAGCTCGGCGATCATCTCGCCCAGCACGAAGTTGACGTCGTTGCGGGTGACGCACCCGTCGAGCAGCGCTCCGTACCGCGCGCGCATCCGGTTCCAGTCCACGCCGTGCAGGTTCGGGTCGTAGAAGTAGTCACGCTCGAACCGCCAGGCGTCGTTGAAGATCTGGCGCCACTCGGCGACCGGGTCCACCGTCATCTCGAGCTCGGAGGTGGCGAGCTTCTTCTCCATCTTCTGGTCGGGCTTGGGGTCGATGATCGCAAAGTCCTTCTTTTTGGCGACCAAGATCTTCTCGCCGCCGGCCGCGATCTGGTAGCCGTCCACGTCGGCGAGCACCGTCTTTTCCTCGCGCTCCTTGAGGTCGTAGAAGACGAGCGGGTTCTTCTCCTCGCCCGACCCGGTGCGCGGGAGCCTGCGGTAGAACAGCTTGTCCGACAGGGCCTGGAGATCGGCGTACCTTCCCGCCTTCGGCGGCAGGACCACGACCCGCTCCTCGAAGCCGGCGAGGTCGATCTTGACCGGCTCCGGCTTGGCGGGCTTCTCGTCCTTCTTCTCGCCCTTCTCGGACGTCGCCGTCTCCTTGGCGTCTCCCGCCTTCTTCGCCTCCTCCTTCTTGCCCTCGTCCTTCTTCTCGTCCTTCTTGGCCTCGGCCTTCTTCCCCTCCTCGACGTCGTTGCGGGGCGCCAGTGGGGACGGCACGTCCACCCTCAGGGGGACCGCGACGAGGTTGACCGTGTTGGCGTAGATCCAGGTGTTGTCCGCGTCGCCGTCGCCGTAGACGGGAAGGAACGTGCGGCCGGAAACGTAGAAGAGATACCTCCCGTCGGGGTCGAACGCCGGCCCGGAGTCGTAGTAGAAGCCCGAGGTCACCTGGCTGAGCTTCTTCTCCTGGGTGTCGTAGATGAAGATCGCGGCGTTCCGGGTCTCGATGTCGCGATCGTAGGCGACCCAGCGGGAATCGGCCGACCAGCTCGCGGTGAACGCCTCGAGGTTGCCGTCGAACATGTACAGGCCCTTGTCAACCCTCGTCACCGCGCCGGTCGCCACGTCGCACAGGTTGATGTTCATCGCCTGGTCCGCGAAAACCAGCTTCATTGAGTCCGGGGACCAGAACAGGTGGTAGCGGAACCCGGGGCCGAGCTTGGTCACGGTGCGCTCCTCGCCCGAGCCGTCGGCGTTGCGGACGGTGAGCTCGTACTCCCCCGAGCGATCGCTCCAGTAGGCAAGCAACTTCCCGTCGGGAGACCACGCCGGGTACCGCTCGGCAACCCCGGACGTGCGGGTGAGGTCATAGATCGGTCCGTGCTCGGCAGGGAGGCTGAAAACGTCGCCGCGCGCCTCGAACACAGCGCGCTTCCCGGAGGGCGAGATGTCGGCCCAGGCGATCAGATCGGCCACCTTCTCGACCTGCGGTTTAAGCGTGGCACGGTCGGTCACGACCTCGATCTTGACCTCGCGGGCCTTCTCGGTTGTGAGGTCGAGCAGGTAGAGGCGGCCGCCGTTCTCGAACACGATGTTGGACGGTCCGATCGACGGAAAGTGCACATCGTACTCAGCGAACGTCGTCACCTGGTGCATTTTGCCGGTCTTCGTGTCGAGTGCCCAGATGTTGTTGCGCTTGTTGGCGTCGCGGTCGGTCAGGAAGTACAGCGTTGAGCCGTGCCACATCGGCTGGCTGTAGCTGGCGGCGTCATCCCCGACCGGGGTCGAGGAATGGGTGGCGAGGTCGAACAGCCAGATGCGGGACACCCATCCGCCACGGTACCGCTTCCAGGTTCGAAAGTCCTGGCTGTTCGGCACGAACGCGAGCGTCTTGCCGTCGGAAGAGATCTCGCCGAACTCACCGTACGGCACCGACAACTTCTCCGGCAGCCCGCCCTCGACCGAGAGCTTGTAGAGCTGGTTGAACCTCTGGCTCCCGCTTGCCATTGGCGAGGCGTAGAGGATCGCCTTTCCATCCGGGTACCAGTTCAGCATCCGGTCCGAGAAGGGGTGGTGGGTGAGGCGCTTTGGCACACCCCCTCCCACGGGTATCACGTAGATGTCCTCGTTGCCGTCGTAGTTCCCGGCGAACGCGATCAGCGAGCCGTCGGGCGAAAAGCGCGGGAACGACTCCTCGCCTCTGGGCGTCGAGAGCCGCTCCGCGACGCCTCCGGTCTTGGGCGCGACCCAGACGTCGCCGGCGTAGACGAAGGCGATCTTGGTAGTGGAGACCGCCGGCTGCCGCATGAGGCGCGCATCCGTCGCCGCGAGGGCGGGCACGGCCGCACCGGCCAGCATCGTCGAGAAGAGAATGGTGAGCACACGCTTCATGTCCCTGCCTCCTTTTTGAAGGGTGTTGATCGAACGTTCGAATGGGAAGCTGCGGTCGCTACGACGGACCTCGTCGCAGGCGTCAGCGTCCCCACGTCAGCGGGCAGCCAGGCGGGGGAGAGGCCGGGCCAGCGGCAGGCGATGCAGCAGCGCCCCTACCACGGCCCCGACACCCAGGACGTTTACGACCAGCCACAGGGCGCTCCCGAAGATGGGGATCGTCGAGAGCGCGGCCAGAACCAAAGTCGCAAGGCCGGTGCGCGGCAGCTCGCCGCGCCACGCCGCCGGGAGCGCAGGGACTGCGGCCCTGCCGAGCACCCAGGCGGCCCCCACCACGCCGACGATCTTGGCGAGCAAGAGCAGCGCTACGGCGAGGAGCAGGCACCCTGCCCCGAGCGGGGTCGCCGTCACCCCCAGCGCGAACACCACCGTGACAACCCAGACGAGCAGCCCGAGCACGCCGATCACCGGCGTCTGCCAGAGCTGCCGCACCACCTGCTCACCGGCGCACCGCACCGCCTGCGGCGCGAGGAGCACCAGCAGGGAGCCCACAATCACCCACAGGCCTATGCGCAGCAGGCCCATCCCCCAGGCCACCGACCCAGCTGGCCGGGTCTCATGCCCTCTCGCACCGAAGCCGAGGCTGCCGAGGCCGACCACCCTGCCTGTCGCCGTGCCGGCCCCGAAGGCGCTGCCGCCAAGGGCGACGACGTCGCCGCGCACGACCGCCCCGGCGGCCAGCTCGACATCGCCCCCGAGCGCCACCACGTCCCCCACAACCTCGGAGGACACCGTGATGTCGCCCAGCACCGCCACCACCGGGCCCTGCGTAGGCCGCTCGATCACCAGCGCGACGCCTACCTGCGGGACCGGGGCCGCCGCCAGGGCTGCCGCCAGCAGGAGGGCGGTCACGACCGCCTCCCGCTGCGGCTGCGGCCTATCAGCGCCACCACGGCCCAGCTACCGCCCACGGCGGCCGCTGCGAGCCAGAGCAGCAGCGAGAAGCCGCCGGTGGTCACCATCGCCCGGGCGGCGTCGGTTCCGCCACGGGCGGCCGCGAGGGTATCCAGGACGGAGGACACGATCCAACCGAGAACCCCGCCGGCGGCCACGGGAAGGGACGACATTACGCTGGGGGCGGGGATCCCGCCCGAAAGGACGAGCCCGATGACCGCCAGGGCGAGCCCAGCCGCCAGGGGGAGCCAGGTCGCGAGGCGCCTGCGCTGCCAGGGCGCCGGCGGGAGCGCCGTCACGATCCGGGTGACGGTCTCTTCGCTGGCCTCCCCGGGGGCGAGGCTGCCCAGAACCTCGAGAAGGGACGCGTGCGCGCGGCACGAGGTGCACCCAGCAAGGTGCGCCCGGACCTCCCGGTCCTCGGCGGCCCCAGTTTCGAGACCCTGTCGCGCCCTCAGGCACGTCTCGTTCACCCTAAACCCCCCAGCTGCCCCAGGTAGTGCCCCAGGGTCTCCCTAAGTACGCTGTGGGCCCGGAAAAGTTTGTTCTTCACCGTCCCGAGCGGTAGCTCTTTCAGTTCAGCGATTTCGTTGTAGGACAGGCCGACCAGGTGCCGCAAACGCACCAGCTCGCGATACGAGGGAGGTAGGCGCTCGATCTCGCGCGCAAGCGCCAACGCCAGCTCCCGGTTGGCGAGCTCCCCGAGCGGCCCCCGGCGGGGGTCGGCCGGGTCGAGGCGCATCCCCTCCCCCTCTCCGTCCTCCCCGAGATCGAGCGAGATCGTGGGCTGGCGGCGGCGCCGCAGGTGGTCTATGGCGATGTTGTGGGCGATGCGGAAGAGCCAGGTGGAGAACCGGAACTGCGTGTCGTACTGGTCGAGGTGACGCCACGCTCTGATGAACGTCTCCTGGACCAGGTCGCGCGCCTCCTCCTCCACCGAGACGATGCCGCCCACGTAGACTCGCAGCTTCGGCTCGTAGCGGCGAATCAGCGTGGCGAACGCGTCCTCGTCGCCTTCCCGCAGGCGGGCGAGCACGACCGCATCGTCATCGGGCACGCCGCGTAGTGTAGCGTTTTCCCCACGTCCGGCCGCGGTTTCCCGGGTCGCCGCCCGATCCGTTGGGAGACGGAGAATGCGTCCGTGTTACGGGCTTGTGAAAAGTGTTGCAAAGTCACCGACCCCGTGTAGAATGCTTCTTGCTGCGGGGAGGACCGGCCCCCGGGGGCGTCCTTCCCCGCACGACGACTGGCCCCCGTGTGGGCGGGGAAACCACCGAGGAGAGAGACCAATGTCAGGAATCAACCCGTTCGAGATGGCGCAGCGTCAGTTCGACGAGGTCGCGGATCAAATCGGGTTGGATGCCGGGGTGCGCGCGGTCCTGCGCTGGCCCCTGCGCGAGTTCCACTTCCGAATCCCGGTGCGGATGGACGACGGCAGCCTCAGGGTCTTCGACGGCTTCCGCGTGCAGCACAACGACGCGCGCGGCCCCGCCAAGGGCGGGATTCGCTGGGCGGCCAACGAGACGATCGACACGGTGCGCGCGCTCGCAACCTGGATGACCTGGAAGTGCGCGGTGGCCGACATCCCGCTCGGCGGGGGCAAAGGCGGCGTCGTGGTGGACCCCTCCACGCTCTCGGTGGTCGAGAAGGAGAAGCTGTGCCGGGGCTGGGTGGACCAGATGTGGAAGAACATCGGCCCGCGCATGGACGTCCCGGCGCCGGACGTTGGCACGTCACCGCAGATGATGGGCTGGATGATGGACGAGTACTCCAAGCTGAAGGGCGAGTACACCCCTGGTGTGATCACCGGCAAGCCCCTCGGCGGCGGCGGCTCGCTCGGCCGGACCGAGGCCACAGGGTACGGCGTGATCTACTCCGTCCGCGAGGCCGCCAAGCACCTCGGGCTCGACACCAGGAAGACCACGGCCTCGATCCACGGCTTCGGCAACGTGGCGCAGTATGCCTCCATAGGGTTCGCCGAGATGCTGGGCGGCGCCGTCGTGTGCGTGGCGTGCTGGGACCGCCAGGACAAGACGTCGTACACCTTCTCCAAGGACGACGGCATCGACCCGCGTTTCCTGATGTCCATCACCGACCAGTACGGCACCATCGACAAGGCGAAGGCCAAGGCGGGCGGGTACAAGATCGAGGACGGCCAGGCGTGGATCGCCAAGGACGTGGACATCCTGATGCCGTGCGCGATCGAGGGCGTGCTCACCGGTGAC
>MEKI01000021.1:0-817 GCA_001766905.1 Acidobacteria bacterium RBG_13_68_16
GCCATCGAGCAGGGGCTCGTGCCCGGGATCCGCAGGGCCGGCGAGCTCTGGGAGGAGGGTGAGTACTTCCTCCCCGAGCTGGTCGGCTCGGCGCAGGCGATGAAGGCCGCCATGAAGGTCATTCAACCGGCCCTCGCCAAGCATGGCGGCGGACGGACGCTGGGCCGGGTGGTGATTGGGACCGTTCACGGGGACATCCACGACATCGGGAAGACCCTGGTCGGGACGCTGCTTTCGGCCAACGGATTCTCAGTCAGCGACGAGGGGGCGGATGTACCCGCTGAGCGCTTCATCGCGCGGGCCCGGGAGCTGGACGCCGACCTGGTGTGCGCGTCGGCCCTCCTCACGACGACGATGGCCGGCCAGCGCGAGCTGGTCGGGGCGCTTCGGCGGGCGGGGCTGCGCGCCCGCGTGATGGTTGGGGGTGCCCCCGCGAGCCAGGAGTGGGCACGCGAGATCGGCGCCCACGGGTACGCGGACAACGCGGTGGCGGCCGTGTCGGTCGCGCGCAGGTTGGTGGCCGGTGACCCCTGAGGAGCTGCGCACGCTGCTGGGACAGCGAGTGCTCTTGCTGGACGGCGGCTTGGGATCCCTGCTCATGGCTGTGGGCCTCGAACGTGGCCACGCCCCCGAGTGGTGGAACCTGGAGCACCCGGACCGGGTCGAGGCTGCCCACCGCGGCTACGTGGACGCGGGCAGCGACATCGTCCACACCAACACGTTCGGGGCGAGCCCGCCCAAGCTGCACGCGGCCGGCCTCGGTGGCCGCTGCCGCGAGGTCATCGCCGCTGCCGTGGCGCTCGCCCGCAACGCCTGC
>MEKI01000021.1:859-1265 GCA_001766905.1 Acidobacteria bacterium RBG_13_68_16
CTCCTGCTGCCGCCGGTGGGGCAGGCAACGGCCGAGGAGATGACTGACGCGTTTCGAGAGCAGGTGGCCGCCCTGGCGGAAGCCGGCGCGGACCTCATCTCCATCGAGACGATGTATGACCTGCGTGAGGCGCTGGCCGCGCTGAGCGCCGCCCGGGCAACCGGGCTGCCGGTGCTGGCCTCCATGACGTTTGAGGCGCGCAAGCGCGGGTTCTTCACGATCATGGGGGATCCGCTCGCGGCCTCCCTCGCCGCCCTCGCCGACGCTGGCGCCGAGGCCGTGGGCTGCAACTGCAGCGTGACGTCGTCGGTGATGGTGGGCATGGTGTCGGAGGCGCGCCGCTCCGTGAGCGTGCCAATCTCCGCTCAGCCCAACGCCGGGCAGCCCCGCATCACGGCGGCGGGGC
>MEKI01000021.1:1278-3365 GCA_001766905.1 Acidobacteria bacterium RBG_13_68_16
GACACCCGATGAGTTCGCCCGTGACCTCGTGGCGATGGTGGAGGCGGGCGCCGGCATCGTGGGCGGGTGTTGCGGAACGACCCACGCGCACATCCGCAGCGCCCGCGCGGCGCTCGACGCGGCGGTGGTGCGATGAGGCGCGCAGTGGTGCTGAAACTCAACGCGGACGTGACGGAGGACGAGGTCTACCGCTACCTCGGCTACCGGCGCGGGAGCCGGCGCTCGATCAAGGCTCAGGCGCGGCTGGATGAGCTGTGGCCGTGGGCACTCTCGATGCTTCGTGCGCGGGGCGCGTACCGTGTGGTCGAAAGTGGGGAGGCAACAGCAGCCGGCATGCCCGGGGTCGGCAGGGAAGCGGGCGTCGCCGTGTGCACGATCGGACCGGACCTCGAGGAGGCGAGCGCGGCCTGCGCGGCCAAGGGGGAGATCGTGGACGCGTTGCTGCTGGACGCCGTAGGTTCGGCGGCCGCCGAGGCCGCGGCGGACTCCCTGAACCTCGCCCTTTGCACGGTGGCGGCGGACGCCGGCGGGTACGCCGCGCCCCGCGTCAGCCCTGGGTACGGTTCGTGGGACGTGAGCTTTCAGCGCAAGTTGCTGGCGCTTCTCCCGGCAGCCGAGCTCGGCATTACCCTGACGTCGGGCCAGATGATGATCCCTCGCAAGTCGGTGAGCTTTGCGGTCAGCTTCGAGGAGCGGGCCCCGGATGAGCACCGGCCCGGCTCGGCGTGCGAGCGCTGCGGCCTCGAGCGGTGCCGCCACCGGCTTGTACCGGTCGAGAGGGCGTGAGGGAGGCGACGTGGAGGCGATCAGACCGCGGGTGCAGCTTTTCACCACCGAACAGGTCGAGCGGATCGTGGACGATGCGCTGAGGACCCTCGAGACGGTGGGGTTCTTCGTCGAGAACGAGGAGGCGCTCGAACTGCTGCGCCGGGCCGGTGTGCGTTTCGAGGGGCAGCGCGCCTTCGCGGGCGAGAGGCCGCTACGGGCAGCCCTCGCCACCGCCCCGCGACGTTTCACCGTCTTCGACCGCGAGGGTGCGCCTGCCCTCGAACTGGGGGGTGACGCCGTGCAGTTCGACCCCGGCTCGGCGGCACTCTGGGTCCTAGATCCTGTGACGGGGCGACGAAAGCCGGAGACGGCCGACCTTGCCCACCTCGCCTGGGTGACCGAGGCCTGCCGGCACATCGCCGCTCAGTCCACGGCACTGGTGCCCGCCGACGTGCCGGAGGCGATGGGCGACCGCTGGCGTCTCTACGTGGCGCTTCTGAACTCCCGCAAGCCCGTGATCACCGGCACGTTCCGCAAGGACGCCTTCGCGGTGATGAAGGCGATGCTGGCGGCCGCGCGTGGGGGCGAGGCGGCGCTTGCGGAGCACCCCCTGGCGATCTTCGACTGCTGCCCGACCCCGCCGCTCAAGTGGAGCGACCTGACCTGCCAGGCGCTCATCGACTGCGCGAGGAGCGGCATCCCAGCCGAGCTTGTGTCCATGCCGCTTGCCGGCGCCACGGCCCCGGTCACCCTGAGGGAGATGGTGGTACAGCACTGCGCCGAAAGCCTCTCCGGCGTGCTGATCCACCAGCTCGCTCACCCCGGGGCGCCCATCATTTTCGGGGGCTCCCCATCGGCGTTCGACATGCGGCACGGCACCACCCCGATGGGTGCCGTCGAGACCATGATGGTCGACGTCGGGTACGCCCAGGTCGGCAAACACCTCGGGCTTCCCACCCACGCGTACATGGGGCTGGCCGACACCAAGGGGGTGGACTACCAGGCCGGCCTGGAGTCAGGGCTGGGGGCGGTGCTCGCCGCGCTCGCCGGCATCAACGTGGTCTCGGGGCCCGGGATGCTGGACTTCGAGAGCTGCCAGAGCCTGGAGAAGCTGGTGCTCGACAACGAGGCGTGCGGGATGGCGCTGCGTCTCGTGAGGGGGGTCTCCCACGACTCGGCGGGGGAGGCGGTCGAGCTGCTGCGGCAACTGGTGGAGAGCGGCAGTCTGTTGGGGCATCGCCACACCCGCGAGCACTTCCGCGCCGAGCTGTTGATCCCCGGTGGGGTGATCGACCGCGCCTCCTACGGTGACTGGGAGA
>MEKI01000021.1:3391-9373 GCA_001766905.1 Acidobacteria bacterium RBG_13_68_16
GATAGCGGCCCACGACGTTGTCGCAAGGCAGTACGGGAAGGAGAGATAGGCATGGGTTCAAAGCCCACATCGTCGGTAGATCCCAAGGTCCTTGCGGCGGCCCGGGCCGCCTTCCCCTGGTCGCAGTCGCAGGACGCCGTCACGCTCGGGGCGGTCGTGCACAACGGGGCGTGCCACCCCGAGCCGCTGGTGACGCTGCCGGTCGCGATGACGAACCGCCACGGCCTGATCGCGGGCGCCACCGGGACCGGCAAGACCAAGTCGCTTCAGCTCATCGCGGAGCAGCTCTCGGCCGCGGGTGTTCCCGTCTTCATGGCAGACCTCAAGGGCGACCTCTCCGGTGTGGCGGCGCCCGGTGAGACCAACGAGAAGATCGGTCAGCGAGCGAGTGATACCGGGTACGCCTGGGCAGCCAAGGGTTTCCCGGTGGAGTTCGTCTCGCTCACAGGCGAGCGCGGCGCGCAGCTGCGGGCAACGGTGTCCTCGTTCGGCCCCTTGCTGCTCGCCAAGGTCCTCGGACTCAACGAGACCCAGGCGAGCGTGCTGTCGCTGGTGTTCAAGTACTGCGACGATCGCGGGCTGCCGCTCCTCGACCTGCCCGACCTGCGGACGGTGCTGCAGTACCTGACCGGCGAAGGGGCGGGCGATCTCAAGAATTACGGCGGGATGTCCAAGGCCACCGTCGGCGTGCTGCTCCGCGACATGGTCGAGCTCGAGCAGCAGGGTGCGCTGGCGTTCTTCGGCGAACCGGAGTTCGATCTCGACGACATGATGCGCGTCGAAGGTGGCCAGGGGCTCGTCTCGATCCTCGAGCTGACCGACGTGCAGGACAAGCCGGCGCTGTTCTCGACGTTTATGATGTGGATGCTGGCGCGGCTATACCACGACCTCCCGGAGGTCGGCGACATCGAAAAGCCGAAGCTCGTGTTCTTCTTCGACGAGGCCCACCTGCTGTTCGACAACGCCAGCAAGGAGCTGATCAACCAGATCGAGCAGGTCGTGCGCCTGATCCGCTCCAAGGGCGTCGGGGTCTTCTTCATCACCCAGAACCCGAAGGACGTGCCGCCCGACGTTCTGGGCCAGCTCGGGCACAGGGTCCAGCACGCCCTGCGCGCCTTCACCCCCGACGATGACAAAGCGCTCAAGGCTGCCGCCCGCACCTTCCCGAAGACCGAGTTCTACGACATCGAGGAGACGCTCACGACCCTCGGCATCGGCGAGGCGCTGGTCACCGTGCTGGGGCCGAAGGGGATCCCGACGCAGCCCTTTGCTGCGCGGATGATCCCGCCCGCGTCACGCATGTCACCGCTCACGGATGCGGAGTTCGCGGGGAAGAACGGCGGATCGGCACAGATGCGCAAGTACGCGCAGGCGTTCGACCGCGACAGTGCGCGCGAGATGCTGGCGCGACGGATGGCACCCGAAGCCGAGGCCGGGCAGGCTCCGCCGGGGGGCGGAGGGGACGCGCAGGCGCCACGGCGCACCGGCAAGGAGCCGCCGAGCACGATGGAGAAGATCCTCAAGTCGTCGGTGACCCGTACCGTGGCGCGTGAGGTCACGCGCGGACTGCTCGGCGCGTTGCTGGGTACCTCCTCGCGCCGGCGCAGCGGCGGGCTCTTCTAGCCGGGCGGTGGGATGAGCGATGACCCGATGACAGTGTAACCGGAGGCACGAGGAGCCTCGGAGGAGGGAAGATGGGAGTCCTGGACGGAATCCTCGGTCAACTGGGCGGCCTCTTTGGTGGCGGCGCCCAACAGAAGAACCTCGTCAACAGTGTGCTCGAGATGTTGAACAGCCCGCAGGCGGGGGGTCTTGCCGGGATCGTGAAGGGCTTCGAGTCGGGCGGCCTCTCGAAGCTGGTGCAGTCCTGGGTGAGCACGGGCAAGAACTTGCCAGCCACGGTGCAGCAGATCGAGCAGGGGTTTGGCGTAGAGAAGATCAAAGGCCTGGCCCAGAACCTCGGCCTGTCGCCCGACGTGGTGAAGGCCAAGCTCGCCGAGGTGCTGCCGAAGCTTATCGACAAGCTGACACCGGACGGCGTCGTCCCCAAGACGTAGGTCGGACCGCTCCGCTCTCAGGGCCGAGTCAGAGCTACGCGGGCCCCTCAAAGTCCAGGGTCTTCGATCGCATGAACGCCTTGAGGGTGCCGAAGAAGAGCGCCGGCTGCTCGAGGTACGCGACGTGGCCGCACTCGGGGATCGTCAGCCAGCGCGAGTTGGGAAAAACGTCCAGCATCTTCTTCTGCGCCCATAGCGGGATGGCGCGGTCCTGCTCGCCGGGCATGATCAGCGTCGGTGTGGTCACAGCGCGGTAGCCGGCCATACGGCTGTCGAGTTCGCCGAAGTACTCTTCCTGCGCCTCGGTGAGACGGATCAGGCAGTGGATGCTGTTCTTGTAACGGTCCTCGAAGCGCTGCCTCATCGGCTCCAGCGTGTCGCGGCCGATCTTGCGCACGAACGGCTCACCGAAGATCTTCTCGTACAGGTAGTGGGTGTACAGGCCGAAACAGTCGGGACCGAGACGGTAGAACCGCAGCGACAGCGCCTCGTACATCTCGAACAGTTCCTCGCGCGAGAGGATGATCCCGGACAGCGTCAGGGTGTGCAGACGGTGGTGAAACTGCCGGGCGTGCTCGATGGCTACGAACCCTCCGTACGAGATGCCCATCGAGTGGATCCTCTCGATGCGAAGCGCGTCCATGACCATCGTCAGGTACGCGGCGATGCGGGTGATGGAGTAGGGCTCGTCGGGCGCGGACGACTCACCCTGCCCGAGGTAGTCGTAGAGCAGCACGTCGAACTCGGGCTGTAGTAGCGGGAGAAACGAGTACCACGCCTTGGTGCTCATCGCGAGGCCGTTCAGCAGGCACACCGCCTCGCGGTTTCCGTCGCCGAAATACTCCCAATGAATGCGGTGGCCGTCGGCCTCGATGAAGCCCTCACGAGTGGGGGAGATTTGGTCAGCCATGGTCATCCTCGTCGGCGCTTGGTCCCGAGTCGCCTCGGCAACGCACAGGGCAAGAAGGGGGAGGGATCAGAGGTGAGAGTGGAGAGCTCCATTAGTTCCGGCCCAAGATGATGGCTCCCCACTCCTCGCTCTCCCTTCGTCTTCAGTCTCCAGACCCGCATGTCGGCTTGCTTCTGCTTCCTGACCTCTGACCCCGTCGGCCGTCGTCAGACGGCCGGCTTCAAGACGGTGCACACTGAGGAGCAGATCGGGCCGCCGATGTTGAACGTGGCGGCCACCTTGGCCTTCTTGACCTGCAGTTCGGCCGGCACCTTGCCCTGGAGCTGCCAGGCGGACCACCCCACCATCGCGACGCCGGTGGCGCCGATCGGATGGCCCTTGGCGATCAGGCCGCCGGAGGTGTTGATGGCGCACTCGCCGCCCACGGCCGCCTTGCCGTCCACCCAGTAGGCCGCACCCTTGCCGTAGGGCGTCTTTCCGAGCACCTCGACGGCGATTGCCCCCATGACCGTGAAGCAGTCGTGCACCTCGGCGACGTCCACGTCGGCCGGTTTCACGCCGGCCATCGCATAGGCCTTGCCCATCGCGGCGTTGGCGCCACAGGGCCGCAGCACGTCGCGCCCCTCCTTCCGGAGTGGATCGGTGGCCTGGGCGTAGCCGGCGATCTGCACCGTGTCGGCCTTGCGGATCCCGAGCTTGGCAAGACCCTGCTCGGTCGCGATGATCATCGAGGCGTGGCCGTCGGTGATCTGCGAGCAGTCGTAGGTCTTGAGAGGCAACCCCTCGACGACGTAGCGGTTGATCCCCTCGAGCTTCATGGCTTGATCGAGCGTGATCTGGACCTTCTGCATCTGCGCGTACGGGTTGTACTTTGCGTTGCCGTACTCGACCACGGCGATCTGGGCCAGGTCCTCCTCCCTCACACCGTGGGTCTTCATGTAGAGGTCCATCACCTCGGCGAAGATGTGCGGGAAGACGAACACCTTGCCTTCGCGCTCGTCGGGGTGTGAGAAGTAGCCCAGGACCTCCCCGATTAACTTGCCGTCCATCTTCCCCTCGGCGTCGCGCATCTTCTCGTAGCCGATGGCTATTCCGACATCGCCGTCCCCAGCCTGGAGCTTGTTGATCACCGAGAGGATCGCCTGGCCACCGGAGGCGCAGGCGTTCTCCACCGCCTCGATCGGCTTGGCTGCGAGCCCCGGCACCGAAGCAACGAGGCCGGCCAACAGCCCCTGCTTGTTGAGAGAGAAGTTGCAGGTGGCGCCGATGGACCCGACGTCGATAGCGGATGGTGGAGCGTTGGCCTCCTTGCACACGCTCTCGACGGCGTTCTTGACGATGTCCGGCACCGTCATGTCCATGAGCTTGCCGAACTTCGACTGGTGGTACGCGGCGATGTAGACCGGCTTTCTCATGACTCCCTCCCAGTGGGCCGGTCGAGGGCCGACATACTCCGACCTTCGAACGGTCCGTCAATCATATCAATGCAACGAAGCCAGAAAATCCAAACACGACCGCACAAACCGCTCGGGTTGCTCCACGACCAGCGCATGGCCGCTCCCCTCGACTACCTCGAGGCGAGCCGCCGGGATCGCGGAGGCGAGCGCCGCGGCGCGGTCCGGCGGCATCACCCGGTCCTCCCCGGCCGCCAGCACCAGCACCGGGCAGGTGATGCTGCCAAGGTAACGCCGCAAATCGAGGTTTTCCAGCGTGGCCAGCAGATCGGCCGCTCCGGCGAACCACCGGTCCGGCAGCAGCGCGACCTGGACAGAACGTTCGGAGAGCTCCCCGCGGTGCGCCGCCAGGTAGGCGGGCGAGTAGAACAAGTCCTGCATGATGGCGAGCATGCGATCCCGCCTCCCTCCGGCCGCAGCACCGTGCAGCGCGTGCCCCAGCTCCGCGCTCCCAGCCTGGAACAGGGGGGTGGCGACGTCGGCTGCCGTGGCCGCGACCAGCGAGGCGATCCGGTGCGGGTGGGACGCCGTCAACAGCAGGGCGACCTCGGCGCCGAAGGACGTTCCGACGGCGTGCACGCGCTCGATGCCCAGCGCGTCGAGGAGGGCGACGAGGTCGACGACATGACCCGCGAGGTCGGAGTGTGACGGTCCCGGGGTCCGTAGCTGCCCCCGGAAGTCGCAGCGAACGACCCGATAGCGCTCTGCGAGCGGCGCGGCGATGGCGTCCCACGAGGCGATTGTCATCATCCCGCCGTTGAGCAGCAGGACCGCCTCGCCCGTGCCATCGATCCGGTGCGCCAGCACCTCGTTGCCGTTCATGCGCCGTCCCCGGGCTCGTGGCGGTGCGGGAGGCGCGCCGCGAGTTCCGCCTTGACTACCTTGCCGTAGGGGGTGCGCGGGAGGGCGTCGAGGAAGATGAACTCTTTCGGGATCTTGTACTTGGCCAGGCGCGCGGCGAGAAACGCGGCAAGCTCGTTGGCGGTCGGAAGATTCCCCCTCGGCACCACGAACGCGGCGCCGACCTCGCCCCAGGTTGGGTCGGGCACACCAATCACCGCCGCGTCCTTCACGGCCGGGTGGAGCAGCAGCTCCCCCTCGATCTCGGCCGGGTACACGTTGACGGCGCCCGAGATAAACATGTCCTTCTTGCGGCCGGCGATGGTGAAGAAGCCGTCCGCATCGCGCCGTGCGAGGTCTCCGGTGTGGAACCAGCCCTCCGAGTCGAGCGCCGTGGCGGTGGCCTCGGGGTCGTTCCAGTACCCCAGGCAGACGTGGGGCCCCCGCAGCAAGAGCTCGCCAACCTCGCCTAACCGGACCTCTCGGCCCTCACCGTCCACCAGGTGGGCTTCCGTGAACATCATCGGCTTGCCGATGGATCCCTTCTTCTTCACCGACTCCTCGACGGTCATGGCGAAGCAGTTCACCCCGACTTCGGTGAGGCCGTACCCCTGCTTGAACACCACCCCGCGGCGCTGGTACGCCTCGATGATGTAGAGCGGCAGCGGGGCGCCGCCCGAGATCAGCCAGCGCACCGAGGACAGATCGACCGTCTCGAACT
>MEKI01000021.1:9391-20389 GCA_001766905.1 Acidobacteria bacterium RBG_13_68_16
GCTTGTAGATCGTCGGCACACCCAGCACGACGGTGCACCGCTCGCGCTCCATCGTCCGCCAGATCTCGCCGGTGTCGAAGCCCGCGTGCAGCACGGTCGTTCCCCCAATGGCGAAGATCGGAAGGAGGAAGGCACCGAGACCTCCGGCGTGGTAGAGCGGGGTGAAGATCGGCGAGACGTCGTCCTCGCGGAGCTGCCAGCAGATCGCTGTGTTGTAGCCGTTCCACGCCACCATGCGATGGGGAACCATGACGCCCTTGGGCTTTCCGGTGGTACCGCTGGTGTAGAGGAGGCAGTAGATGTCCTCGGGTCGAGGTCGTGGTTCAGGGTTTGGGGCTCGGGTGTCGAGGATTTCGGCGTAGCAAAGATCACCGGGCTCGGGGGGGTTGTCGAGGGCGATCCAGCGTTCGAGGGTGACCAACCCGCGCAGCTCGCGCACGGTAGCGGCGAACTCCCCACCGTACGTCAGGGCACGCATCCCGCTGTCACGGACGATGTAGGCAAGCTCATGGGCGGTGAGGCGCGTCCCCAATGGGACCAGGATGACCCCCGACTTGCCGGCGGCGAAGAAGGCGTCGAGGAGCTCCACCCGGTTGTTGGCCAGAATCCCAAGCCGGTCACCCTTGCCGAGTCCGAGTCCTGCAACCCAGGAACGCGCGCACCCCGCTGCGCGGTCGTCGAGCTCGCGGTAGGTGAAGCGCTGCCCAGTGGGCACGAAGACCAGCGCGGTCTTGTCCGGCGTCAACCGCGCCCGCTCACCGAGGACGTCACCGTGCAGCATGGCTCCATCTCACCATTTCGCGCCGCCCAGCGCCTCCTTGAGCACCGGAAGCAACCGCTGCGGGCATTCGATCTGCGGGACGTGACCGCACCGCTCGAGCGTGACCAGCGTGGCGCTCGGCAACTCGGTGAGCATTCGCTGCGCGTAGTCGAGCGGCATGAGACGATCGGACGCTCCCCAGATCAGCCGCACCGGCAACGTCAGCTCGCGGAGCTGCGCGTCATCGAGCACGTACGCCTCCATGGTCGCAGCGGTGGCGGCGAGGCGGCCGAGAGGCCCCACCTTTGCCTGGCGCACGATATCGTCGAGGACGAAGTCGGGGACGGGAGCGCTACCCGGGTCGCGCGTCTGTGCGACCGACTCCCGCGCCTCGGCGCGCGTCTCCGGCAGCACCCGGGCATGCTCGTTGCTGCCTTTGATCGCCCCGCCGTCGATACACACGCAGATCGCGACCCGCTCCGGGTGGTGGTGGGCCACCACCATGGCCACCCATGCACCCAGCGAGTTTCCCACCAGGGCGACTTTTTGTCCCGGCGCGAGGCGGTTGAGCACTTCCTCGACACCCTCGATAACCTGGCGCACCTCGATGGGTCCCGAGTGTGGAGCGCTACTGCCGTGGCCGGCGAGGTCGGGGACGATGAGCGTGTGACCTTTCACGAGCTCCGGAACCACCCGGAACCAGGTGCCCGCGTTGTCACCCGCCCCGTGCAGGAGCACCACCGCAGGCCCCTGCCCACCGACGAACACGGCCTGCGGACCCGGCCCCGCGGCCACTTTCACCTTGTGCAGGCCGGCGGTGCGCAGCGCGAACCACGTCTGCCAGGCGAAGACCGTGAGGGGACGGTACCGCAGCAACCACCCCACCCAGATGCCTGCCGCCGCCACCACGGCCAGGACGGCGACCAGAACGATGCCGCGGATGTTCATGGCTCTCTTTCCCTGCTCCCCGTTATCACGGCATCCGGAACGCCGCCCCGGCCTGGTTGTACCCCACGCCGGAGCCGATGAACATGACCAGGTCGCCAGGGTGGACCTTGCCCTTCGATGTCGCGTCGTCAAGCGCCATCGGGATACAGGCCGATCCCGTGTAGCCCCACTTCTCCATTACGGTGTGCGTCTTCTCCATCGGTATCCCGAGGTCGGCCATCACCAGTTCAATCGAGGGCTTGCGCACCTGCGTGAAGATGATGAGGTCGATGTCGGAGACCGCGAACCCACCCTCCTTGGCGACGCGGCGGGTCAGCCGCGGCCACCCCTCGTGGTTGATCTCCGGGGGGTAACGCTCGAGCATCTTCACGGTGGTGCGTCCGGCCTTGACCGACTGCTCGGTCGCGGGCTCGAACGTGCCGCCCGAGTAGATCCCCCAGTGGCGGTGGTACTCCCCGCCGGCCTGCGACGCGGACGACACGAAACCTGGTGTCTCGCGCGGCTCGAGCACCGCCGCCCCAGCCCCGTCGCCGTAGAAGAAAATCAATGGGTCGTTGGGATGCGCCAGCTTGTGCATCAGGTAGACGCCAACCACCAGCACGACCTTGAGGCCGGGGTTGGTGGCGACCATGCCGGCACCGACGGCGAGTCCGGTTGGGAACGACGCGCAGGCGCACCCGACGTCGAACGTGCCGGCGTTCCTTGCGCCCAGCTTGTGCTGAAGCACCACCGAGGTTGCTGGGGTGACGTAGTCCGGCGAGTCGGTCCCGAGGATGATGAGGTCCACATCCTCGGGCTTGCGCCCGGCCCGCTCCAGCGCCTGGCGCGCTGCCGGCAGCGCCACGTCCGACGTCGCCCAGTCGTCGGGGGCCCACCAGCGACTGGTTATGCCGCTGGACTCCTCCATCTTGTTCACGAACTCGGGCACGATCGGGTCGAAGCGCTGCCGTAGCTCGTCGTTCGTCACCTCGCGCTCGGGGAGGTAACGCCCGGTGGACACGATGTTCCCGTAGCGCGTCATGTGGATCCCTCTTCCTCACGTCCCCAGCACGATCCCGCCGTCCACCGAGATCACGGCGCCGTGCACGAACGAGGCCGCGTCCGAGGCGAGCCAGACGTAGGTCCCGGCGATGTCCTCGGGCCTGCCCATGCGCCCCAACGGGGTCCTCGCCACCATCCCCTCGATGATCTTCTCAGGCATCGAAGCCAGGATCTCGGTGGCGATGAAGCCCGGCGCCACCGCGTTGACGCGGATCTTATACTTGCCCAGCTCGCGCGCCCACGTCTTGGTCATCGTGATGAGGCCACCCTTGGTGGCGGAGTAGTTGGTCTGCCCGAAGTTGCCGTACAGCCCGACCACCGAGGAGGCGTTGAGGATCACGCCGCCGCCTCCGGCGATCATGTGCGGCACCACGGCACGCGTGCACAGAAACACACCTTTCAGGTTGACGCTTATCACCGCGTCCCAGGCCTCCTCGCTCATGGTGGAGACCACCGCTCCGTCCTTGTACTTGACGAGCTGGGAGTCGCGCACGATCCCGGCGTTGTTGACCAGCACGTCCACGCGCCCCCACGTCGCGGTCACCTCGCCGACGGCCTTTGTCACGGCGGCGCCGTCGGTGACGTCCACCTTACTGAAGACAGCATCGCCGCCTGCCGCCTTTAGCTCTCCGACCAACTCGGCAGCCTTTGCGTCGCTCACGTCCCAGGCGGCGACCCGTGCACCCTCGCGGGCGAACGCCAGAGCGGTGGCGCGGCCGATGCCGGCCGCCGCTCCCGTCACGATAACAACATTGCCTTTCAAACCTGTCTCGATTGCCATGCGTAACGCCTCCGGAGCGTTGGCCGCTGCTCTGGTGAGTTACCCCTGTTTCAATTCATGCGGGGCGCAGGTGGGGGTTGGAACCCCCTGTGCCCTGCGCCCTATGCCCTGTGCCTTGCTTTTAGAACGTCCACCTCAGCCCGAGCTGGATCTCCCGGCCGGGCAGGGTGGAGGAGTACTTGCCAAACCTGGGGTTGGGCAGGTACGTGGCCGTCGGATTCGCGATCGTGGGTCCACTCAGGAACTCCCCGGCGTTGATCGAGTTGACGTCGTAGTTGACGGTGTTGAAGACGTTGAACGCTTCGGCGAGCACCTCGAGTCGCCCTGCCTTGGCGAGCGCGAACGCCTTGGTGAGCCGTAGCGAGAGCTGGCGGAACGGCGGGCCGTCCTGGCCGTTGCGCTTGACGCCCGGGGCGCGGTCGGAGTTAAAGGCGTCGCCGTTGTAGTCGTACCCGCGCCGGCGCGTCCAAGGCTGCCCCGAGCCGTACTCCGCGATTGGAGCTATCGTGATATCCCACGGCAATCTGAACACGCCGGACACCACGATCCGGTACCGCTCGAAGCCACGCCCGTGCCCCCACTCGCCCTCAGGGTCGGCCGGGTCGTTGGGGTAGCCTGCCGTGTACTCGGGGCTGAAGTCGTCGGAGAGGTTCTTCTTGTCTGAGACCGTGAACGAGGCCGTGAGCAGGTGGCCGCCCTTCAGCGTGCCGTTCAGGCTGAAGACGAGCGCCTTGTACTCCGAGTGGCCATCGTTGGTATAGGTGTTGATATTCGTGTAGGTGGAGTTCGGCCGCAGGTGGGTGGCGTTACCGGTCCAGTTCTTGTCCCTGATGAAGATCTCGTCGTGCCCCTTGACCCAGATCCCTTCGGCGTCGAAGAAGACGTTCGACCCACCGAGCCGCGTGGTCCAGCCGAGTGTCAGCTGATCCGCGTACGGGTTCACAAACGTTGTGTCGATGAGTGTGATCGCACCCTTCTGCGGGACGCCGGTCGTGGTCGGGTTCGACGGGTCGAGGGCCGGGAAGATTGCGTGGCACACGGCGGGGTCGGTGATGCCGAGCGCCGGGCAGAGCGGCCAGTAGAAGACCCCGTTGACGCGGGTGTAATTGATGCGCCCCGTGATTCCGTTTTGCTGAAGCTCGGTGAACGCCGGCACAAGCAGGAAGCGGCCGATGAACCGCCCGATCCCACCCCGGATCAGGTTCTTGCCGTTGCCAGCCACGTCCCAGGAGAAGCCGAGCCGCGGCTGGTAGTTGTTGCTGTCGCGCTTGCGGCCATTGGGGACCAGCGGGTGCTTGAAGTCGGGGTTGTTGCCGTCGGTGTCGTAGTCGTAGCGCAGGCCGAGGTTGACCGTGAGGTTGGAGGCCGGCCGCCAGTCGTCCTGGATGAACGCGCTGTAAAGGTCGGTTGACTTCGGGACACTGGCCGAGCCGACGCCGTAGATGTACGAAATCGGGATGGCACGTGTGTCAGTGAGGTAGACGAAGGTCCCGTTCTGGAACGTGGGGATGTCGGAGCGCTCCTTGATGTGCTGCAGTCCGATCCCCATCTTCAGTTCGTGCGTGTCGAGGTACATGTGGGCCGTGTCGCGGATCTCCCACTCGGTGCCATCACCGAGCAGGCTGCCGACCGTATTCGTGCCGGTCTTGAGCGTGTTTCCTGACGAGAACCACTCCTCCACCGCCGTGGAGTTGGTGGGCTCGGTGTACTTCCGTTTCCCAACCTGGACGTGCAGCTCGTTGAGGTAGCTCGGGCTGGGAACGAGAGTGTGCTCGAAGGCGAGGTTCCAGTTGTCGCGTTTGAGCTCCTGCCCCCATGCCTCGCTTCCCACCCCGCCGACCCGGAAGTTCTTCTCGCGGTACTGCTCGAAGACGAGCTTGGCGGCCAGGCGCTGGTTATCCGAGAACGAGTGGTCGATGCTCCCGAACCCCAGAGTCTGTTTGAACGGGTGCTTCACGTCCTTGGCGAGCGACGCGTAGGCACCTCCAGGCCGGAACAGCAAGATGTTGTCCTCGGTGATGTACTCGGCGGAGAGGAAGAAGTGCGTCTTGTCCTTGATGATCGGGCCGCCGAGCGTGAACCCGTACTGGCCGCGGTCGTAGGGAAGGCTCTCCGTCTCGAGCGCGCCCTTCGAGCGCAAGTCGTCGGCGCGGTAGAAGGCGAACACGGAACCCGCGAGAAGGTTGGTTCCCGAGCGCGTCACGATCGAAAGAGCGCCGCCCGCGGAGCCGCCGATTTCCGTGTCGAACCTGTTGTTGATCACGCGGAACTCGCGGATCGAGTCCTGGGAGATGCGGGCCCGCGCCAGGCCGAGGGCCGGGTCGGTGAAGTCCACGCCGTCCACCATGATCGTGGCCTGCGAGGCGTTGCCTCCGGCACCGATCACCGGGCCACCGCCGATGAAGCGGTACCCGCCGCGCTCGCGCTCCACGCCGGGAGCGATGAACGCCAGTCTCTGGAAGTCGCGGTCGGGCACCGGGAGCGACTGGATCTGCTCGGGGACGATGTTGGTGGACGAGTCGGTCTTGACCACGTCCACCAGCGGCGCCTGCGCGGTCACGGTGACCTGCTCCGTTGCCTGTGCCTGCTGCATCATCGCGTTGACCCGGAGCGTCTGGCCGACCCGCAGGGCGAGGTTCTCCTCGACCACCGCCACGAAACCCTCGAGGTCGAGCCGGAGGGTGTAGGTTCCCGGCGGGAGCGCGGCAAACAGGGCGCCGCCGTCGGCCTCGGTCGTCATCGTCCGAGAGAGTCCCGTCGCCGGGTTCGTCAGCTTTGCGGTCACGCCCGGCAGCGCCAGCTTGCCGGCGTCTGCGACCCGCAGCTCGACCACCGCATTGTTCACCTGTGCCAGGACCGGACCCGCAAGCAGCAGGCCGGCGACACAGGCCGCAACGGCCAGGGCCCCCGGCCCAAGCCTTGCTTGTTTCCTGGATAGCCATCGCATATGCATCGTCTCCTCCCGGGCGCGATGCGCCCTATCTCCGTTCAGGCAAAGCAAAGGCTCGACTCCCCAGCCCCGCGCTGGGCTCGGGCCGAAAAGCTCCGATCGGATGAATGCGCTCTCGACGGGTCATGCTCTCCTGGCCCCGCTGCTGTCGGTCGCCTGGTGCTCCCCGTGAGCGTTGTTCTCGTGACGCAACATCCCGTGGCGCAGGATGTCGGCGATCTCCGCAATTACCTCGTCCGTGTTCTTCCCGAAGTGGTTCGGCACCCCGAATAGGATCTCGACGGCGAAATAGTTGAGGAAAAAACGGCCCGCCAGCATCACCGCGGAGAGCGGCGAAACATCGGGGCGGAGACGATGGTTCCGGGTCTGGGCCACGTGGTGGTCGGCCATGAACGTCGCGAAGCGCTTGGCCATCTCCGAGTAGAACTTGCGAATGTGGCTACCCTCGAACTCGACCACGTCGACGTAGATCAGCGCCACGTACCGCCGGTACCGATTCACGGTCTCGCGCGACGCCCGACCGAGCTCCTCCAGGTTGTCCGGGAACGTGCCGCTCGCCAGCGCCACGTTGAACGGGAAGTCGGGGCTTTCGATCGCGGCCCAGTACTGGTCGAGGAGGATTCGGAAGATCGTGTCCTTGTCGGGGAAGTGGTGGTAGACGTTGCCTGTCGAAACCCCGGCCCTTTCGGCGATCTCACGGACGCTGGTGGCCCTATAGCCCTGGGTCGAGAAGAGATGCAGCGCGGCCTCTAGGACCTGTTCGCGGCTCCTCTGGGACTTCTCCGTCTGCTTCATAAACCGACCGTTCGGTTTGTTAATCTATCCTTTGTATTTCGTTTGTCAAGCCCCCTACGCCCGGCTTGCCGCGTACAGCTCCAACGCGGTCCCCGCCAGGCGCTCCGGCGTCCAGAGGGCGCGGGCCCGGGCGGCGGCGACCTCCCGGGCGCCCTGCCGGCGTGCAGCGTCGCGGGTCCAGTCTGCCAAGAGTACGGCGAGCGCCGCCGCGTCGGAGGCCGTGTACAGGTCGCCGGTGACCCCCGGCTCGACCAGGTCCCGGACGCCGGGTAGGTCCGCCGCGAGCGTCGGCACCCCGCATGCGGAAGCCTCCGCGATCGCGCGGTGGGCGTGGTCGGAGCCTGCAGCCGGGAAGACAAAAAGATCCATCGCCGCGTAGAGGTCCTCGAGCCCCTCCTCGACATAGCCGGCGAAGATCAGGCGCGCCCCGAGACCGAGCTCGCGCGCCAGCTTTCGGAGGGGGGTCTCGTGCGGCCCCTTGCCGATCACGAGTCCATGCACGGCCGGCGCAGCCGCCAGCGCGCGCACGAAAAGGTCGTGCCCCCGGGATCGGTCGAGCTTGCCGATGGTGCCGGCCACGATGGCGTCCAGCGGGATCCCGAGACGCTGCCGGCCGGCATCCCGCGCGCCGCCCGAGAGGAAGCGCTTGTCGAGTGCGATGGGAAGCACGTGCACGGGGACGCCACGCAGGGCCGGAAGGCGCCCAACGAGGGGCGTCATCGCCGAGTTGGCGAGGCCGACCCCGGCCGTGCCGTGCAGCAGCCAGCGATGGTAGGGATCCGACCGCAGGTGGCCGAGGTGATGGATGCTTCGCACCAACGGGAGGTTTGAGCCTTTGACGGCGAGGCGGGCCAGAAGGTGATCGTGCGGAAGGTGCGCGTGAACCAGATCGAAATCGGCCGCCAGCCCCCTGATACGGGCGACTGCGGCCCGCACCTGGCCGAGCGAGCGCTCCTTGACCAGTATTGGGTGGCACCAGGGCAGTGCGCGCAGCCGCTGCTCCAGGTTGTGCCCGGGACGATAGGCGAATTCACAGTCCACACCTGCATCCCGCAGGGCCTCCGCCAGCTGCAGGGCGGTCGCGGCTGCACCTGTCCAGCGGTTCGCAGCGACGAGCTGGAGCACACGCACCACTGCATGCTGCAATGCCGCGGGCTCTCGCGCAAGAGGGCCAAGGAAAAGGTGAAAGGGAGAATGGTAGAGGGAAGAGGTAGATGGGGAGACGCCAGTCGGACGGAGCTCCCTGCCCTCCCTTTACCGTTTGCCTTCTTACCTTTGGCCCTCTTCTGCGTGGTAGCATGCGGACGGAGGCGGACATGCCCGTCGACCCGCAACTCTTGGAGATTCTCGTTTGCCCGGCCTGCAAGGCAGATGTCGAGCTCAAAACCCTGGCGGCGAACACCTGTGCCGTTCTCGTGGAGCGCTACCGTGAGAAGTTTCGCGACGAGGTGCCCGAGGTCCACGAGGGACTCCGGTGCACCAAGTGCGGGAGGGTCTACCCGATCGTCAGCGACATCCCCGTCATGCTGGTAGACGAGGCGCTTCCCGCCGAGGGGTGAAGGTCATTGCCCGAGGACGCTGCTGAACGCGCCCGCCGCGCCCGGGCGCTGGCCGCGGGCGCTATGGTGGCTGCGGCCGCCACGTCGTCCCAGCTCGGTCTTTCCAACCCGCTCCTCGTTCTGGCGGGTGTGTTCTCCTGGAGGGCGTGGCGTCTCGGGGCTTTCCGCGGGCGCCCTCGGGCCCGGGCGCTGCTGCCGCCGCTCGTGGTCTTTGCGGTCGCCTCACTGGTCTCGGCCGTGTTCTCGCTGGATCCGGTCCAGAGCTTGGACAAGCTGCCTCGGCTGGCGGTGCTGCTGCTTGTGCCGCTCGCGGCAGCGCTGATGGACCGGGAGTGGTGGCCGAGGTTGGTCGCCGCGCTCGCGATGGTTACAACCATCCTGGCGGTGTGGGGAATCGTCCAGTACCTCCAGGGGGCCAACGACCTCGCTCACCGCATCCGGGGGCCCATGTCCCACTACATGCTGTACGCGGGCTGGCTCCTTCTCGGGGTGTCGGTGGTATTGGGGGAGTTGCTCACCAACCCTGCACGCCGGCTGTGGCTTTTGCTGCCCCCCGCTCTCCTTGGTCCGGTGGTTCTGCTGCTGTCGTTTACGCGCAATGCCTGGGTCGGCCTGGCGGCCGGCCTCCTGCTGCTTGCGGCGATCTGGCGTCGCAGTCTACTGCTGCTCTACCCGGTCGCTGCCCTTGCGCTCTGGTTCGTCTTTCCGCGGCCGGTTCTCGAGCGGGTGATCTCCATCTTCGACCTACGGCAGGCCTCCAACTACGACCGCGTTTGCATGACCATATCCGGCATGGAGATGGTGCGGGACTTCCCCCTCACCGGCGTCGGGCTGGACATGGTGGACCGCCTGTATCCGCTCTACCGCCGCGACGACGCGCCGCGGTGGCGCGTCCCTCACCTCCACAACAACCCGGTGCAGATCGCCGCGGAGCGCGGACTTCCGGCTCTTGCCGCTTACTTGTGGCTCATCGGCGCTTTCTTCACCGTAACGTGGCGTGGCCTCGCACGGCTGACGGGGGAGGACCGTGCGGCAGTCGCGGCCACGCTCACGGCGGTCCTCGCGATCACCGTCGCAGGGCTGTTCGAGTACAACTTCTGGTTTGCCGTGATCCAGTACCCGACGCTGATTCTGCTGGGCGCCGGGGTCGGGCGCGTTGAGGAGGTTGGGTCGTGAACGCGCGCGTCTGGACGGTCGGCGAGCTGATCCGGGAGATCAACGCGGCTCTTGCGGGCTCTTTCGGCGAGGTGTGGGTGAGGGGAGAGCTGTCCGGCGTCAGGGTGGCCGCCTCCGGACACCGGTACTTCCAGGTCAAGGACTTGGAGGGACAACTCTCCTGCGCGATGTGGGCTCCGCGTGCCGACCGGCTTCGCTTCAAGCTTGTCGACGGTCTCGCGGTTCAGCTGCGGGGGACGCTCGAGGTCTACCCGCAGCGCGGCAGCCTGCAGCTCATCGTCAGCGAGGTCACGCCACTGGGGATCGGGGAGTTGCAGCTCGCCTTCGAGCAGCTCAAGGCAAAGCTCGAAGCGGAGGGACTCTTCGCGCCAGAACGGAAGCGACCGCTACCGGCACTTCCGCAACGGATCGGTCTGGTGACCTCGGCGAGCGGCGCCGCGGTGCGGGACGTGCTCAAGGTCTTCTCGCGCTGGGAACACCTCTCGGTTCTGCTGTACCCGGTACGGGTTCAGGGTAAGGGAGCGGAGGGGGAGGTTGCAAAGGCGGTGCGCTATCTCGGGCGCTCCTCTCTCGTTGACGTCGTGCTCGTCGTCCGCGGCGGCGGCTCGCTCGAGGACCTCTGGGCTTTCAACGAGGAGATGGTGGCACGCGCGATCGCGGCGTGTGAGGTGCCGGTGATCAGCGGGGTGGGGCACGAGGTGGACTTCACCATCGCCGACTTCGTGGCGGACGTGCGGGCCGCAACACCCACCCAGGCCGCAGAGATGATCGTGTCGCGGCTGGAGGACCAGCAGCGGCGGGTGGACGTGGCCCGGCAGAGCCTGGCCGGCCTCTTCAGCCGCAAGCTCGAGCACGCGCGCCTGCGGCTGCGTGGGCTGGAGGGCGCGCGCGGGCTTGCACGGCTGCCGCTGCGGGTCAGGGAGCTGGACGAGCGCCTGCGCCGGCTGGAAGCGCTGCCCCAGCTGCTGCGCGCACTTGTGGCGGGGCG
>MEKI01000021.1:20425-30905 GCA_001766905.1 Acidobacteria bacterium RBG_13_68_16
GCGAGGCGACGCCGCTGCGCGACGCCTCGGAGGTGATGGCCGGGGAACGCCTGGTGACGACGCTGGCGCGCGGTCAGGTACGTTCGATATCCATCGGGCGGCGCGGCGAGCAGGGATCGCTGTTTGAAGAAGAGGACACGGGGAACAAGGGTCGGGAGTAGGAAGGACGACGGCACCGATAAACCTACCAGAGACCGGATGAGGTTGTTCGTTCTCAAAGACCTGAGCGGTGGGTGGCACGGGAGGGGGCATGACCAAGGAGACGTTCGAGGAGGCGCTTGCTCAACTCGAGGAGGTCGTCGCCAAGCTCGAGGATGAGTCGGTCGGTCTTGAGGAGGCACTGAAGCTCTTCGAGCGCGGGGTGAAGCTGGCCCGCCGGTGCCGCACCCAGCTGGAGGGTGTGGAGCGCCGGGTCGAGCAGCTCCTCGCCGAGGCCACGGAGGGCGAGGAGCCCAAGACCGAGCCGTTCGCCCCTGAGGAGGCGTAACGGTGGAGCTGCAAGCTCTTCTCGCCGCGGAACGCGAGCGGATCGACAGCGCACTCGACCGCCTCCTCCCTCCGGCGGAGGCGTGGCCCCCCCGGCTGCACGCCGCCATGCGGTACGCGGTCTTCGGTGGAGGCAAACGTGTGCGGCCGGTCCTCGTCCGGGCCGCCTGCCGGGCCGTCGGCGGGGATCCGGAGCACGTCGTGGAGGCGGCATGCGCCATCGAGCTCGTGCACACGTACTCGCTGATCCACGACGACCTTCCGGCCCTCGACAACGACACGCTGCGGCGGGGCCGCCCGACGGTGCACGTGGCCTACGACGAGGCACTCGCCATCCTCGCCGGAGACGCCTTACTCACCGAGGCGTTTGCCGTGCTCGCGGCTTTCCCGGTCGGCGAGGAGCACGCCGGGCGGCGCGCGGAGGCGTGCCGGCTGGTGGCCGAGGCGATCGGCTCCCGAGGTATGGTCGGAGGACAGGTCGAGGACCTGGAGGCCACCGGCGGGCCTCCCGACGCCGGGCGCCTCGACCGCATCCACCGCGCCAAGACCGGCGCACTGATCGGTGCGGCGGTGGAGCTCGGCGCCCTCCTCACTGGGGCCAGCGGCCCACGGCGGCGCGCTTTCGCAACGTTCGGGCAGCGCCTGGGCCTGCTGTTTCAGGTTGCCGATGATATCCTTGACGTCACGGGTTCGGCGGTGAGTCTCGGCAAGAGCCCCGGCAAGGATGCGGCGGCCGGGAAGCTCACCTACCCGGCCGTGTTCGGCCTGGACGCGGCGAACCGCGAGCTGGAGGCGCTGGCCGAGGCGCTGACGCGGGAGGCGGAGGGGATCGAGGGACGTGGGGGGACGCTGGGCGCGCTGGTGGGTTACGTGGCGCGCCGCGACCGGTAGGGACGGACATGGGACTCCTGGAGAAGATCTCGAGCCCGGCGGATCTGCGGAAGATCCCTGAAGAGGCGCTCCCCGACCTCGCGGAGGAGCTGCGGCGGTTCCTGCTCTCGTCGGTGAGCCAGACCGGCGGGCACCTGGCCTCTGGGCTGGGTGCGCTCGAGCTTACGCTCGCGCTGCATTACGTGTTCGATACCCCTCGCGACCTCCTGGTGTGGGACGTGGGCCACCAGTGCTACCCGCACAAGGTGATCACGGGCCGCCGCGAACGCTTCCACACGCTTCGCACGTACGGCGGAGTCTCGGGCTTCCTCAAGCGTGAGGAGAGCGAGTACGACACGTTCAACGCGGGCCACGCCTCGACGTCGATCTCGGCTGCGCTCGGCATGGCGGTGGCACGCGACCTCCGGGGCGAGGACTACCGCGTTGTCGCGATCATCGGGGATGGCGGGCTCACGGGCGGGATGGCGATGGAGGGCCTCAACCAGGCCGGCTACCTCGGCCGCAGGCTGATGCTCATTCTGAACGACAACGAGATGTCGATCTCGCCAAACGTCGGGGCGATGCAGGGCTACCTAAACCGGATCATTCACGGGCAGCCCTACCGTCGCCTGAAGGACGAGGTTGAGCGTTTCCTCCTGTCCATCCCGAAGGTGGGCGAGGGCATGTTGAAGCTCGCCAAGCAGGCCGAGCACATGGCCAAACAGCTGGTCGTGCCGGGGGTACTCTTCGAGGAGCTGGGGTTCAAGTACGTAGGTCCGATCAACGGTCACTCCATGCCGCAGCTGGTGGCCACCCTGCGCGAACACAAGGACTCGAACCACCCCGTGCTCGTCCACGTGGTCACGCGCAAGGGCAAGGGGTACGAGCCTGCGGAGGCGGACCCCGTCTTCTGGCACGGCGCCACGCCGTTCTCGGTCGAAACCGGGGAGGTGGCAAAGAAGAAGCCCGGCCCGCCGTCGTACACCAAGGTCTTCGCGGAGACGCTCATCGAGCTCGCCAGGAAGGACCCGCGCATCGTGGCGATCACGGCCGCGATGCCGGAGGGGACCGGCCTTGACCTCTTCGCCAAGGCGATCCCCGAACGCTTCTTCGACGTCGGGATCTGCGAGCAGCACGCGGTCACGTTCGCGGCCGGCCTCGCAACCCGCGGCCAGCGCCCGGTGGTAGCGATCTACTCGACCTTTCTCCAGCGTGCCTACGATCAGATCTTCCACGATGTCTGTCTTATGCACCTCCCGGTCGTGTTCGTGCTCGACCGCGGCGGCCTGGTGGGCGCGGACGGGCCGACCCACCACGGGGTCTTCGACCTGTCGTACCTCCGGGTCTTCCCGGAGATGCTCGTGATGGCGCCCAAGGACGAGGACGAGCTGCGCCACATGCTCGCCACCGCCGTCGCGCACAACCGACCTGCCGCGCTCCGGTTCCCCCGTGGCACCGGCTACGGCGTCCCGGTCGGCGGGGTGCCCCGCCCGCTCCCGGTTGGCAAGGCCGAGGGGCTTCGACGTGGCAACGACGGCCTCATCTGGGCGGTCGGCACGATGGCCTCCGAGGCTTTGGTGGCCGCCGAGCGGCTGTCCGTCGAGGGCGGGCCAAACCTGGCCGTGGTCAACGCCCGCTTCGTCAAGCCGCTCGATGTCGAGCTGCTGGCCGCCCAGCTGCACCCCGGCTCACGCCTGATGACCGTGGAGGAGAACGCCCTCGCGGGCGGGTTCGGCTCGGCGGTGATGGAGGCCGTGTCCTCTCTCAAGGTGCCGGGTGTGGAGGTGGAGTGCCTCGGCATACCCGACGAGTTCCAGCCCCACGGCTCTCAAGAGATCCTGCGCGCAAGGCTCGACCTCGATGTCGAGGGGATCATGCGCCGCGCCCGGGCGTTCTTCCCTGTCGCAATTCGCGAGCCGCGGCCGGTGTCTCTGCCCCACCGCGCCTGAGAAGGCGCTGGCCCCTGGCAGCGCCGCTCTCAGCGCACTGGGCGCCGCGCGTATACTCGGGAGCAGGCCGCCAATGCAGCTCGAACCCGGGAAGGACGCACAGCCTGCGAGGGGGGTAACGGGTACCTCATCAGGGGGCCACGGTTTTCCCGCATGGCTGCGTGTAGCGGTCGCCGCTGCGGCCGTCGGGGGCGCCGTCGCGGCCACCCTCAGCCGATGGCCGGGCGACGAGGCCAGCGTTGCGCTGCAGGGAGCGTGCCTGCTTGCCGCCGCCGTTGCCGCGATCGGTGGCCGGGGAGCCCGGCGACAGGTGCGCCCGCGCCGCCGGGCCCTCGTCGGTGGCCTCCTCCTCCTGATGCTCGCGGGCGCGCTGCGCCTGGCGGCGCAAAGGGTCCTCCCCCCACCCGATCAGACCGCCTTCGAGGAGATCCAGATGGGCGGCGCGGCCTACCGATTCCTGGGCAACGGCACCCTTCCGCTGCAGTTTCGCTTCACGACGCTCACTGCCGCGGGGGGTCTCGCCGTCGGCGGGAACGATCTCGCCTCGTTGCGTGCTCCCTTCAAGCTCGCTGGGCTCCTGGTCCTGCTGTTTCTCCTCCTGACTCTTCGACGCCTCAAGGTGAGCTGGCCAGTGACCGCCCTCGTCGTCGTGGTCGCCGCGACGCTCCGATGGTTTGTGATCGCGGCAGGCTGCGCCGACGAGATGTTCGCACCCATGCTGTGGGTGGGCGCGACGATGTGGCTGCTGGTCGGTGCCCAGGGCGACGGTCAACCTTCGCTTGCCGCCGCCGGTGTCCTGGGAATTCTGAGCGGGGTGCTCATGTACGAGCACCCGGCGTACCTTCCGGTCGTGGCCCTGGCGGGAGGCTGGCTCGTGTGGCGCGCCGCCGTCGGACAGGTGCGACGAGGCGCATCTGCCCGCGCGTGGGCGGCACCCGCGATTTTCCTGGCTGTTCTGCTCACGACCGCGTGTCCCCTCCTCAGCGACCTCGTCCACCAGCGCTTCGATAGTGCCGTTTTCGAGCCGTTCCGCCGGCATGCCGCTGGTCGAGTGGTGTGGTGGGCGGAAGGCAGCATGCCCCGGGCGTGGCACTACCTGGTGGCGCTCGGGGGGGGGCCGGTTCGCGGGGACGAGGGACTCGCGGTTGCGGGCACGCCGGCGCTGCCTCCGCCTTTCGGGGCGTTGCTCCTCGCAGCGGGCCTCGCCGGGTTCTGGGTCGGACGGAGGCCGCCGCTGCGGGGGATGCTGGCGACGGCGGTTGGCGGAATCCTGATTGCAAGTGCCGTGGCAGCGAACATAAACGTCGCGCGACTTTCGGGGCTCCTGCTCATGCTGCTCGTGCCGTTCGGGTGCGTCGTCGACGATGTGCTGGGCTGGGTTGCCCGGCGGGTACCATCCCCGGAACGCACGGGTGGTGTCGGTCGGGTCTTCCGAGTGGGTGCCGCCGGGACTCTCGCGGTCGCACTTGTCGCATTCAACGTTGCATCGATCCGCACGCTGGTAGACGATCCTCGGGGCAGGGCGATGTACACCGAGGACGAGTACGCGGTTTCGGTGTTCATCACTCGAACCGCCCAGCCGGGACAGACCGTGGTGCTGTGGACCCCGGATGCGAGTCATGGCTGGGCGCCGGCCGAGCAAACCGAGATGATCTGGCTCCTTCATCCGAAGAGGCTGCGCATTGTCGGCGTGACGAGCCTCCCGGCGGCCGACACCCTCGCACCCGGGACGTTGGTCGTCGCCGGGGTGCAGCGTCGGGCCCTGACCGAAAACGAGTTTGGGGTCCTGGAGCGGCTTGCCGAGGTGAGCGGGAGCCGCGACACCCTGACATCGGCGATGAACCTCGCGGGCGCTCGATCAGTCGCCGGTTTCTGCGTGCGCTGCCCCTAGCCAGCTGGATGGACAGGAAACAACGTCCGGCGGCACGTTCGCAAAGGCTCAGTCGGGGCTGGCGGCGGCGGGTTCGATCAGGAAGACCGGCAGGCCCCAGGAGCCGTGGTCGCAGTTGTTGCCTTCGCCGGCATCCGTGACCACCAGGGTTAGGCGATCAACCCCGCGCAGGTCGGCAAACACCGATTCGGGTTCCTCGCCGGAGCGGATCGTGCGACTCCGGTACAGCAGACGATCGTCCTGGTCGCGGAGCTCGAAGATGACGGAACCTCCCGGGCAGCTGACCGACCTGTCGGGGAGGCCGACCACCGCGCAGAACGCGACCGCTCCGCCCGGCACAGAGTAGGTCACGCTTCCGTTGGCGTGCATCCCGAGGGCGCTTGGGTAGTAGGTCCGGTCCATGATCAAAGGCACACCGTTCCAGGTCGCGTTCCTCCGCATTGGTGCAAAAAAAGCTTGCTCGGCGATCGGTTCCAGATCGGCCAGCCTGACAACTGTGCCGCGGCATCGCGGCACCGACCCCTCCCGATCGAGCAGCTTCGTCAGGCGGACCTTGTACTCAAGCGGAACGTCGTCGTTGATCGCCTGGTTCCACTGCAGCGTGCTCGCAACGGTCACAACGGCCGAACCCAGAGCGAGTACGGGGAGGAACCACGAGAGGACACGAGCCGAGCGGGTTGGCGCGGCCGACACTCCGAGGTAGGTCGAGAAGAGAAACATGAGGAGGGGGAGAAACTCGGCGCTGAATCGCTGAGTCACGAAGTAGTACGTGGAGATGAGAAGCGCCTGTCCGCCGAACAAAACCGCGACCGCGATCGTTAGGGCGGAGCGGGGGCGGCGCAGGAGCGCAAGAACGCCCAGGGCCGCGCCGAGGACCAGCCAGGACGAGCCGAGGGAAAGCGAGAGCGTTTCCTCCTTCCACCCGAGGAAGAGCGCGTCGTTTGCGTACTGCACGCGCGCCACCTGGAAGTAAGGGGCGCCGTTGACAAGTGACCTGGAGGTCAAGCCGAAGTAGTTGCAGACGGCCGAAGGGATTCGCCGGACGTTGAAGACCCCCCCGACGTCGGCGGGCTGAACGTAAGTGTTGATGTTGCTGATATCGAGGACCGAGCCGAATCGCGCGTAGTTGTACCAGAGCTGGAATGCGCCGCCGGCCACCGCGGGACTCACGGCAAGAGCGAGCAAGAGCACCGCCTTCGCGCGGCCGGTCTTCTGGGTCCCGGGCTGGAACCTCTCGGCGAGCGCGCGCACGAAGAGAAGTGCGAGCGCAATGGCGATCGGAATGGCAAAGGTGACCCGTGAGAGGAGCGCGACGGAGAAAGAAACGGACAGGCCGAATATGCCGCGCAGGGTCGAGGTACTTCGGTTGAGCAGACGCACGATGAAGTGCACGCCCCAGAGCGAGCCGCAAAGAGCCCACAGGATTGCCTCGTGGTAGATGCGGCCGCAAGACACGAGATACACAACCGGCGTACCCAGACCGAAACCTACCGCCACGGCGAACAGGCCGATCCACCGGCGGCCGTCCAGGGCCCGTCCTTCGATGGTGAGGGCCGCTCGGCCGAGGGCGAGGGCCGCGGCCAGCGATAGCAGAGCGGCGATCAGGCATGAGGACCGCGACCAGAGTCCGTACATGGACGGGAAGAGCAGGTTTGGCACGATCCGCAGCAATGCCGGAAAGGGGCCGAAGTACATGACGGTGCGCGAGCCGACGGTGAGCCCCTCCCAGTCGATCGCCACGTAGTCCACGCTCGGGTCGAGTTTCAGAAGGTGCTTGGCAAGGGAATCGAAGGCGTCGCCTCTGAGCTCAGTGCCTGCGAGCGACCACGTTCCGTAGGTCGCCAGGCAGAGGTAGGTCCCTGCGATGGCGAGAAAAAGCGCTGCGAACAGGCAGCGAATCAGGAGTGGTGTTGCTTTCTCGTGCACTGTTACGATGGTACCGCAGGCTGGGTTATCGGACGTCAGGAGCGCAGCCGAGCGTAAGCACGGCGCCCGAGAGGTTTCCGTCTTTCTCTGGTCGTTCTTCCCGTCATGGCTCCGACTACCTGAGGGTCGACGCCGAGGTGCTTGTCGCCGGCGTTCCGATCGTCTGCCTGGGGATCAACCACATGGAGAGGTCGCCCTCCCGTAGCTCCCTTGCCTGGAGCCCCCGAGAACGGAGCCGGTCGACCGCGGTGCGGTAAACCTCTTCCGGCGCGAGGATGAGGGTGGCGTTGGCGCAGACCGACTGCACCCGATCGAGCAGGTCGGTGGGCCACGACTCCTCGGGGTGGGCGAGGTCCTCGCGCAACCCCGCGTCCAGCATGTGGCCCTCCGCACCTTCGTTGCGCCTGGTTCGCTCGAGAAGGCCGAGCTCGATCCACGCGCGCTGTCTGTGGTCGATGAGCGCGCCGACCACGACCGGACCGGGCACCTGCTGGGTCGCGGCGAGAACACGACGCTGCTCCCCGCCGTCCACCTCCTGACGGAGGACCACCGAGCCCGTTCCGACCAGCAGCAGCGCGGCGAGCACCCAACCCAAAGCGGCCCGCACTCGACGCGAAACGCCGAGGCGGCCCACCGCGCCACCCGCTTCGACGACACCGAGGGCGGTCCAGACGATCAGGGGCACGACGCTGACCACGATGCGGTGAGCGTCGAGCCTGGTGGTGAGCAGCACCGGGGCAACGCTGACTCCGAACCAGGCGAGCAGCACCGCATGCCTCCACTCACGAAAACGGCGGAGCGAGAGCGCGGCGCCCAGGAGCGTAAAGACCGCGAAGGGGGCAAAGTACGGCTTGATCGGGGGCGGGTCGTCGAATATTCGCTGGTCGGAGCTCTCGATCAGCTCAAAAGGCGAGAGGAGTCGGTCGAGCTGGGGAACGGTCACCGCGAGGACCTTGAAGGCGACCTCGAAGCGATCCGCAGTCGAGACCTGGTCCAACGTCAGCTGCCGATCCGGGTTCCGTTGGGCCGCGTTGGGCCCGTCGGGGAAGAGACCGATCCCGACGGCCCATGCCTTGAGCGCGTTGAAGGCTGGAACCTCGCGTGTCAGATAGTCGCGGATATAGTCGGGCTGCTTCAGCATCGTGAAGAGCTGCTCACCGCGGGCGTGGAGAAAGAACCGCTGCCCGCCGAGCGCGAACTGCGCGACCACGACCCCTGCGATCACGACGCCCAGGCCCGCGAAAGCGGCCAGCGACCGCCAGAGCCTGCGCCTGAATGCAACCACCAACGACGGCAGGAGCGAAAGCACGAGCACGAGGGCTACCAGGCGACCGGGCGAGTAGTGGAGAGTGGCGAGGAAGAGCGCCAGGCCGGCGACGGGGCCGATCCACAACGCCGGGGCTTCGGCCCGAACGAGACGTCCGGTTGCCAGCGCCGCGACCACGCAGAGGAGCAGCGTGGCGGCCAGGGATGTCCCGTACTTGCCGTAAAGCACCACGTACGTGTTGAGGGCGCCGACCAGTGCGGTGGCCGCACCGGCCGCAGGTCCGAAGTGGCGATGCACGAACGCCCAGAGGGCGACCACGAGGAGCGCCGCGGCGAGCGTCGCGAACACTCGTAGTGAGAGAGTCGAAAAGCCCCCCCACCTCATCAGCGTGTAAGTTGGTGCGCCGTAGAGCAGCGTTTCCTGGCCGTTGCTGACCAGCCCCTCGTTCCAGGCGAGGGTCCTCGCCGCGTACGTGGCCGGTCCGACGTCGGCGTAGAACGACTGGCCGAACCCCTCGGTGACGGGGGACTCCCAGACCAGGGTGGACGACGCAAACGTCGCGAGGCGCCAGGTCAGCAACGCACCGGTGAGAAGGAGCGCCACGACCAGGCACGTGCGCCAGGGCGGCCGCAGGGGCGACGGTTCGGCCGGGTGCGCCCCTTCAGCCGCACCGAACCCCCGTCGGTGGTCGAGGGCGAGGTGGACGACCAGCAGCGTCACCACCACAGCCATCACACCCAGTTGCGGCCCCAGCGTGGTGAGCCCTCCATGCGTGCGGGCCCACACAGCGGTCGTGGCGGCGACCAACGCTAGGATCAGTGGGGTGAGCCGGGTCAGGTCGCGGCGGGGTCCCCCGAGGCCCCGGACGATCGAGATCACAGCTCCGATCACCACGACGAGAAGCACCAGGTCGACGACCGGAACGCGGGCGAGGAGAGCGGCCGGCTCCCCGAGAACGTTCGCGCTCACGGCGTGACCCTCTCCGCGTGACCGCGAGGAGCGCCCGCGTTTCCCGCCGCGTCGTCGATCCTCCCGGGCGTCGAAGGCTCGGGGGCGCTGCCCCTCGGTGATGGCTTCGGGTTCCGCGGGCTGCGGACGGGCGCCCTGCGCGTCGGGGAGGGCGATGGGGAGGCGAGCTGGCGGGTGCCGACAGCGAGCACCGCCACCTGGCCGTCGATGTCCGAGACCAGGAGCTGGCCGTCTGTCGGCCGAAAAGCGAGGCCCGACGGCCTCTTCAGCTCAACGCCGGGCACGTCCCTCGCGCCGATGGTGCGGAGAAGTCTGCCGGCGGGGGAGTAGGCCCTCACCTGGCCCGCGAGTGGCACGGTCACCCAGATTGTGCCCTCGTCAGCGAGCGCGACGTAGGGCTCGGAGAACACCTCCCGGCGCCACCCCGGGACATCGAAGGCGCTCTCGAAGGCACCGTCGCGGTCGAAGACCTGCAGGCGGCCGTTGCTGTTATCGCAGACGAACACGCGCCCGAAAGCGTCCACCCCCACGCCCCCCGGCTCGTACAGCTCTCCGGGTGCGTTCCCCTTCTTGCCCCACTCCGCCTCCCTTACACCCTCGGGTGAGAAGCGCACAATGCGGTTGTTCCCGGTGTCGGCGACGTACACCCGCCCGTCGCGGTCTACCGCGATACCGCGCGGGCCGAAGAACTCTCCCTGCCACTGCCGGAGCGGCTTGCCCTCCTGGTCGAAGACCTGGACACGGCCGTTGCTGTTATCGCAGACGAACACGCGCCCGAAAGCGTCCACCCCCACGCCCCCCGGCTCGTACAGCTCTCCGGGTGCGTTCCCCTTCTTGCCCCACTCCGCCTCCCTTACACCCTCGGGTGAGAAGCGCACAATGCGGTTGTTCCCGGTGTCGGCGACGTACACCCGCCCGTCGCGGTCTACCGCGATACCGCGCGGGCCGAAGAACTCTCCCTGCCACTGCCGGAGCGGCTTGCCCTCCTGGTCGAAGACCTGGACACGGCCGTTCCAGGTGTCCGCCACGTACACGTTGCCGTCGGGTCCGACCGCCACCCCGCACGGGTCCTGAAAGTCGCCGACCCCGTCCCCGCGCTTGCCCCAGGCGTCCAGAGGCTTG
>MEKI01000022.1:0-455 GCA_001766905.1 Acidobacteria bacterium RBG_13_68_16
AAACCAGGAGGCCGATCCTCGCCGCGCGGTTCGTGTACCCGGAGGATCTTGACTTCGTCGGCGCTGACCACGTGGAGTCGCGCGCGCTGATCGACTACCCGTGGAAGCTGATAGCGACCGAGGTCAGCGCGAGCGATGTGAGGTACGAGCTGTACGATCTCGCGCACGATCCCGGGGAGCGGGACAATCGCGCCGTCGCCCAGCCCGATCGCGTTCGTAGCCTCGCCGCCGTCTTGACCAATACGTTGAAATCACTGGCCGTCGCGCGGGCACGCTTCGTGGAGAGTGTAGGTGGCGTCGACGATCGAAGGCGCGAGCCCTCTCGTGACGCGCTCGAGCAGCTGAAGAGTCTCGGTTACATCCATTGAGCGCTTGCGCGCTTAGTTTGGCCGGGTTGACCGGTAGGGACCGACTGCGAGAACTGCACGACGCGACCTGTTGGCAGCCACGCTACC
>MEKI01000022.1:474-605 GCA_001766905.1 Acidobacteria bacterium RBG_13_68_16
GGTCAACAAGAGCTGACCGGGCTGCTGACGGCAGACGGGCCGCGCGGGTCACCGGGGAGTTCGGTTCGAACGCCGGTGGCGCTCGCGGTAGCGGCGCACCTTGATGAGGTTGCCGCAGCCGGTGGACTCGC
>MEKI01000022.1:663-6305 GCA_001766905.1 Acidobacteria bacterium RBG_13_68_16
TCGCTGTTGCCCGCCCCAGACCATGGCGCAGGCAGGGCGGGCTCGTACCGTGCCTGGGCACCCCGCGAGTGGCCTTGCGCCTTTGTAGGCTAATAGTTTTCGCCCTTGACACCGGTAACTTGAGACGTTATTTTCCGCTTAAAGGAGGAAGTAGATGATCGCCCCGGTAGCCACCGGCGAGCGGGCTGCCCAGCCGCGTGGCCCGAGGCTGTGCCACGCCTGGCATCGACCATGCTCCGTCCCTGCCCACGGAGGGCGAAGGTGATCATGAAAGCATCTGGCCATACAGCGTTGCTGGCAGCGCTTGTGTTTGCCGCTCTTCCCGTTTCGGCGGTGCTCGGCGCGGACACCTTCCTGGCGTTCGGCCCGAGGGACTACACGCGGGCAGCGGGGACACCAGGGTCCGTGAAGGAGAGGTTTTCGGTCCTCAATCCGAACGCGGTGTACGTCTTGCACGTCTACAACGGTGGCAAGGGCAATCCGGCCCGAGGGGAAGTCTTCAGCGCCGCCATAACTCTGAACGGCGTCAAGGTCGTCAGGCACAGTGAATTTAATCAGCACCTGTTGGATATCAACAACCCCAAGGACGGCTCCCGGAAGAATGAAATGGGTGAACGTGCCGGGCGCAGAGAATTCATCGAGCCGGTCTCGTATATCCAAAAGCCGATTGCCCTTGCGAGGGAGAACGAACTTTCCGTCGAGATTCACGGCAAACCCGACAGCGTGATGACGATCGAAATCGTCGGGGTTGACGGGGATCCGCCGACGATCGTTGCGGCTCTCACGCCCCCTCCGAACGCTGCCGGCTGGAACAAAACCGACGTCAATGTCAGCTTCAGTTGCGCGGATGCGACGAGCGGGATCGCATCCTGCTCTCCGGCTGTCTCGATCACCGGCGAGGGCGCGAATCAGGTGGTGACAGGCACCGCGATCGACGGAGCCGGCCACAGCACCAGCGTGTCCGTCGTCGTGAACGTGGACAGGACCGCGCCGAACATCGCGGCACACCTCAGCGGACCGCCCAACGCCGCCGGATGGCATACGAGCGGCGTTACCGTGAGCTTCGAGTGTGCCGATGCGCTCAGCGGTATCCAGTCGTGCCCAGGGTCGGTATCGGTTGGGGACGGGGCGGGTCAGACCATCTCGGGCGCCGCGGTGGACCGGGCCGGCAATGTGGCCAGCGCATCCGTGACGCTGAACGTCGACACGGCGCCGCCGATCATCAAGGCGAAGGTCGATCCCCCGCCCAACGCGGCGGGATGGAACCGGACCGAGGTGACCGTGAGCTTTGAGTGCGCGGATGCGACCAGCGGGATCGCGTTGTGTTGTGCGCCTGTTCCGATCACGGGCGACGGCGCCAACCAGTGGACGACCGGCACCGCGACCGACAAGGCCGGCCACACCGTCAGCGTGTCCGTGGTCGTGAACCTCGACAGGACCCCGCCGACGATTGCCGCACAGCTCAGCGGGTCGCCCAACGCGGCCGGCTGGCACACCGGCGGCGTGAACGTGAGGTTCGAGTGCGGTGATGCGCTCAGCGGTATCCAGTCGTGCCCGGGACCGGTTTCGGTCGGGGACGGCGCGGAACAGAACGTCAGCAGCACGGCCGTCGACTGGGCGGGCAACACGGCCAGCGCATCGGTGATCCTGAACATCGACGCGACCCCGCCGACCATCCGCGCCCGCGTGGATCCCGCACCTAACGCGGCGGGGTGGAACAACGCCAACGTGACAGTCAGCTTCGAGTGCACGGATGCGACCAGCGGGATCACGTCCTGCTCGGACGCCGTGCTGATCACCAACGAAGGCGCGGAGCAGGTGATTGCCGGAACCGCCACGGACCGCGCGGGGCACACCAGCAGCACGAACGTCACGGTGAACCTGGACAAGACCCCGCCTGACATGACGATCGCTCCACAGGCGCAACCCGAGGAACCTGCACTCGAAGTCCTGTTCATCAGGGACTTTCAGCCCGTCTGGAACGACAGCGGCAGTGGGGCACGCCGCGACGGCTCGTTCTACCAGCCGGTCGCACCCGGTGGATACTCCGTCATCGGATACTACGGGCAGGGCGACTACAACCCGCCAAACGGCTTCGTCGCGGTGGTCAAGGAGCACATCCCGGGATCGGGGGCCTTAGCCGAGCCCGTGAGGTATGAGGCGATCTGGACAGACTCCGGATCGGGGTCGGACAGGGATGGCGCCCTCTGGAGACCGATCCCGCCTGTCGGGTACACGTGCCTGGGTGTCGTGGTGACCGGTTACTCGTTCGGCACCGGCTATGCCCCCCCGGGCCTCGATGCGATCCGTTGCGTGAGAAGCGACCTCGTTGCCCCGGCAAAGGCATGGATGGCGATCTGGAACGACGACGGCAGCGGCGCAGGAAGCGATCTCGGCACGTGGGTCATCGCGCCTGCAACCGAGGAAGGCGTCCATCTCGGCCTGATGGCCGCACAGGGCTACGGCGAAAACGGGGGTTACGCCCCTCCCGCGAGCGGTCTGTGGGTCCTCGATCGAAAGAAGGTTCGGGGGGCCGCGTTCCCGGTCAACGATCGCGCGCTCGAGGTCCGATACGTCGACGACTTCGAGCCTGTCTGGAACGACTCTGGCAGCGGCGCGGACCTTGATGGCTCGTTCTACAAGCCGCTCCTGCCTGCCGGCTTCTTTGCCGTCGGCCACTTTGGGCAGGGCGGCTACGGCCCACCCAACGGTGTGGTCGCAGTGGTCAAGGAGCTCATTCCGGGAGCGCTGGCACGGCCCGTGCGGTACGAGGCGATCTGGACCGACTCGGGATCTGGTTCGGACCGCGACGGCGCCTTCTGGAGACCAATCCCGCCCGCCGGGTACACGTGCCTGGGGGTCGTCGTGACCGGATACAACTTCGGCACGGGTTATGCCCCCCCGAGTCTCGACGAGGTCCGCTGTGTCAGAACGGAGCTCGCGACTCCTGCCACCATCGACCGGAAGATCTGGGACGACAGTGGAAGTGGCGCCGACCGTGACCTCGCGGTGTGGCACCTGGTGCCCAACGGCGTCGGCGGCGTGTACCTCGGCACTTTCGCCTGTGGCAGTTCGTACGAAAACGCCCCGGAACAGCCGGTCTATGTACTCAGGGAAGCCGCGGTCACGGCGGACACCTGGGTGATCGGACCGCTCGGCAGCTTCGGCGGCGTCGCCAGCGACGCACTCTCCGGCCTCGATGCCGTCTCCTGCAACGGAACGTTCACACCGGTCAGCGGTTCAGCGTTCCGCTGCGACATCCCGCTTAGCGGGCACACCCCCGTCACGATCATCGCAACGGACGTGGCAGGAAACGAGGTCGTTTTCGCGCAGACGGCGACCTCGGCGACCGACGCCCTGGACGTCGCCTACGCGACCTCCTTCGAGTGGATGTGGGATGACAGCGGGAGTGGCGCGGTGTACGACGGCGCGTTCTATCGGCCGGCCCTGCCGCCCGGCGGTTTCGCCGCGGTTGCCCACTACGCTCAGGGCGACTATGGGCCCCCGCGCGGGCTGCTCCTCGTCGCCAGGGAGCGGACCAGCGGAGCCCTGGAGGCGCCGGTCGGTTACGAGTCGATCTGGATCGACGCCGGCTCCGGCGCGACTGACGACGGCGGGTTCTGGTGGCCGCTGCCGCGGCCGGGCTATCGGTGCCTCGGTGTCGTCGCGAGCCGTGGATGGGGTGTGCCGCCTCTAGACGAAGTTCGTTGCGTCAGGAAAGAACTCGTGGCTCCAGGGTACGTCGCAGGTGAGGTCTGGAACGATGACGGTAGCAAGGCACACCGCGACTTCGGCTGCTGGCAGATCGCGCCTGCAGGTGGGAGCGGTCTGCACACGGGCGCCTTCACCGGGCGCTCGTATCCGAGCGACCAGGGCTATGCGAAACCGACACTCCCCGTCTCGGTACTCGATGCGCGCGGCGTGGCCGGTTCGACGCCTTTGAGCGAAGAGGAGACCAGCACTCTGATCGCGACCTACGCACCGGTCCTGCACCTCCACGCGTGGGAGCAGTATCTCCCCGATGACCCGGAGCCAATCCTCGATGGCGCAACACTGCAGTGGGCGCTGGTGCGGAACGAAGGTTCGTACGGGGGCCAGCACCACGAGCACCCGAACGCGATGACGACGTCCGCCGCAACCCTGATGGCCGACGTCGCCCACATCGAGAGCGAGTACCAGCCCTACCCGCCCTACAGCAACGATGCGGACTTCAGGATCTGGCTGTCAATTCCCGACGCGTCGATCCACGGCAACCTCGCCAGAGCCAAGCCGGTCGTGCACGTTCGACCGCGCGGTCCCCTCACGGAGGTGCAGTTCTGGTTCTTCTATCCGTTCAACGGCCCGGGACGCCTGAGGATCTGCTGGGAACACTGCGAGTACGAGCAGTTCGGTCAGGCGGGGCGCCACTGGGGTGACTGGGAGATGGTGTCGCTGCTGGTGGACAACGGCACGCGTACCGTGCTCGCTGCTGGACTGTCACACCACGGCGAGGTCGAATGGACTCAGTACGGTCATCTGGAGAAGCACAGCGACGGCGTGAAGCCGCTCGTCTACGCGGCGCTCAATTCGCACGCCCACTACCTGCATGCGGGCGAGCATTACTACGAGGTCGTTTGGCACAGGGGTCCAATCAAGGCGACAACGTACGACCTCACGAGTGCGGGCCCGCTCTTGGTCGTGGGGGACTACTATCTGGCGGGCGACGAGCCAGGTGACCTCCCAGATTGGCTTGGGTTTCCCTACCGGTGGGGCCAGTACATCTGGAACTTCGACGAGGTCTATTTCCTGAGCACCAACTACTTCAATGAGGAGGAGGTCAACCCCGGACCCACGGGTCCGCCGAAGAAATCGGAGTGGTAGCGCGCTCCTCGCCGCCCGCCGCCGGGCGAAACGCTACGATCGCGCCTGGGGCGATGGCTTCGAACCTCCGTGGCGCTGGCGGTAGCGGCGTACCTTGATGAGGTTGCCGCATTCGGTTGACTCGCACCACCTGCGGGTGCGGTTGCGGCTCTCGTCGTAGACAAACCAGCCGCAGTCGCGGTTCGCACACACCTTGATGCGGGTGGGGTCCCCGGTGGCGAGCAGCTCGGCGAACGAGGCGGCGACTTCCCCGAGGATCCGGGCGATGCCGTCGGCGCGCAGGACCAGCTCGAGGGCGACCCCCCCTCCGCCTGCGGCTACGCGGCGGGTGAACGGGGCATCGGCGAGACACCGGTTGATCGCCTCGAGGTCGCGCCGTCCCGGCGCCTCGCCGGCCATGAGCGCGGTGGCGGAGCGGCGGAGCACTGCCCGCAGCCGCCGCAGCGCCTCACGTCCGGCGGGGCCGGGCAGCGGCCGGGGCGCGACGCCGCAGCGCATCAGGAACTGACTCAGCCACTTGGGGTTCTCGATGCGGTCCTCCCGCCCTCCGCCGCCGCGGTAGTCGTGCCAGTCGGAGTTGATCAGCTCCGCCCAGAGTGGGTCCATTCCCGTAACCCCCGTTCGCCCCTATTGACTATTTCATACCTTGCGTCCGGTGTAAACTCGTAACTATTGAAACAATGTTTAGATGGTTACGTAGACGATGGCGAGGGGCCGGATCTGGCGAAGGGAGAGGCAGGTGCACGACACTCTCATGCGGTGGGCGGCGGAGCGGGGGTATC
>MEKI01000022.1:6343-6974 GCA_001766905.1 Acidobacteria bacterium RBG_13_68_16
TACGTGCGCTACAAGCCGCTGTTCGAAGAGGTCCGCCTGGACCTCCAGGAGCATGGTCTTTCCGGCGCACGCGTGGAGTCCCTCTTCGTGCCGCTGAAATCCTTGGCGGCGCGCCTCGGCCTCGTGCGGTTCGGGAGGACCAACGTGACCTACGCCCCGGGATTCGGCAGCTACCTGCAGCTGTTCGGCTACCTCACCGACGCGGCGCTCCCGCTGCCGGAAGACTGGCGGCCGTGCACGCCCGAGCTTCTGCCCGAGTGCGAGGGCTGCTCGGTGTGCCTGGCGGCGTGTCCCACCGGCGCGATCGGAGGGGACCGCGTACTCCTCCACGGCGAACGGTGCCTCACTGTGATCAACGAGAGCCCCGGCGAGTGGCCCGGCTGGATTCCGCCCTCGGCCCATAACTGCATCATCGGGTGCCTGTTGTGCCAGCGCCCGTGCCCCGCCAACCCGGCGCTTCCGATGGAGAGGACCGGGGTGGTGTTCACGGCCGAGGAGACCGGTGCGCTGCTGGGCGACAGTGGCGCTCACGAGGGCCCGGCCTGTGAGGGCATCAAGACCAAGCTCGAACGGCTCGGGCAGCCGTACCAGGAGCCGGTGATCGGCAGGAACCTCCGCGCGCTGCTGGAGG
>MEKI01000022.1:7005-8149 GCA_001766905.1 Acidobacteria bacterium RBG_13_68_16
CGCGAAAGCCTACGCCACCGGAGCCGGTGGCACCCACGGGCCGAGGCCGGGAATTACAGGACCGCGATCGGCGTTCGTGCGAGCAAGTGCTTCAAGCACAAGGAGGTGAGGTATGGACGCTATGCGAGACACGACGGCCAACCCGGTTCCCGATGAGGGGGTCATAGCCACGTTCAAGGCGGCGCTGCGTGGGAAGCTCTTCCGCCCGAATGATGAGGGGTACGACGAGGCGCGCAGGGTCTGGAACGGAATGATCGACAGGCGGCCCGTGGCGATCGCGCGCTGCGCGGGTGTAGCCGACGTGATCGCGGCGGTCAACTTCGCCTGCGAGCAGGGGCTGCCTGTCGCGATCCGGGGGGGGAGCCACAACGTCACCGGCAACGCCGTCTGCGACGGCGGGGTCGTGATCGATCTGTCGAACATGAAGGGGATCCGCGTGGACCCCGAGAAGCGCACCGTCCGCGCCGAAGGTGGGTGCACCTGGGGTGATGTGGACCACGCCACCCACGTGTTCGGGCTCGCGGCTCCCGGGGGGATCATCTCGACCACCGGAATCGCGGGGCTGTCCCTCGGCGGTGGGATCGGCCACCTGACTCGCAAGTACGGGCTCTCCTGCGACAACCTGATCTCCGCGGACGTGGTGCTCGCGGACGGCAGTTTCGTGACCGCCAGCGAGAAGAAGAACCCCGACCTGTTCTGGGGGCTCCGCGGCGGAGGAGGAAACTTCGGCGTCGTGACCTCGTTCGAGTTCAAGGCCCACCCGGTCAGCGAAGTGATGGCCGGCCCGATCCTCTGGCCGCTCGAGAAATCGCGGGAGGCGCTGCGGTTGTACCGCGACTTCATGGATAAGGCGCCCGAGGACTTCAACGCGTTCTTCGCGTTCCTGATCGTGCCGCCGGGACCACCGTTCCCGAAAGAATTGCACAACAAGACGATGTGCGGCGTTGTGGCCATGTACACGGGCCCCCAGGCCAAGGCCGACGCGGTGGTCGCGCCGCTTCGCAAGTTCGGTCCGCCGGCACTCGACTTCTTCGGGCCCCTGCCGTTCCCCGTCGTCCAGAGCATGTTCGACGCGCTGGTGCCCGAGGGGCTGCAGAACTATTGGAAGGCCGACTTCGTGAACGAGCTTTCGGACGAGTTGATC
>MEKI01000022.1:8172-8383 GCA_001766905.1 Acidobacteria bacterium RBG_13_68_16
GGGGATCCCGACCATCAACTCGGCGTTGCACATCTACCCAGTGAGCGGCGCCGCGAACCGGGTCGGGAAGGGCGACACCGCGTTCTTCTACCGCGACGCCAAGTACGTGCACGTGATCGCCGCCATGTACCCGAACCCGGCCGACACCGCGAAGAACGTTGCGTGGGTGCGCGACTACTGGTCGGCGCTGCACCCGCACTCGGCCGGCGGG
>MEKI01000022.1:8404-8519 GCA_001766905.1 Acidobacteria bacterium RBG_13_68_16
CCGGGCGGGTCGAGGGGGATCTCGTTGCCGGGCAGCGCGATCTCCTCACCGGCGGGGAGGGACGTGTCAATGAGGCGGCCCCAGCGCGCCCCGGCCCAGAGGGACGGCAGCATCA
>MEKI01000022.1:8578-9811 GCA_001766905.1 Acidobacteria bacterium RBG_13_68_16
TTCTCGAAGAACGCCACGAGGTCCGCGTTGCGCTCGACCTCGCGCCAGTCGAACCAGGAGATCTCGTTGTCCTGGCAGTAGGCGTTGTTGTTGCCGCGCTGCGTCCGGAAGAACTCGTCACCCCCCAGCACCATCGGGGTCCCCGCCGAGAACAGCAGCGTGCACAGGACGTTCTTGGCCTGCTGCCGGCGCAGTCGATTCACCGCCGGGTCGGCGGTTTCTCCCTCCACGCCGCAGTTCCAGGAGTCGTTGTCGTCGGTGCCGTCACGGTTCCCCTCCAGGTTGGCCTGGTTGTGCTTGACGTCGTAGGTGACCAGATCGCGCAGCGTGAAACCGTCGTGGCAGGTCACGAAGTTCACGCTGTTGTAGGCCGAGCGCCCGTCGTCCCGATAGAGGTCGGCCGAGCCTGTGAGCCTGGCGCCCAGGTCGCGTACCTGATCGCGGTCCCCCTTCACGAGCTGCCGGACCGTGTCGCGGAAGTGCCCGTTCCACTCGGACCAGTCGACGGGGAAGCTCCCCACCTGGTAGGTCCCCAGGTCCCACGGCTCGGCGATCAGGGTGACGCGCGAGAGCACCGGGTCCTGGGAAACCGCGTCGAAGAACCCGGACGAGGTGCGGAACGTGCCGTCCTCCTCCCGGCCCAGCACCGAGGCGAGGTCGAAGCGAAAGCCGTCCACGTGCATCACCTGCACCCAGTAGCGCAGCGAGTCCATAACGAGCCTGATCACGGCTGGCTTTGTGAGGTCGAGGGCGTTCCCGGTGCCGGTGTAGTTCTGGTAGAAGCGCGCGGGTGCGTCCGGCGTCTTGGCAAGCGCGTAGTAGGTCGGGTTGTCGATCCCGCGCAGCGACAGCGTGGGGCCCATCTCACTGCCCTCTGCGGTGTGGTTGTAGACGACGTCGAGGATCACCTTGATCCCCGCGCGGTGCAGTTCCCGCACCAACGTCTTGAACTCCGGGACCTGGGATCCGGGGGAGGAGCACGTGCCGTACGACAGTTCAGGCGCGAAGAATGCCAAGGTGTTGTACCCCCAGTAGTTGGTGAGGCCGCGCTCCTTCAGGAAGTCCTCCACGTAGTGCTCGTGGACCGGCAGCAGTTCCACCGCGTTGATCCCGAGGCGCTGCAGGTGGGGGATCTTCTCGACGAAGCCCAGGTACGTCCCGGGGTACCCGACCCCCGAGGAGGCGTGAGCCGTGAACCCCTTGACGTGGACCTCGTAGATCAAGAGTTGCTCG
>MEKI01000023.1:0-1744 GCA_001766905.1 Acidobacteria bacterium RBG_13_68_16
AACGGCCAGCGGGCGACCTCGTCCTCCTTCACCGGCCGGTCCTTGTCGCGGAAAGCGGCCATCAGGACGTAGTGGTCGAGCACACGGCCCGATGGCAACGGTAGGTCGAGTCCGACCGTGGTCTCTTCGCCGCGACCCAGGTTGAAGTGACCGCTGTGTACCTCGGATCCCTGCGGGTTCCAGTAGACGACGCCAATCTGACCGTTCTCCACCGCCCGCTTGCCGATGTTGCGCACGCGCACCGGCACCCGGAACGCCGGACCGTCGACAACCGTGAACTCGCCGAAGCTCAACTCAACCACCGCGTTGGGCAGCCCCACCTGGACCTTGCGGTGGGTGGCATTCGCCTCGTTCCCGTCTTGCCAGCAACGGTGGCCCGGGTAGCACAGATTGAGGGTGGCGTCGATGATGCCGTTGCACTCACCCGGCACCACGTAGGGCTCGTCAAGCGAGAAGCTCTCGTCACGCCCAAGATGTAAGTCGCGCCAGTCAGTTTTCGTCTCGGGACAGCGCACGCCGGTCGTGCTGTAGTGGTTCGTGTAATTCATCCTGTAGCGCGCGTTTACTTCGCCCATGGACTGGTTCGCGATGTTCCCAAAGAAGTGCAGCTCATCGCCCGGCCCGGCTGTCCCCTCACTCGCCTGCAGCGAAATGTCGAAAAGCTTTGGGTTGTAGACGAGGTTCCTCACCGCCGTCGCCAGTGGCCCGTCGCCGGTCGTGGAGTACACCTCGGCCCGAATGAAGCCGCCGCCGGGAAGCCCGTCGTGGCCGGTGGTCAGGTGCACGGGTCCGACGGAGAAGTCGTACGTGCTGAGACTGTCTGGCGCCGCGTCCACCTGAACGTCGGGGAACCACTTCGCCCACGTGGAGAGCTTGACCACGCCCGAGAAGGGCTCGGCGCCGAAGTTGCGGACGGACAGGTGGATGGGGATCGAGCTGCCGTCGAGGACGTACTCCGACTCCACGGCAAGGCCTACCCCGATCGCCGGCGCGTGGGCAATCTCGTCCGGCCAATTCTCAACAACGAGCTGCCCGGCAGCCGCGTCGGGCTGCGCCACCCAGGGCTTGTTCCCGCCGGAGAAGGGCTTGACCTCGATTGTGCGGGTGCTGTCCTCGAGGTGGTAGACGAGGGTGAGAATGCCCGGCTGGAACGACGGCGACACTTTGCCCGGGATGCCCGCGAGGTCCACACTTACGCTTTGGGTCACGACCTCTCCGGCAGCGAGGGAGCGCCTCTCCGACCACGTCAAGGAGCCCACCTGCCGGGTGCCGACCACCTGCCACACCACCGTGTCGGCCGGGGACTCCGTAAGGTTTCGCACGGTGACCGGCAAGGTGACCGGGCACGGCGCCCCGGCATGGCACACCGGCCGCTCCTTATCGGGGTCGATCGCCCAGTGCAGGAGGCTCGCGAGCAGGCTCTCATCCTCGGCGCTGCTCCTGCCGTTGCCGCGCGCCCAGTCGCTGAAGATCGTCCCAACCACGACCCATCCCGCACCGAGCGGGTAGGCGAGCAGTGCCGGCATCCCGCCGTTGGTCTTTCGCAGGAGCACGGTGGCCTGCGACGGCCACTGCTCCAGGTAGCCGTCCAGCGCCACCGAGCGGCCGCCCGACGCCAGGGCGGCTGTGATCGGGTGAGCGGCGGCTATCCGCACGGTGCCGCCCCAGCACGATTGGTCCTCGAACCACCCGTACGCCTTGAGCGCCTCACCCGCCGGCACCGGAACGGTCTGAAAGTCCTCTC
>MEKI01000023.1:1781-5736 GCA_001766905.1 Acidobacteria bacterium RBG_13_68_16
CTCCACGAACGCGCGCAACCGCTCCTTGAGATCCGCACTCCCCGAGGTCCCATAGAGCCCGCCCGAGGGGATGAACAAGACTTTCTGATCCTCCGCGAGCTGGAGCGGGTTGAAGGTAATCGGGACCATGAGGTGGGTCCAGCCGAGCGCATCGAGGGCGGAGGCGGCCTCACCGGCAAACCCGTTCTCCAGTACCGCAAGATGGGCCGCCTTGGCCATGTCGTCCTCGGGCCGTGGCCGGTTCACCGAGTACTTTCGCTCCATCTCCGCCATCCCGCGCGCGATCTCGTTCTGGCCGTTGTCGGTCAGGGTCTGATCCTGCGCAAGCTCCAGCAACCGCATCGTGCGGCCAAAATCAACGAGGGCAGGGATACCTTTCTCCACGCCGATCGCAGCAATCTGCCGCCAGTGCCGCCCAAGCTCGACGCTGTCGAACTGGGCGACCGACGCCGTTTTCACCGCGGAGACATTGCTCACGATCCCCTGCGTGTCATCCGGGTTGTCCCGACCTGGCGGGTATGGCCGACCCGGCGGCCACAGCGGACAGAACGATGCTGCGGTCGGTTTCACCGTCAAGCTCCTCGAAGACGCCCCTGGCGCCCCAGCCGGTCCTGCGGTGGTTGGGTCAGTCGGTCGCGCGGAGGCAGCGCAGGGGTCCTCATCCCCACACTCGCACGAATACCCCTTGACTTCGTCCCAGAACGCAAGGATCGCTCCGGCTGCAAAGTTTGTGATGGAGGTGATCAGTGGGTTGAGTGCCTTGTCGAGGGCGACAGGGTTGCTCTCCGCCCACAGTCTCTCCTCGAGTTCGACGCTGCGAACAGAAATGGCGCTCGGGGCAAGAGGCACGCCGAGCGCCTTGAAGTCCGGGTAGTCGACCAGGGGGCCGGAGGAGAATGTGTGAATGACATCACCATCCCTGGTGCGCCCGGCTGGCGGGTACTGCTTGACTGTAAAGAGCGTCCAGGGCCGACCCGGCTTGCCTCCGGGGAACAGGCTAAATTCGCTCTGCCGAAAGATCGTTGCGAGGTCGCCAACGTTGATTTCCGTGCCCCGTGAGTACGGAGATCCATTCGGGATCTTCTTGCTTAACTGAGCCAGACCATCCATTAGCGGCTCAAGTCGCTCACGGATTGGGTCGCGGGCGCCGGCCGCGGCCGCTTCATAAGGGCCAAGGCCAATCGTCGCACCCGCGCTGGGGTCTGTGTGCCGAGCGCCTTGGTCCCAGAGAGCAAGAGTCCAGCTCTCGTGGAAGCTCGGCCCGTGGCCGAATAGGCTTTCGTGAATCTCTGGCTCGGCGTGTTGGGGCGAACCCATATCCTCCACCAGGTGGACGGCATGGCCCAGTGCCTGGGCGGCCCAGCGGTGGTAGATGTTTTTCAGCTCGAGGCGGCAGATTCCAGCCTTGTACAGCTTGACAGCCATGTCGAAGTACATGCGCGCATGTTCAAGCGCATCAACTTGGTGCAGCGGTAGCGCAAAACGTGGATGGAAATGGTTGAATGTACAAGGCGCGGTGCCCCAAGTCTGGTCAAACCACCCAAGGAACTTCGAGCAGTCGCTCTCACGGTATTCACACACCCCATTGACCAACACCAATCTGCCTTCGTTGTGATCCTCGTCGGTGAAGGCATTCTCGAAGATGTCGCCCGCGCGGGTGTCAAGGTCTTCACCATAGGCCGTAAGAAACGCCTTAAGTCCATCATCTACGGCCTCTGGCGGCTGGTGACTTGGATTGATCCCAAGAAAGATATCACGGGCATTCCATGCCATCCGATTATGCGATCGCCACTCGTACCCCGAGGTGGTGGCCGCGAGCAAGGCCAACGTGACAACGAGTATCGCTGCCCTTCTTGCCAATTTTCACCTCGAATGAGTGCGGCACTCAGACTCTAGGAACGATCGGCGCCAGCGAAGCACACCGGGGTCGCAGCCCCGAGTCTGAGGATTGCGTTTGCAGGTTTGCTCTTGAAGGGCAAGCAAACGAAAGGCAAGATCACCTCGGTAGCAAGGCCGGCCTTCGTGAAAACCGCCGAGAGAGCCGCCGACCTGTGCGATTGCAGTAAGGACTGCAGCTGGTACATCGTGACTGGCCACGAAACGTTCGGCCTCGGTGACGAAATACGCGACGTCGAACTGTCCGTACCTGGTGAGAATCTCCAGACGATGGAAGTGGGCTTCCCAGGCAGCTGTGCTGTCCTTGGGTTGCATCGTGATGGCCACTTCAAGATGGGAGCCCACGGAATGAGAGACGAGGTGAACCCAAGGCTCGGCGCCATCGACGCCAAAGAAGTACCCATCGAGTCCCGGTCGGGGGTGGTTGAACCACCCCTCCTCAGCGACCCAGTCGGGGTGGTAGACATACCACTTCATGGACCGAATGGGTGACGTGAGGCCAGTCCATGCAGGCCACTCGAACGAGCCATCCTTATCACTCGTCACTGTCAGGAAACTTCCGGCCACCGCATGAACGTCGCTGCCGCCGGGGGCGAGGCACCCGTCCTCGCGTTCCAGCCAGCGCGCAAGACGAGCGCCGGCGATCGGCCGATTGGTCTTGGCCTCGACCACCCGCCCTCGAATCGTGGGTATCTTGCGAATGTCATTCTGACAGCAGCCCGAGCTCATCGCGAAAACCGCCGGCAGCAGTGCGAGGGCCGTGACAGCAGCCAGCCAGCCGCGTGCCGGCCTTGGTGCTGAGTGGTGGAGAGCTATTGGAGGAGACAACTGGAAGAGAAACGAAGGGCGTATGGTCATCTTGAGACCTCGTCTCCTTATAGTGGTCGGTTCTGTGCGGGCAGGATACAACGCTCGGAAGCGAGGTCAAGCGAGGCCCGGATCTGCGAAAGCAGTTTCTACGCTTGGAATGCGGCGGTCCGCACCCTCAGAGCGACACTCTGGGAGGCCCTGTGCTCCCTGTTCCACCCCAGGCGGGGAGCCGGCGTCCCGCGAGGGTGACCTCCCAAAGCTCGGGTCCTGTACCCGCGAGCGTCGGTTACTGCTCTTCCCCGAGGGCTTCGAGATCGGCGAGATCTTTCGAGCGGCCGAGAGCTCGCTTGTTGCGGACCAATTCCTGGCGGCCGATGAACGGAACCTCGAGCGCGTCCACCGGGCGAACAACCCGCGAGTCCCAGGCCTCATCGAACCGCACGCCGGTGATCTCGGTCAGGAGATCGATCCTGCGGGGTGGGAGCCCGATCTGCACCGTCATCCCGGCGGCCTCGAGGTCGTCCCGAGTAACCCCCAGCGCCCCCACAGGGGCGCCGAACCGCACAAGCGCGGCCCAGACCCGCGCTCGACGTTTGCTGGGTCGCGATCGATCCAGAGGTCGAGGTCCCCGGTGGCGCGCGGAATCCCGTGGGCGGCCAAGGCGTGTGCGCCGACGACAAGGAAGCGCGCACCCGCTTCGAGCAGACACTTCAAGAGGTCGAGGAAATCCTCGTTCACGGCTCCGTCTCGTCTTGGTCTTTCGCCAAGGGAACGACGCGGACGGGTGTTTCACGGCGGGTGTAAGTTGGCAGGGGAAGGCCGGCGAGGCGCCACGCCTCCAACGTGAGCTGCCAGACCATTTCCAGGCGCTCCTCGGCCGTGGTCTCAGCGCTGAGGTCGTCCCCGGGCTCGGAGCCCAGGGCGAACTTGCGGACCGGCCAGTGGCTCCGATCCGGCTTGCCCCTCGTGTCGCCCATGTGCGTATAGTAGCAGGACAGAGGCACTTGCGGATGCCCGTAGCTGTTCCTTTAGGATGGGGAGAGGCATGAGGAGAACGGCGATGAAGAAGCGCAAGGCGGGGCCGGGTGGGGCGGTTGAGGCGACCGAGGCCGCCCTCCGCGAGCTGCTGAAGGACGTCCCGAGCGACGTCCGGCGCAGGGTTTCGCAGGAGGTCGGTGTCCTGATTGAAGAGCATGTCCAGGGGGAGCGGGAGCGTTGTGTCGGAATCTGCCGCCGGCAGGCCGAGGTG
>MEKI01000023.1:5754-5950 GCA_001766905.1 Acidobacteria bacterium RBG_13_68_16
GATTCTTCGGGCGCTTCGCGCCCCCAGAATGACACTCTGAAACCCGATGTCATCCAGAGGTCGCACCAGCCGATGAGTACGCGCAGCGTGTATCCTTGGCCGGGAGCGCGACGTGATCGGTCCAACGGGAATGCCGGATACCAAATCCATGAAGGGGAGTCCGACTGCCCCTCCTGACGGGACCGCCACGCACTCA
>MEKI01000023.1:6157-6307 GCA_001766905.1 Acidobacteria bacterium RBG_13_68_16
CGCAAGCTTCCGATCCGCGGAGCCCACGGCTCGCGCAACATCGTCGTTCACGTCCTTGCCAGCGCGGTCGTCGCGTGCGTCGTCGTCCTCGCGTCGTCCTGGTGGTTTTCCCTCGTGTTGACGCCGATCGAGGACCGGCCGACCGGGTTC
>MEKI01000024.1:0-251 GCA_001766905.1 Acidobacteria bacterium RBG_13_68_16
GCTCCGGGGGGCGGCGCGGTGAAGCTCGTCGAGGTCCTCGGCGCGCTCGCGTCGACGGGCGCACCCGTGTTCACGACGCGCGAGGGCTCCGGGGGGCGGCGCGGTGAAGCTCGTCGAGGTCCTCGGCGCGCTCGCGTCGACGGGCGCACCCGTGTTCACGACGCGCGAGGCGGCCGCGCGGCTGCGCGTGCCGAACGGCCACGCCAGCGTCTCGCTCGCGCGCCTGCGGGCGGCCGGCCTGCTCGTGCGCC
>MEKI01000024.1:464-637 GCA_001766905.1 Acidobacteria bacterium RBG_13_68_16
GACCGACGTTCTTCTTCGGCTACGAGGACGTCGGCCGGGCGGGTGGCCGCCTCGCCACGCCGGAAAAGGCCCTCGTCGACTTCCTCTACCTCGCGCCGGCCCGGTCCAGGCTGTTCCGGGCGCTCCCCGAGATAGAGTGGCCGAAGGCGTTCCGTGCGAGCGTCGCCCGGTCC
>MEKI01000024.1:660-3257 GCA_001766905.1 Acidobacteria bacterium RBG_13_68_16
CGAGCACGCGGCTCGCTACGACGACGTCATGGCCCGCAACGCGTGGTGGCGCGAGGCCCGCTTCGGCATGTTCATCCACTTCGGGGCCTACGCCGTCCCCGCCCGCGGCGAGTGGGTCCAGTCGCACGAGCGGCTGTCGGTCGAGAAGTACCGGCCGTACGTCGAGAGCTTCCGGCCCGTCGACTTCGACGCGAAGGCGTGGGCCCGCCTCGCCCGGGCCGCCGGCATGAAGTACGCGGTGATGACGGCCAAGCACCACGACGGCTTCTGCCTCTTCGACTCCGCCCTCACCGACTACAAGATCACCCCTCGCTTCGGCGGGCGCGACCTCGTGCGGGAGTACCTCGACGCCTTCCGGGCGGAGGGGCTGCGGGTGGGCCTCTACTACTCGCTCATCGACTGGCACCACCCCGACTACCCCAACGTGGGGAACCACCCCCTGCGCGACGACGCGGAGTACGCGAAGACGCCCCGCCAGTGGGACCGCTACCTCGCTTACATGCACGGGCAGGTCGAGGAGCTCGTCACCCGGTACGGGCGGCTCGACGTGCTGTGGCTCGACTACTCCTTCGACGACTACCGGGGCGAGAAATGGGGGGCGGAGAAACTCGTGGCCATGGTCCGCCGGCACCAACCGGCGATCCTCCTCAACAACCGCCTGGGCGTGAGCACGGGAGTCTCCGGCGCGGCCCGCGACCTCGGCCCGTGGGGCGACTTCGAGACACCGGAGCAGGGGCTGCCCGAGAAGGGCCTCGTCGACGCCCGCGGCCGGGCGATCCCGTGGGAGACGTGCCTCACGCTCAACAACAATTGGGGCTACCACGCGGGCGACCACGAGTGGAAGTCCCCGGAGCTGGTGGTCCACGCGCTGGTGGAGGCGGTCAGCAAGAACGGCAACCTCCTGCTCAACGTCGGGCCCGACGGCCGTGGCCGGATCCCGGAGCCCTCCGTCCGCATCCTGGAGGAAGTCGGCCGGTGGATGGGCCGGAACGGCGAGAGCATCCACGGCGCGGGCGCGGCGGACCTGCCGAAGCCGGAGTGGGGGCGGTTCACGCAGCGCGGCCAGACCCTCTACGCGCACTGGATGTACCCCCGAGTGGGGCACATCAACCTCGGCGTCGTCGGCGAGCGGGCGAAGTCGGTTCGCCTCCTCTTCGACGGGTCGGAGGCCAAGTCCGCCCGCACCTGGTGGGGCGACGAGGGGAAGGGCAACTTCTTCGTGAACGTCGCCGAGCCCACCTATCAGACGTACCGGCTACCCGACCCGATCGACACCGTCTTCGCGGTAGAGCTGGAGTAGCCGGTCGAGGCGCACGGCTCCGCCACGGAGGCGGAAGACACCAAGTCTCTTCCAGGTCACCGACCCTGTGGGCGGAGTCACGGCGCTCGTCGGGCGCGGGGCCGTTCGTCCGGCGGAGGCGCTCGTCAGAAAGCCACCGGCCAGCCTCCCCGGCCATCGGCGCCGGAGCCGGACCCCAAGAACGACCGCGACCGCGGCGCTCGCCCCCAGCACAGCCACAAACGCGAGCGCCGTGACGCGGGCCCGCGCCGCTACGCTAGTGCACCGTGGATCGATCCTGTTCCCACGGTGTCGAGGCGTCTCTTCCGTAGATGCGTGTCCCGACCGGCGAGGCCAAGAAGCTCTGAAGACCGGGCTCCCGTCTGAGCACGTCGTTGAGTGACCAAACCTGCGCCTGGCCTTCGTCTTCCGCGTGACCGGAATTGCAGACAAACTGCCAGCCGCTGTCCTCAGGGCTCAGTGGCGCCGCTCTCTCAGCGTACAGGATCGGCCAGCCCTCAAGACCGACATGCCGACACACGATGGCCTCTCCACTTGAATCCCGCATCATGCCCTTCAGTTGGCTCCCTTTATTCGGTTCTCTTTCGCAGAGAGAACGCGGGCATTCCGGAAGCTGTTCGGACCGCGTCTCGACCGTGCCACGTGGTGGTCTACCTGCGCCGCATTCCGGGGCGTGGAGACGCCCTGCACGCTCTTCTGCGATGGGACCACTTCGCAACCGCTGCAGTCGGACCTCAGGGCACCTCCGTTCCACAGCCTGTTGGCTTCGTAAATCTTCGCCGGGTGGCTTCAGCGAGACGATACGGCCGCAGCGCGGCCCCTGATCTCCTTGGCGAACGCAAGGAAGCGGTCCAGACCGGGATCCTTGCGCTCCCTCAGAAACCGGGCTTTCGCCGCGATCAGCTCGTCCAGACGCTCGTGATGGCCAAGGACGAAGGCGAGACCGATCGCTAGCTGGGCACGCAAGTCATGGAACGGCGAGTGGAGCCAAGAGGCTTGACCATCTCCAGACAGAGCCTGTAGCGCCTGCTCCAGGTCAGAGTACTTTTCCAGATACGGAAGTCCAACCGACTCAAACAGCGCCATCACCGATGAGACTACCTCGGGGATATCGTCTTCACTCGCCAGGCTCCATCTCCGCTGCCGACCCTGGGAGATGTTCCCCAGCTCGGCGCCCATCGAGTGGGTCTGCTTCCGTTCGGCTTTCGACAGCGTGGCATTCCACTCGTTCAGCAGGTCCTCGAGGGCATCGATTCGAATGGCCACGTCCGCCGTGACGTCGCTGTCGTGTGCGTGC
>MEKI01000024.1:3275-3523 GCA_001766905.1 Acidobacteria bacterium RBG_13_68_16
AACGTCTGCCGTCCGAATGGAGTCTCTCGGACAAACCGTTGGTCTCTCGGCTGGCTCTCGAATCCGTGCTCCACCATCCGTCGAGCCAGGGCCGCGAAGAAACGGTCTTGCAGATCCTTGACGTAGCCCATCAGTCCCGGGGCTTCCTTTCGATAGTCTCGACCGCGCGCTGCCGTCCTCGTAGTACATCAGGAGCGTTCTTGCCGACGAATGTCCCTCGGCGCGCGACGTGGTGGCCGCCGCCGTCC
>MEKI01000024.1:3534-3804 GCA_001766905.1 Acidobacteria bacterium RBG_13_68_16
TCCCCTCGAACAGATAGGAACGTAAGCTGTCCAGTGGCACTTCGGGTGGGATGTCAACCGCCAATAGTCCCGCGTCTTCTTCGACGCTCAATCCACGAGCGATGAGCTCTTCCATCGTGTGGCGTGGGTCCTCAGGGTGCTTCTTCAGCACGAGTATCCGATAGGTGCTGTGTCCGCCGCGCTGCGCGACCGACTCGAACTCCAAGGCGCCATCCGAGGCCTTCCGTACATTCACGATGTCGCCCAGTGCCACTCCGCGCGCGAAGAACG
>MEKI01000024.1:3894-4217 GCA_001766905.1 Acidobacteria bacterium RBG_13_68_16
GTCGGAACAGCACCTTCACGCGCTTCGGCTCTCCTTGAGTTCCCATGGTAGTCAGTGGTTCGACTTGTCGATGTTGCACTCGCGACACAGGACCTGCCCGTTATCGGGAATACCCTTGCCACCCTTCGATCGCGGTTCAATATGGTCGCGTTGTCGCTCGCTGCCGGGAGGTGACACTCCCTTCTCGTGCCGCTTGCCGGGGACCGTTTCGGCTCCGCAGTTCTCGCAGACGTTCTTCCCTCCGTACTTGTCGGCATTTGCCTGGTCGATCTGCTTCTTGCCCCCCTTGGTGAATCCCATCCCTTCACGAGTGTTGTTCGCAA
>MEKI01000024.1:4230-4335 GCA_001766905.1 Acidobacteria bacterium RBG_13_68_16
GTTTGCGAGCCCGGCGAGTGATGCCGTGCCACCCTGCACCATCATGCCTACGCCCGCAGCCGAAGCGACGAGGGTGACGCCCCCGCTTTCCGGCGCGCCCACTAC
>MEKI01000024.1:4500-5295 GCA_001766905.1 Acidobacteria bacterium RBG_13_68_16
AAGAGCCGCGACGGCGGCCAGGGCCACGAGCGGTCGGAAGGGTCGCGCGAGCATCGCTAGTAGCATTCGTAGCAGCTCATGTTGAGGGTAACAGGAATCGCCTGCGGGCTGCCGAGGGAGTTGGCGTCGATGGTGATCGTGCCGTAGTAGGACCCCTCGGTGAGACCCTCCGGGGAAATAGTCGCGCTGACGACGGAGGGCCCGGTTCCGGAATAGGCGCTCAGGGTGAGCCAGGGAACGTCGACGGTGGCGGTCCACGTGGGCCCGGTCGGCCGCGAGCGATCCCGGACGCGGAAGCGAACCGAAAGGCCGACGTAACGGGGGTCGGACTCGATGACGGTGACGGGGGCGGCGGAGCGGCCCAGGGTGGCGCCGCCCGTGGGATTGCCGAGGGACACGGAGAAGGCCTTGTCGCCCAGGTGCACCGGGTTGTGGAAGACGGGGACGGTGAACGTCCGAGTGGTCGTCCCGTCCGGGAAGAGGAGAGTGCCGGAGACCGGCGAGTAGTCCCATGGAGTGGACGCGGTGCCGTCGCTCGTCGAGTACTCCGCGGACACCTCCCCGGTGCTGCCGCCGATTCGGCCGACGGTGACGGTTGCCTGGGCCGCGCGCTCGTCGACCCAGTAGCCGTTCGCGAGATGCAGGATGCCGGCGGGGTTGGCGGGGCCGTTAGAGAAGCGCAACAGGAACGCATCCGAGGCGCCGCCCAGGATCGCCTGGAAGGAGCCGATCGCGGGGAAGTCGGGTGAGCTCGTCTGCCCCGCGGCCCACAGGTCGCCCACCCCGTCGACGGCG
>MEKI01000024.1:5337-6302 GCA_001766905.1 Acidobacteria bacterium RBG_13_68_16
GCTTCGTGACGAAGCCGTCGCTCCCCGTGCTCGGCGCGCCACCGTGGAAGGTCCGCACGGAGTTGCGCACAGGGAAGTCCGCGGAGTAGGGGGCACCGGTGACGCAGACGTTCCCCACACCGTCGATGGCGATGGAGGTGCCCACGTCCGAGCTCGTTCCGCCCAGGTACGTCGAGTAGGACATCTCGCCAGTCGGCGTGAAGGCGCTGACGAATGCGTCACCTCCGCCCCCCCGAACGGGCTGGAAGGCGCCGAGAACGGGGAACTGGATGGACGTCGTCTGGCCAGTCACCCACGTGTTGCCGGCAGCGTCGACGGCTACGCCGAGGCCGGACGTGGAGGCCAGGTTGCCGTAAGTCCCGCTCCCTGCGAGGCCCAGGGAGAACGCCGGCCACCCGCGGGGATCGAACCGCGCGACGAAGGCCGCCGAGCTGGTGTAGTAGCCCCAGTACCGCGGCCCGATCTCAGGGAACCCCGAGCTCGCCAGGCCGGTGAGGGACACATACCCACTCGGGCCCACGGCGATGTCGTTGACGGAATCCTCCCTCCAGCCACCAAGGTAGGTCGAGAACGACAGGCCGGCGCCGCTCGCGTCGAGCTTGAGCAGGAAGGCGTCCGTCGATCCGCCGAGCGAGGACTGGTACGCGTTCGCCAGGGGGAAGTCGGGGGAGGCCGTGTCGCCGCCGGCATAGACATTCCCGTCCGCGTCCACGGCCAGCGCCTTGACGACGTCGTGGTCGACGCCGCCCACGTACGTCGAGTACACGACACTGGTGCCGCTGAGGTCGAGCTTCGTGACGAAGGCGTCGTTGGCCCCCCCGGAGACGTCCTGGTGGGCATTCGACACCGGGAAGTCCGCGGAGGCGGTGTAGCCGCCGACGTAGGCGTGGCCGGTGAGGTCGACCGCCAGGGCCTGCGCGCCGTCGTCCAACGATCCGCCCAGGAAGGTCGAGTAGACGAGAGTG
>MEKI01000025.1:0-89 GCA_001766905.1 Acidobacteria bacterium RBG_13_68_16
GTCATGGCTCTTCACGCCCGCGGGACGATCTTGACCACCGACCCTTCGGCTAGATCCCTTGAAACTGGAAACGAGCCGCTCTGTTGTGG
>MEKI01000025.1:128-7860 GCA_001766905.1 Acidobacteria bacterium RBG_13_68_16
ATTCGCACTCGGCTTGCCACCGAGCTGCTCGCGAGATTCGGACAGGGCGGCTCCTCAGTCGTCGCTTCGATGCTTCTAGCCAAAGGGTGGGGGGTTAGATTGCCGGTGCCGCGGGTGGCAAATCTCTCCGGAGCCCGCGGGTGCCGGACGCGCGAGCCGCGTTGGGGAGACGGCGGCGCGGCCTCTTGCGAACGCCGACGGGCCCGGTGCGGATCGCGCTGTCCGGTCGCGGGCGGAGGAGTGTGCGGCCGTAGCGGCTGGGGAGACGCAAGGCCGCACCTCGCCACCCCCGGCAGCGGCACAACAAAGCCGTCACGCAGTGACAAGGACAAGAACCAACCGGGCACCCGCTGGGCAAAGGAAAGCCTACGTGCGATAGACGACAAGAAAGGGGGGATTCGGGGCAAAACCCTGGAGAAGAGTCCAAGGGGCGGGACGCGACGAGGGCCCCGGGACGGGGTAACCTTACCGCTGCGGAGGAGCGATGCCGGACAAAAAGTGGGTGCAGTGCGCTGCAGCGGTTCTGGCGGTGGTGACCGCGCGGCTGGCGGCGGGGGGGGAGGGCGTCCCCTCGCCGAAGGACGTCCTCGCCATGGCCGTCGGCCAGAACCGGGTGCTGGCGAGCTACAGCGAGAGCGAGCGCTACCTGCACGCCCTCGCGGCGCACAGCGACCGGGTGCGACTGCTCGAGATGGGACCCACGGTGGAGGGGCGCACCATGCTGGCGGTGGCGATCTCTGCCGCCTCGAACATCGCGGCACTCGACGAGCTTCGCCGGGGCTGGGCGCGCATTGCCGACCCGCGGGGTCTGGAGGGCGCGGCGCGGGATCGGCTCGTGGCCACCCTGCCCAGCTGCATCCTCATCACCGCCGGCATCCACGCCAACGAGGTTGCCGGACCGCAATCCGCACTGCTGCTCGCCTTCGAGCTGGCCGATGCGCAACCGGGAACCGTGGAGGCGGCGTGGCTCGAGCGCGTCGTGCTGCTGCTCGTACCATCGCTCAACCCGGACGGCCAGGAGGCGACGGTCGCGTGGTACCGAAAGTGTCTGGGAACACCGTACGAGGGCTCGTCGCCGCCGTTCCTCTACCACCGCTACGCCGGTCACGACAACAACCGCGACTTCGTCTACCTCACCCAGCCGGAGAGCCGGGCCCTGAACGAATTTGTCTACCACGAGTGGCACCCGCAGCTCTTCCTGGACCTCCACATGATGGGCTCCACGGGACCCCGGCAGTTCGTGCCGCCGTTTGCCGACCCGATCGCGCCCAACGTCCACCCTTTCGTGTGGCGCATGACCTCGCACCTGGGGACCCTGATGTCGCTCCGGCTCGAGGAGCAGGGCAAGGCGGGCGTGGTCTCGGGGTGGACCTTCGACGCAAACTGGATCGGCGGCACCCGCAACACGGGGTGGTGGAAGAACGTGTTCGGTGTGCTCACCGAGACCGCGAGCGCGGCGCTGGCCACGCCAATCCAGGTGGACGAGAACGAGCTGCGCGCCGGTGGCAAGGGTCTCGTCGATTACCGTGCGCAGGTCAATTTCCCCAACCCCTGGCGTGGCGGCACATGGGGGTTCGCGGACGCCGTCTCCTACCAGCTCACGCTGATGCGCGCGTTCGTGGAGTTCGGCTCGGTCCAGCGCGAGGCCGTGCTTCGCGACGTCTCGCTCATGGCGGCCGAGGCGGTGACGCGCGGGGAGCGCGAAGCTCCGCGCGCGTACCTCGTGCCGCCCGGCGACGACCCCGGCCGCAGGGCGCACCTGATCGAGCTGCTCCTCACGGCCGGGCTGGACGGTTTCACTGCGGAGGGCGAGGTCACGGCCGACGGTCGGCCGTACCCGACCGGCACGGTGATCTTCCCGGCGGCGCAGCCGCTCCGGCAGTACCTGCTGGAGATCATGGAGCGGCAGCAGTACCCGCAGATCGCCCCGGCGCCAGAGGCCGAGATCCTGCTCCCCTACGACATCACGGCCTGGACGATGCCGCTCGCGCTCGGCGTCCGTGCGGTCAGGGCCGAAGGTGAGGTCGGCGGCACGGTGACTCCCCTCCGGTCGCGATGGGTGCCGCCCGACACCCCCGCGGGAGGGGAGGGGAACGTCCTGGTCGTACCGGCCGGACAACTGGGTGGCTTCTCTGCTGCAAACCGGGCGCTCCGCGAGGGGGCCTCCGTGGCCCGAACGACGGCGGTCGTACGCCTTGCCGGCAAGGACGTCCCGGCAGGCTCCTTCGTGATTGGAGGACTGGAGGCCAAAGCGCAGGAACGGTTGCTGGCCGGGGCGGGCGTCACGGCGGTACGCACGCGCACGACGCCGGACGCCGCGGCGCCAATGAGGCGCGCCGTCCTCGGGGTCTACCACCCCCACTTTGGCCTGGAGGACGCGGGTTGGCTGCGTTTCGTCCTCGAGAGGGCCGGCTTCCCCGTTGAGGAGGTGGGCACCCCGGCCGTTGCCTCGGGTGCGTTTGCCGGCCGCGTGGAGGTGCTGGTGATCCCGCCGATGGAGGGAAAGGTGATCGTGGAGGGGCCGCAGCAGCGCGGCCCGGCCCTTCCGCCCCCCGAGTACCGGAAGGGGATCGGCAAGGAGGGGTTGGACGCAATCAAGCGCTTCTTTGCGGACGGTGGCCTCGTCGTGGCGTTCGGACCCTCCGCCGCCTGGCTCGCGGAGGCTCTCGACCTCCCGGTTACCGACTCGCTCAGGGGCGTCAAGCGCGAGGAGTTCCGCTGCCCGGGCGCCCTTTTGGCGTTGGAGGTGGACGGAACCTCGCCCCTGGGTTGGGGCATGCCCGAGCGGGTGGCGGCGATGATCGAGGGCGAGACGGCGTTCGCCACCAGGCCGGTCGTGGGCGAGCAGTCGCGGACCGTTGCCGCACGCTTTCCCGATTCGCCGCTTGTGCTCTCCGGCTGGATGCGCGGCGAGGAGAAGCTGCACCGGCGCGCCGCTGTTGTCGAGGTTCGGCGCGGCAAGGGGCGCGCGGTGCTCTTCTCGTTCGCCCCGTACTTCCGCGGCCAGACGGAGGCCACCTTTCCCCTGCTCTACAACGCCATGATGCAGAAGATGATGGAGCCCACCCCTGGGCGCGCCCGGAGCACGCCCGCGTCGGCAAGGCCCTAGACGAGGCAGGCGGGTCCGCTATGCTTGTGTTGCGGGAGGTGTTGATGGACACGATGCGGATCGTTGAGCGGCAAGCCGAGCAAACCTCGTCGCGCATCCTGTTCCTGGTCCTGGACGGTCTCGGCGACCTGCCGCGCTACGGCGACGCTCTCACGCCCCTCGCGGCTGCCAAGAAACCCAACCTGGACCTCCTCGCAAGGGACGGCTGTTGTGGGCGCTTCGACCCCGTGGGGCCTGGCATCACCCCCGGCTCGGGCCCGGGTCACCTCGGCCTGTTCGGGTACGACCCGACCGAGTACGAGATCGGCCGCGGCGTCCTCTCCGCGGTGGGTATCGACTTTCCACTTGAACCGGGCGACGTCGCGGCGCGCTTCAACTTCTGCACACTCGATTCAGACGGCTACGTCTCGGACCGCAGGGCGGGACGCATCGAAACCGGCGAAAACAGGAGGCTTGTCGCCCGCCTGCGGAAGATCCCGCCGCCTCCGGGGGCCGAGATCTTCGTTGAGACCGAGGCGGAGCACCGAGGGGCGCTGATAGTGCGGGGGAAGAAGCTGGGACATCGGCTCGGCGACACCGACCCCCAGCACACGGGCGTGAAGCCGTTGCCGGTGAAGGCGCTGGATGCCGCCTCCAAACCGACCGGAACGATCGTCTCGGCGTTCCTGAAAGCCGCCCGCGAGGCGCTGAAGGGCGAGCCCAGGGCCAATGGCATGCTGCTGCGCGGCTTTGACTCGCTTCCCAAGATTCCGCCGCTCTCCGAGCGTTTCCGGCTGCGGCCGGTTTGCATCGCGACCTACCCGATGTACCGCGGACTCGCGCGCCTCGTCGGCATGGAGATGCCCGCGGCCCCGCCTTCTCTCGCGGATTTCCCGGCAGTCGTGCGGGCGAATCGCGAGGGGCGCGACTTTTTCTTCGTCCACGTCAAGTACACGGACAAGGCCGGCGAGGACGGCGACTTCAACCGCAAACGGGAGGTCATCGATGAGGTGGACCGGCTGATCCCTGACCTGCTCGGGGACGGGTTCGAGGTTGTGGTCGTGACCGCTGACCACTCGACGCCGGTAGCTCACAAGGCGCACTCGTGGCATCCGGTGCCGGCGCTAGTGTGGGCGCCCGGCCAGGTTTTCCGCGACTCGGTTGCGACGTTCTCGGAGACCACGTGTATCAGCGGTGCGCTCGGGCGCATGCCGCTTCGCTTCCTGCTGGCGGAGGCGCTGGCCGCTGCCGGCAAGCTCGCCAAGTTCGGCGCGTAGGAAAACAGGCCCAACAGGAAAGGGAAAAGGGAAAAGGCAAAGCGGAAAAGCGCCCGCCCCGGCCCCCTGAATCGCTGCCGTCCCTTTCCCTTCTGCCCTTTACCCTTTCACTTCTTTTTAGAGAGGGGCTCGACGTGGATCACGACGCGCCCCAGGTGGGGAAGCCGAGCTCGAAGTGCATGCTCGACCTGCTCGGTGATCGTGTGGGCGGTGGTGATGGCCGTGTCCGCGTCAAGGGCGCAGTGGAAGGAGATGGCGAGCTCGTCGCCGGTGCGCCGCACCGTCACGTTGTGAGGGTGGCAATGGAAGCTGTCCTCGCGCGCCAACTCGTGCAGGACCTCGAGGACCCGAGCCTCGTCCTTCGGCTCCGCGCGGTACGTGGAACCTGAGACCGCGGTAGGCTCGATGTGGGTGACGATCTGCCCGATGTCCGGTAGGGCCTCGTGCAGGGCCTTCTCGAACGCGGTGGCCTGGTGGTGCGCCGCTCCCACGCTGAGGGTGTCGTCTACCTCGAGATGAAGCTCCATCGAACGTGAGCCGAGGACCTCCTCGACGTTGATGTTGTGGGCTGCGAGGCCCATCCGCAACGCGATGACCCTCGCCACCGCCGGAGCGTCCTCGTCGCGCGCACTGGCCGCGCTGTCGGCCGGCTCGACGTGGACGACGACATCGGCTCCGGGAAGCAACCGCCGGACCGCCGCCTCCGCGGCGGTGGCCACCCCGTGCGCCCGCTCGAGGAGGGTCTCGCGCCCTACGGTGAGCGTCACGTCGGCAAAGGCCTCCGGGCCGCTCCGTCGTACCCGAACCCGCCCGACATCCAGAACCCCTGGGAGGCGCACGGCCTGGACGATCCCGTCAAGCAGGCCCGGCGGCACCTCGTCGAGAAGGTTTGCGATCGTTTTTCGTCCGAGCTGGATGCTCACCCAGACGACGATCCCGGCGACGCCGAGGGCAGCAAGCGCATCCGCCTTGAGAAGCCAGCGGAGTCCCGGCAGGGTCGACAGCAGCACACCTACGAGGCCGAGGAGGACCACTGCGGAGGACCAGATATCAGTCGAGAAGTGGAGGGCGTCCGCCTCGAGCGCCTGACTGTCGTACTTCTTGGCAGCGCGGCTGAGAGCGCGCGAGCGCGAGAAGTCGACCACGATGGACGTGGCCATGATGGCAAACGCCCAGACGCTGGCCTCCACCTCGACCCGCTTGAAGAACAGGCGCTGCACGGCTTCGTAGATGATCCAGCCGCACGTTACGAGCAGTAGCCCGGTCTCGAAGAGCGCCGAGAGGTTCTCCACTTTTCCGTGTCCGTATGTGTGCTCGCGGTCAGCAGGGCGGCCCGACACCCGCACCGCGAACCACGTCACCGCGGCCGCCACGAAGTCGAGGGCCGAGTGTGCGGCCTCCGAGAGGATGCCCAACGAGCCGGTCATGAGGCCCACCACCAGCTTCATGGCGGTCAGGAAAAGGCCGGCGAGCATCGAACTCAGGGCAACCGCCCGTTTCTCACGGACGCCACGATCCGCGTGGGCACCCTGCAGCGATCCGTTTGGCCGGGGAGTCATCTCAGGATCAACACCATCCGCGGCTGGATGATATCCAGGATCGCCGCGAAACGAAAGGGGGAGTGCACCGCCCCCGGAGTGCAGGCAGAGGAATCGTGCGAAACTTGGTGAGGTTTGAGGGTGGGGAGGGAGAGCCTCATGAAACCGTTCATCCTGCTGATGGTCGCCGGCGTTCTCGTCGGGGGCACGGCGTTCGCGGCCGGGATGCTCAAGCCCGGCGATCCGTTCCCTGTCTGGGAACTTCCGAACCAAACCGACGCCATGGTCTCGTCGAAGGAATTCTCCGGAAAGACGTACCTGCTCTGGTTCTACCCGAAGGCCATGACCTCGGGGTGCACCGCCGAGGGGTGCGCCCTGCGGGACAACTATTCCGGCTTCGAGAAGGCGGGGGTCCAGGTCGTGGGGGTCTCGTTCGACGATCCGAAGGACAACGCCGAGTTCATCGCCAAGAACAAGTTCCCGTTCCCGCTGCTCTCGGACACCAAGCGAACGCTCGCGGTCGAGGTGGGCGCGGCGGACTCGCCAAGCAGGCTAGCGGCTCGTCGCATCTCGTACCTGGTGGGGCCCGACGGCAAGGTGCTTACGGCGTACGCGGACGTCACCCCGAGCAAGCACGCCTCGGAGGTCCTGGCCGACATCCAGAGGCTCAGCGCAGCGAAGTGAGCCAGGCGCGAGGCAAGAGGCGTGAGGCGCGAGTCGGTAGGCAGAATGCGAGGATAGGAACGTCGAGCGGCGGCTGATTTCCGACCTCAGCCGGCCTACCGCCTACCGCTAACGTCTTGGGCCTGCTCGTCCCAGCGGTGCTGAATCACCGTCACCGTAGCGTCGTGCTGCAGCCGGCGCGCCCACACCTCGACGTCCAGGGCAGCCTCGGCCTCCTCGCAGGCGGCGGGTGTGCTTCGGGTCGCGGGGTGCTGGGGCTGCAGGAATGAGCAGCAGTCCTGATGCGGCAGCACCGACAGCTCGTACGTCCCCGCGCGCTCGGCCACCGCGATGATCTCCTGCTTGTCCATGCCTGCGAGCGGGCGGAGCACGGGCATGTGTGCGACACGGTCGATCGCGGCCATGTTCTCGAGAGTCTGGGAAGCCACCTGGTTGAGCGCCTCGCCGGTGACCAGGGCCTCGCAGCGCCAGCGCCTGGCGATGCGCTCCGCGATGCGCAGCATCATGCGACGGTAGAGCACCACGCGAAGCCGCTCGGGACAAAGGGAGACGATTTCGCGCTGGCAGTCCCCGAACGGGACGATCGCCAAACGGCTCGCCCCCTGGTGGCGGGTGAGCACCCGCACTAGCCTCTCGACCTTGCCGACCGAGGCTTCGGTGGTGTACGGCGCGGAGTGGAAGTGGACGTAGTGCGCCCTCGTGCCGCGCTTCATCGCGAGGTAGGCCGCAACGGGCGAGTCGATCCCGCCTGAGAGAAGCACCAGCACCCTGCCCGACGTCCCGGCGGGCAGCCCCCCGGGTCCCGGATAGCGGTCCCTGAACACGTACAGGCCATCGCTCTGGACCAGGACGTGGAGCGTGACCTCCGGGTTCTCGAGGTCCACGGCCATGCCCGTTCGCTCGTTCACGAACGCGCCCAGCCGGCGGTTGACCTCCTCCGAGGTCATCGGGAACCGCTTGTCGGAGCGCTTGCAGCGCACCGCAAATGTCTTCCCTTTGAGCTGATCGGCGTGGCCGCCCACGAAATCCTCGAGCTGGTCGTACGTCGTGCCCGCGCGCTCGACCGGGATGATGCCGTTGAGGCCGAACACGGTGAACAGGCGCTCGAAGACCTCGCCCCAGGGGACCGGCTCGGAGAAACGCAC
>MEKI01000025.1:7927-8802 GCA_001766905.1 Acidobacteria bacterium RBG_13_68_16
AGCAGCGTGCGCTCGAACCACCCCCGGTTGGCGCCCTTCAGCGACACCTCGTGGACGGTGCCGATGACGTGTGTGACGCGCTCCAACGGGCCTCCGCCTGGAGCGTAACACACGGTCATGGATGCAGACGGTGCGCCCCGTGCCTCACCACATCGGCAGGTTGCTCATGTCAGACGGAAGCGAGCCGGGATTCACTCCCGGCTCGCGTGGGGGGTTCGGGGGGTCTAGAGCGCCGGGAGGGTGGTCGGAGCGGCGCGGGACACCCCGCAATCTATGGTCTCCACCCCTGCAAGATGCGCATGTAGTTGGCGCGCTCGAGGGCCTGGGGGTTCGGCGACTTCTGGTGGCTCATGCTGGCGTGCATCTGCGCGAGCGAGGAGTACTCGTGCTCCTCCATCCAGCGCTCCATCCCCTCGCGCACCGTCCGGAGGTACTGCGGCTCGCGCTTGAGCAGGGCGGAAACGAGCTGCACCGCGTGGGCGCCCGCCATCACCGCCTTGATTGCGTCGAGCGGGGAGTGCACACCCCCCGAACAGGCGAGCGAGCCCTTGAGGTGGCCCGAGAGGATGGCGAGCCAGCGCAGGCGGAGCAGCAGCTCGGAGGAGTCCGAGAGCTGCAGGCTCGGGACGACCTCCAGCTCCTCGACGTCGATGTCCGGCTGGTAGAACCGGTTGAAGAGCACGAGGCCGGCGGCACCTTCCTCGTCGAGCTGTTTAGCGAGGTTCGCGAGCGCGGAGTAGAAGGGGGAAAGCTTGACGGCCACGGGGATCTTCACGGCCCCCTTGACGACCCGCAGGGCCTCGAGGGTGCGACGCTCCACGCTCTCGCTCGTCTCCCACGCCTGGGTCGCCAGGTAGTAGACGTTGAGCTCAAGC
>MEKI01000025.1:8812-18786 GCA_001766905.1 Acidobacteria bacterium RBG_13_68_16
CCGCCTGTTCGATGAGCTTGGCGTAGTCGAGCCAGCCCGCGGGCGAGGTGCCGTTCAACGACGCGATCACCGGCACCTTGACCATCGCTTTGATCTTGCGGATCTGCTCGAGGTAGGCCTCGGGCCCGAGGCGATATTCCTGGGGCTGCGGGAAGTACGACAGCGCCTCCGCGAAGGAGTCTTCGTGCATCTCCACCGCGTGGAGGTGCCCGAGCTGCTCGCGGGTGATCTGCTCCTCGAACAGCGAGTGCATGACGATCGCGGCGGCCCCCGCGTCCTCGAGGCGCTTGACGGTGTCGAGGTCATCCACAAGGGGCGAGGCGCCGGGCATCAACGGGTTCGTAAGCTTGAAGCCTAGGTAGGTCGTCGAAAGGTCCATGGTCTCCCCCTTAGTTCGACTTCTTCTCGCCAGCCGGGTCGGCGGAAGGTTCCGCGGGCGCGTCAGCGGCGGGCTTGGCCGGCATCGCCAGCTTCGCCAGGTGCTCGTAGGCGATGAAGCGGTTGTTGACCTCGCGCTGGGCGCGGTCGAGGAGCATGTGAAAGCGCTTCGCGTCCATCTGCTCGACCATGCGGAAACGTGTCTCGTTACGGACGTACTTTTCGAGCGGCACGCTGCCTGGCCCCGAGTCCATCTTGAGTGGGCCCTCGCCGAGCGCGATGCGGCGCGGGTCCCATCGGTAGAGCGGCCAGGTACCGGTGTCCACGGCCAGCTTCTGTTGCTCGCAGCCGTAGGCAAGGTCGTAGCCGTGGGCGATGCAGTGGCTGTACGCGATGATGATGGAGGGGCCGGGGTAGGAGTCGGCCTCGAGGAACGCCCGCACGGTCTGCGAGTCCTTCGCTCCGAAGGCCACGTGGGCGACGTAGACGTTGCCGTAGGTCATGGCCAGCATGCCGAGGTCCTTCTTCGGTACGCTCTTGCCGGCCATTGCGAACTTGGCCGCTGCACCCATCGGCGTGGCCTTCGACTGCTGGCCGCCGGTGTTGGAGTAGACCTCCGTGTCGAGGACCAGCAGGTTGACGTCGCGACCCATCGCCAACACGTGGTCGAGACCGCCGTATCCAATGTCGTAGGCCCAGCCGTCGCCGCCCACCGCCCACACGCTCTTCTTCACGAGGTAGTCGGCCAACAGTGCCAGCCGGCGTGCCTCCGGCGAGCCGACGCCGGCGAGCTTTTTCTTCAGCTCCTCGACGCGTTGGCGTTGAGCGGCAATGCCGGTCTCGTCGTCCTGTTTGGCTTTGAGCAGCTCGTTGACGAGGTTCTCGCCGAGCCTCGGGGCGAGGAGCGCGAGCATCTCCCGCGCCTGCTCGATGTGCTTGTCGATGGCGAGGCGGAAGCCGAACGCGAACTCGGCGTTGTCCTCGAACAGCGAGTTGTTCCACGCCGGCCCGCGCCCGTCGCGGTTGACGGCGTAGGGGGTCGTGGGCAGGTTGGCCCCGTAGATTGAGGAGCAGCCGGTGGCGTTGCCGATCAGCGCGCGGTCGCCGAACAACTGGGTGAGGAGCTTGATGTAGGGGGTCTCGCCACAGGCGGCGCAGGCGCCCGAGTACTCAAACAGCGGCTCGAGGAACTGCGACCCCTTGACGTCGAGCTTGAGCGCCGCGCGGTCCACCTCGGGAAGGTCGAGGAAGAATGCGTAGTTGGAGCGCTCACCCTCGCGCAAGGGCATCTGCGGCGCCATGTCGATCGCCTTGTGCTTGGGGTTGGACTTGTCCTTTGCCGGGCACACCATCACGCAAAGGGTGCAGCCCGTGCAGTCTTCGGGGGCGACCTGAAGGATATACTTCATCCCCTTGAAGTCGGCCGCCTTATAGTCGGTGGACTTCAATGTTGCCGGCGCCTTGGCGAGCAGCTCGGGCTTGCAGACCTTCGCACGGATCGAAGCGTGCGGGCAGACCATCACGCACTTGTTGCACTGGATGCATATGGCCGGATCCCACACCGGGATCTCGAGGGCGATGTTGCGCTTCTCCCACTTGGTGGTGGCGACCGGCCAGGTCCCGTCCACCGGGAAGGCGCTCACGGGCAGCAGGTCGCCCTTGCCGGCCATCATCACCGCAGTGACCCGCTTAACGAAGTCGGGCGCGGCACTGGAGACGGTGGGCGGCATGGCCTGCGTGGCGGTCAGCTTGCCCGGCACCTTCACCTCGTGGAGGTTGGCGAGCGTGTCGTCCACGGCCCTGAAGTTCTTCTGCACCACCGCTTCACCCTTCTTGCCGTACGTCTTCTCGATGGACTTCTTGATGTGAGCGATCGCCTCGTCGCGCGGCAGCACGCCGGAGATCGCGAAGAAACACGTCTGCATGATGGTGTTGATGCGCACGCCCATGCCGTTGTCCTTGGCGACCTTGTAGGCGTCGATCACGAAGAGCTTGAGCTTCTTGTCCAGGATGGACTGCTGCACCTCGCGGGGGAGGTGGTCCCAGACCTCGCCAGGGCCGTAAGGCGCGTTGAGGAGGAACGTCGCACCCGGCGCCGCGTAGGAGAGCATGTCGTACTTGTCGAGGAAGACGTACTGGTGGCAGGCGACAAAATTGGCGCGCCTGATCAGGTAGGACGACTTGATGGGGTTGGGGCCGAAGCGGAGGTGCGAGATGGTGACGGCGCCGGCCTTCTTGGAGTCGTAGACGAAGTAGCCCTGGCCGAAGTTGTCGGTCTCCTCGGCGATGATCTTGATCGAGTTCTTGTTGGCGCCCACCGTGCCGTCGGAGCCGAGCCCGAAGAACACCGCGCGCTTGACCTCGTCGGGCTCGATGTCGAACTCGGGGTCCAACGGCAACGAGGTGTGCGTCACGTCGTCCACAATCCCGACGGTGAAGTGGTTCTTGGGTTTGTCCTTGGCAATCTCGTCGAAGACCGCCTTGACGCACGCCGGGGTGAACTCCTTGGAAGAGAGCCCGTAGCGCCCACCGACCACAACGGGCTCCTTGGCGAACGTCGCAATCCCCTCGGTGCGACTCTCGCGGAGGGCGGCAACCACATCGAGGTAGAGCGGCTCGCCGAGCGCCCCCGGCTCCTTGGTGCGGTCGAGCACTGCGATTGCCTTGACGGTGGCGGGCAGCGCCTTCACGAACGCCTCGAGCACGAAAGGCCGGTAGAGGCGTACCTTGAGCACGCCCACCTTCTCGCCGCGCGCCCGCATCCAGTCCACCGTCTCGTGGGCGGTCTCTGCCCCCGAGCCCATGAGCACGATCACACGCTCGGCCTTAGGGTCGCCGATGTAGTCGAAGAGGTGGTACTGGCGGCCGGCCAGCTTCGCGAAGCGGTCCATCTCCGCCTGCACCATGCCGGGGCAGGCGAGGTAGAAGGAGTTGCAGGCCTCGCGGGCCTGGAAGAACGCGTCGGGGTTCTCCGCCGTGCCGCGCAGCACCGGCTTGTCGGGCGTGAGAGCCCGGGCGCGGTGCGCGGCTACCAGGTCGTCACCGATCATCGTGAGCAGGTCGTCGTCGGTAAGCTCCTCGATTTTGGCCACCTCGTGGGAGGTGCGGAAGCCGTCGAAGAAGTGAAGGAAGGGCACCCGCGAACGCAGCGTGGCGGCCTGGCCGATGCAGGCGCAGTCGTGCGCCTCCTGAACCGAGCCGGACGCCAGCAGGGCAAACCCGGTCTGGCGGCACGCCATCACATCCGAGTGGTCGCCGAAAATCGAGAGCGCGTGGGTGGCGACCGTGCGGGCGGAGACGTGCATGCAGTAGGAGGTCAGCTCGCCCGCGATCTTGTACATGTTGGGGATGAACAGGAGCAGGCCCTGGGAGGCGGTAAACGAGGTGGTGAGAGCCCCGGCCTGGAGCGCACCGTGGACCGCGCCGGCGGCGCCGCCCTCGGACTGCATCTCGGTCACCTGGGGGACGGTGCCCCAGATGTTCTTCCGGCCGAATGCCGACCACTCGTCGGCCCACTCGCCCATGTTGGACGAGGGGGTAATCGGATAGATCGCGATCACCTCGTTGGTGCGGTGGGCCACCGAGGCTGTCGCCTCGTTCCCATCGAGAGTGACCATGCGACGCTTGGACATGACGTGCCTCCTTCTGCACTCCGCAGCCGACAAAGCTCGTGGGGGGCGGACTTGCGAACCGGTCCACCTTGCAGAATGTGAACCAATTCACATGGGGAGTCTAGGCCCCGGTTTTTGATTTGACAAGCCCACCGAGCAGCGCACGTGAGGAGTCCCGAGTCGAGAGTGAAAAGTTGAAAGCGCCTCTAAAACCTTTGGCTCTTAACTCTCGACCTCCAACCGGGTGGGTGGGGGAGCGATGGCGGCCCTGACGGGAGTCGAACCCGTGCTGCTGGCTTGAAAGACCAGTGTCCTGACCGTTAGACGACAGGGCCGTCGCGTTCGCTCGAAGCGTAACACAGGCATGGGCGGGCAAGCGGTGGTGGGCCGTGTGGGGATTGAAACCGCGACCTCTGGGCCGAGCGCGCGACCTCGCACGCGTCGGCCTTTTTGCCGCAGCTCAAGCCGTTGCATACCTCAATCGTGGTCCGAACGTAGGGCTGACACTGGGAACGGTGCGCGTCAGGGTTTTGGGACTCCGGACGTCTGGTCTCCAGTCAGTCGGCGGAGGTGGGCCTGCGCCTCCGCGTTCCCCTGTTTGGCAGCCATGCGGTACCAACGGATGGCCTCGTCCTTGTCTGGCGAAACCCCTTCGCCCTTCTCGTACAGGAGGCCGAGGTTGAGCTGCGCCGCTGCGAGTCCCTGCGCTGCGGCCATGCGGTACAAGCGCACGGCCTTGGCCGAGTTTTTGGGCACACCTTCGCCTTTGAGGTACAGGAGGCCGAGGTTGAACTGCGCCGGGGCGTTCCCCCGATCGGCGGCCTCGCGGTACCAGCGCGCAGCCTCCGCCTTGTCCTGCCAATCGCCTTCGCCGGTTTCATAGATGACACCGAGGTTGAACTGCGCCTCCGCGAGTCCTTTCTCGGCAGCTTTGCCGTACCAGCGCATGGCCTCGGCCTTGTCCTGCCGCACGCCTCTGCCGTTGGAGTACATGTTGCCGAGTGTGAGCTGCGCTTTCGCGTCCCCCTGGTCAGCGGCCTTGTTGTACCAGCGCGCGGCCTCGGCATCGTCCTGCTGCACGCCTTTGCCGGTGGAGTACAGGGTGCCGAGCATGAACTGCGCCTTCGCGTCCCCCCCCTCGGCCAGCTTGATGAGGGCCTGGGCTGCGACAAAGATCTGGCCTCGCTGGTAGGCAGCCACTGCCTCCTCAAATGTCTGCGCGGGGAGGGCGGCAGCGACATTGAGGAAGACGACCGCGAGCGCAATCCGTTTCATATGACCCCCTGGTGTGGATTATCCACCCGACCCAAGGCCCGGCGGTGCCGTGAGGTAACATCCTCAAGCCGCTGAGGCTGCCTCCAATCGTGACCCGCCAGCAGCGCGGGGACTGGCTCTTCCCGCCCTTGCCTGGTGCTGTCGTGGCACAGGGTGAGCGGGCGGCGGTGGTGGGCCGTGTGGGGATCGAACCCACGACCTTCGGGTTAAAAGCCCGCTGCTCTGCCAGCTGAGCTAACGGCCCGCCCGAGGGTAGCGACAGGGCCAGGCGCCGTCAAGGCAGATTCCAGGCGCGAGGATACTGTTGCACGGTGTGTTTGCCGCTCCCGGCGAGCGGTGGCATCATCGTTGATGGATGTGCCGACGAGCACTCTTCCCGAATACCGCCGCGTGTGTCGCGGCCGCGGTGCTGCTCATTGGTGCGGCCGGCTGCCGCCCGCACCCGGTTTCCGAGGACGCCGGACCGATCGACGTGTCCCAGCCGCCGGAGCAGACCGCCCTCGACGGTACTGATCCCATCCGGCTGGCGGCCGTCGGCTACAACTTCGTGATCACGCCTCTCGCCCACTACGTGCTCAGGGGCGTCGTCGTGTCTCGCGAGAGCTACCACGCGGGGTGGAACGCGAGCCTCTCCCCGTGCGACGTGGCGCTCGTGTGGGGCGAACTGGCCGCCGCCGACGCCTGGCGAAGGCTCGAGTGGTCGCAGAGCGGACGCTGGTACTTCTGGCGCTGGCACGGGCACCGGCCTTTCAGCAACGGGGAGGTGGTGAGGAACTCTTCGAACACCCATGTGGTGCCCGCGTCGCCCGACCTCGAGAGCGCCGCACGTTCGCTGGCCCCAGGCGACATCGCCGAGCTCGCCGGCGAGCTGGTGAGGATCGACGGCCGCAGGGGTCAGGAGAGCGTGTGGTGGAAGTCGTCCCTGTCACGCACGGACACCGGTGACGGTTCGTGCGAGCTCTTGTACCTGCGGCGCCTCAGGGTGAGCGGAAAGGTGTACGAGTAGGAGAAGAGGGAAGAGGGAAGGGATAGAACCTAGGAACGCTATGGGTTGACGGACCAACGGGTGAGGGGCGCGAGCTTTCGGACGATCGTTTCCTCTCGGCGGGGGCCCGTTGAGATGATCACCACGGGCGCCCCAAGCAGCTCTTCCAGCCGCGCGACGTAGTGCCGGGCAAGCCGCGGCAGCCTCCCGAACGCGGTGCTCCCCGACGAGTTGGTCTTCCAGCCGGTCAGCACCTCGTAGACCGGCTCCGCCCCGCCAAGATCGTCAACGTCGTCGGGGAACTCCTCATGAACCTCGTCGCCGATGCGGTAGGCGGTGGCGATGCGAATCTCGTCGAGCTCGTCGAGGACGTCGAGCTTGGTGAGCGCAATGGCCTCGATCCCGTTCCAGCGCACCGCGGCGCGCGCAGCCACCGCGTCGAACCAGCCCGTGCGGCGCGGCCTGCCGGTGGTAGTGCCGAACTCGTTGCCTCGCTGCCGCAGGTACTCGCCGGTGCTGTCGACGAGCTCGGTGGGGAACGGGCCGCTCCCGACGCGGGTCGTGTACGCCTTGAAGACGCCCAGGACCCCGCCGACGACTCGGGCGGGCAGCCCGCACGAGGGCGCGGCGAAACCGGCGAGGCACCCCGATGAGGTGACGTAGGGGTAGGTACCGTGGTCGAGGTCGAGAAGGGTGCCCTGCGCGCCTTCGAACAGGATGCGCTCCCCGGCCGCGTCGGCCTCGGCAAGCGTCCTCGCGACGTCGCCCAGAAGCGGCGCGATCGCCAGCGCCGCCTCCACCGTGCGGTCGACCTCCTCGGAGGTCGGCACCTGGGCATCCGGGTACCTCTTCAATGCCTGCTCCAGCTCCTGGCTCGCGGCCGCCACCGCCTCGCGGAGTCGGCGGGGGTTGCGAGCGAGCCCGACCCGGACGCCGGTGCGACCGGCGCGTGCCTCGTAGGCGGGACCGATCCCGCGCCCGGTAGTGCCGAGGCGCGAGGGACCGCGCGAGGCCTCGCGTGCCAGGTCGAGGGCGCGGTGGCCGGGAAGCACGAGGTGGGCGCGAGATGAGACCGTCAGGCGGGAGCGCACGGAGACCGCCTGCTCCTCGAGCATCCGCACCTCCTCGAGCAGCGCAACGGGGTCCACAACGACGCCCGGCCCGATCAGGCAACGGCAGTCGGGCTGCAGGATCCCTGACGGGATGAGGTGGAGCGCAAAGTGACGGTCGGCGAAGCGGACGGTGTGCCCGGCGTTGTTGCCGCCGTTGAAGCGCACGACGTGTGCGAACGCCGGGCACAGGAGATCCACGACCTTGCCTTTGCCCTCGTCGCCCCACTGCCCTCCGACCACGACCACGTTCGCCATTCGATCTCCCGGTGTCTGCTCAAGCAGGCGGTGCCTTGTAGCAGATTGTGCGGAAAAGCTCAAGAAATCCGACTGCGAAGGAAAAGGGAAAACGACAAAGGGCAAAGGGAGAGCAAAGGCGACCGGGCACCGGCTCTCACTGCGACCTGGCCTTCCCCTTTCCCTCTAACTTCTCCCTTTTTCCCGTGTCTACCTGTTCTGCGGCTCGACCCCCATCTCACGCATCAGCGCGTAGGCCTTGTCGACGAAGTCCATGCACCAGAGGACGTAGCGGATGTCCACGGAGATCGTCCGGGAGAGGGCAGGGTTGAACTGGAAGTCGGAGTCGATTGCTTCGTAGTTGCCGTCGAAGGCAAGACCGATCAGCTCACCCTTGGCGTTCATTACGGGCGAGCCGGAGTTGCCGCCGGTGATGTCTTGCGTCGTGAGGAAGTTGGCCGGGACGTCGTGGAGGTGGGGGTCGACGTAGCGACCATAGCTGGCGATGCCGAGCCTGGCCGCCTCGAGCAAACGGGGCGGGCAGTTGAACGGCTCGACACCGGTGTTCTTCTCGATGACGCCCTGAAGGGTGGTGAAGGGGAAGTAGCGCACCGCGTCACGCGGCGAGTACCCCTGCACCGAGCCGTAGGTGAGGCGCAGCGTGGAGTTGGCGTCGGGGTAAAGGACCGCGTTCTTCCAGGCGGCCAGCGCCTCGATGAAGCGTGGGGCGAGTGTGACCATCTCGCCGTCGTACGTTGCGGTGACCCGCTCCTCCTCCGCCGCGTCGCGCCTCAGGGCCGCCGCGAACAAGATCATCGTGTCGCCGGTTGCCAGCAGGGTCTTGTAGTCGATGCCGAACATCGTGAGGCGCGTTTTCTCGTCGGCGAGGTTTGTCCCCGCATAGAGCTTGTCGAGCAGCGCGCCGATGGCCTCCTCGCCGGTCCTGCCTGTAGCCAGAAGAGCTCCATCCACCGCTGTGATGCGCTGGCCGGCGGGCAGCCGCGTCGCGCGCTCGAGGAGGCACGCGAGCACTTTGCGCTCGGACGGAAGGTCAAGGTTTCGCTGCATACCGACCAGGCGCTGACGCAGCGTGCGCTCGTCGCGGGCCTGGTAGTCCTTCTTGCGCTCGAGATCGGGCTTGGTTCTCTCGAACGACCATCGCTCGATGATCGCAGCCGCTGCCAGCAGCGAGGAGGAGCGGGGGACCGGCATCCAGGAAAACAGAAAATCGCGCTGCCGGGTCGCATTCCGTGTGGCCAGCGCGTTCTCCATCGCCGGAAGCACACCACCGTACCTCGCCTTGCGGACGGGGTCGGCCTCGATCCAGGTGGTGAGGTTCGTCTCCTCCGCGCGTTTCCGTACGGCGAGGTCGGTCTTCGTGAGCCCTTCAAGCATTCCGCCGTTGTTCTTGACCGAGTTGTAGAAGCCCTTGAGCTGCGAGGCAAGCTTGATGTCCACGGCCTTTCCGCGCTTGCTCTCCTCCTCGAGAACCGCAATCAGCTGCTTGAGGAGCTTGATCCTTTCCGGGTAGTAGAGCGCGGCGTCCTCGGCCACCGCGGCGGCGATGCGGTACCGCATGGTCTTGCCCGGGTAGCCCAGGATGAACGCGAAGTCGCCGTCCTTCAGGGGCTCCTTGGCAATCGTAAGCCAGCGGTCGGGCTTGAACGGGACGTTGTTCGGCGAGTAATCGGCGGGCTTGCCGTCGGGGCCGACGTACGCGCGGAGGAACGAGTAGTCGCCGGTGTGGCGCGGCCACACCCAGTTGTCCACCTCGCCGCCGTAATCGCCTATCGACCGCGGCGGGGCGTACACCAACCGCACGTCGCGAAGCTCGAGCTGGCGGAAGAGGTAGTACCTGCCGCCGCCGAACATCTCGCCGATGCGGCAGCGCAGGCCGTCCTTCTCGCACTCGGCGACGAGCTGCTTCCCGCGCAGGTCTATCGCCCTGGCGCGGGACTCCGGGTTCATGCCGGGCTTGAGTTTCGAGGTGACGGTTTTCGTGACGTCGTCGTACCCCTTGAGGATCGTGACCCTGCCGGCCCTGTACTGCAGCTCCTCCGCCCGGGTCGGCGCGAGGAAACCCTCCGTGATGTAGTCGTGCTCCGGGGTCGAGTTCATCTGGATGGCACCGAACGCACAGTGGTGGTTGGTGATGATGAGGCCGTCCGGCGACACGAACGATGAGGAGCATCCGCCGAGCCAGGGCGTGGCGGAGGCAAGGCCGGTGTTGGTGGTCGGGTCCCAGATCTCTCTGGGGCTGAGCTGCATCCCCATGGCCTTGAGCCTCGGTTCGAGCTCCGGGATCTGGTCAAGGAGCCACATCCCCTCGTCGGCAAACGACGGCGCCGCGACCGCCACCAGCGCGACAAGCACCACAAT
>MEKI01000026.1 GCA_001766905.1 Acidobacteria bacterium RBG_13_68_16
CTCCGGCGAGCTTGAGATCGGAACCGACTTGAGTCCGCCGGGCCGGGCGTGTCGTGATCATGAAAATGGCACACGCCTCCTATGTCGCGGCCCGGTTGGTCATCCATGCCGGTGCGCAGGTACCTCCCCTGCTTGCCTGCCGGGATCGTCGCGCCCGGTCGTTCGAGGGGTTACACCCACCTAGGCGGGGGGAGGCTTATCCCTTCGGCGTCAGCTACGAGAGCCGCGCCGGACGTCCGTGCGCTTCACCTCCCGCCGACACCCCGGGCAACGCCCGTTCAGGAGCAGTTCCGCGGGGAACCGGTCGAAGCACCCGCGGCAGAGCGGACGGTAAGACGTCCGTGTGCCGCACATGCTCCGCTTCTTGCCCTTCATGCCGTACCGCCGGCGGGATCGAGACAGGTCCGGCACGTTCCGCCGGTGTCGACGGGGGGACGTTCGTGGCACCAGGCACACAACGGTGCCGGGCACGGCGCTGGAGCGGGTAGCTCGACGGCGCGGCTCGCACGCACGGCCAGGTGATGATCACGGAGCGCGCGGAGGTCGGGGGCGGTGGTGAACCGGTATGAGCAGGGGCAGTTCGTGCCGCGGGGGATCGACGTCCTACCGCAGGTGGCACACGAGTACGTAGGGACGTAGGGGACCCTGCCCGTGGCGACCCGTGGCACCCTCAGCATGTCGCGCCATCTGGCAGTCCGGTCATGGTGCACACTGGTCAAGCTCCTCTCCGGCTGGCAGGCCGGTCCGGAGTAGTCGCCCGGTTCGCCCCGGGCGCCGCCCCCATCCCGGGGGCGCAGGGCCGATCATAGACCCGAGGCAGCCAGGGGAGCCCCCCGGCTCGCCGAGAAGGGCCGGACCCCCGATGTGGGGTCCGGCCCTTCGTCAACGGAGGGTCAGACGTCGAACCGGCCGAGGACCTCCCGCAGCTTGCCCAGCCCGTAGGACTGGACCAGGGGCGTCGCCCACGCGAGCAGGGCAGCCCACGCGACGACGGCCAGCCCACCGGGGGTGCGGACCTCACCGGAGCGCCACGCCTCCCACACGGCCGGGATGACGACGGCCAGGGCCGCGAGCACCAGGTGCCGCACCGGGGCGGGCAGGCGACCGACCGCGTTCCGCACGCGATCGGCGAGCTCGAGAATCCGGCTCATGATCAGGCCACCCCCAGCAGGAGCGCCCACACGCCGAGGTCGACGACACCGTCAGCCTTGACGCCCTTGCGCTTCTCGAAGTCCTTGACCTCGGTCTCAGTCTTGGCTCCGAAGTCGCCGTCGACGACGAGCTCGGGCTTCGCGCCGGCGACGTTCATCAACGCCTGAACGCGCTTCACCGCGGCGCGGTTGTCACCGCGCCGGAGCACGGGGAGGTTCCCCACGATGATCTCCGTCCTGCTCGGGCCGGCGGGCGGGACCACGATCGTCCCGGCGCCGACCATCCTCGACCACGGGAAGTCCCCGGGGTCGCCGTGGGTGTTCTCGGGCACGTGCTCGTGCCCCAGCCACCCGCTGTAGGCGTCGAACCGCGCACCGGACATGCGCACGTCACTCGCGCCGTAGGACTGCGGATAGGGGCGGTCGGACGGGTACCGGATCGGGATCCCGAACATGTCGTGCAGCGGCGCGATCACCTGCACGTACAGCGAGTGCAGCACCTTCGCGTCGGCGTCCGGCCAGTAGTACGCGCCGTCGGTGCGTGCGGGGTCGCACGTGCCGACGAGCTCGACCTGCACGACGCGATCCCGGTTGGTCTCCACACCACCGGCAGGGTTGCGCAACGCGAACGACGCATGATCGAGCGGCACGTGCTGACGTACTTCGACCTTCGCGTGTGGGATCGGCCGCACGGTCATGTGCGGGTGAACTGTCCACCCGCGGTAGCTGGGCCATCCCTTCGTTTCGGTCGTGTGCAGGCATCCCTTCGGCTCGCCCGCATCGGTGTAGGTGAGCGTCCGCCCGTGCGGGTCACGCTCCGCTGTCGGCAGCCATAGGCCGCTCATGTGTTACCTCCCTGATCGTTCGCCGCCACCATGTCTGGACACGTCGCCGCGGGACGGCGGGGCGTCGCTGCCCACCGTGACCGTCAGACTCGTGCTCGTCGAACCGCTCGTGCATCTCCGCACGGAGCCGCTGCACGAGCACGTTCCCTCGGATCGTAGACACGGCGCCGATCACTGTCGGCACGGCGACGATGGTGGCAGCAACCACGGTTGCTGTCGGGGCATCCATAGCGCGGATCCTACGCGCTACGATCACCCTCATGATAGGCGCACGGAACAGGAGACAGACCGTGCAGGCACTCGATCTGCCGGCACTACGCGATCAGGCGTCGACGACCCTCCGGCACGTCGACGTCGCCGTCACCATCGTCACCATCGTCGCCGTGCTCGCCGTCGTCATCTTGGCAGCCTCGACCCTCAGGGAGACATCGTGACCCGCATGCCGTCGCATCTCGCGCAGCCCGGACCGCTGGGCGCCTACAGCGACGCCGCGCGCCGGATGGCGTCCGAGATCAACCTGCACGCGGTGGTTGGCGGCAACGCCGGGAAGTGGTGCGCCGTCCGGCTGTCGGACGGCGGGGTCGACCACACGGTGTACGACACGTGGTGTGACGCCGTCGCGTTCCAACTGCACCCGCACCAGTGCCTCTACTACCTACTACCCGCGGTCGCCGTCGACGACATGCTGACCGACCAGGCAGCAGAGGTACTCCTCGTGCACCACCGCAGGCTCTACGCCATCAACGGCGGGCGTCAGCCACACCCCCCGTTCCCCTGCAACGGTCGGTGCGGCCGGTAGCGTGCATGTTTCACGTGAAACAACGACCGGAGGATGACGTGAGTACCGATGTCGACGACCAGCCGATGACCGACACCGAGGTCGCCATGGCACTTGACCAGCCGCTCCCTGGTATGCCGCAGGCTCCTACTGTCGCGGAGCCGGACCCGACCGACCTGCACGCACCGCGACCCGGCGCGCCATACGGCGTCACGACCCGCGGCAAGCCCCGAAAGCGTCCCGCGAAGCGCGCAGCGTCGTCCCCGCGCAAGCGCAGCACCCCATCGACCAGGTCGACGACGGCCGGACCGGAACCGGTCGACTACACGGCCGGCGCGCGGTCCCTGGTCGCTACCGCGGGGATGATCCTCGGTCTCGCAGGTCGCACCACGGGGGACGCGTCGCTGCAACTCGACGCGCTGACGTTGCAGGTGCACCGTGAGCCGCTAGCCGCTGGGCTCGCCGACGCGGCCTTGCACGTCCCGATCGTCGCGAGCGTGTTGGCGTGGTTCGCGACGACGTCGCCGTACGCTGCCCTTGCGGAGTCGATCGGGAAGGTCGGTGCGCAGATCGCCGTGAACCACGGGCTCGCGCCCGCCGGCTCGCTCGGTGCCGTCGACGCGCAGACGTTGCAGGTGCAGGCAGCCCGCCGCACGGTCGAGGACCTGCGTTCGCAGGATCTCCCGATCCCGGATGAGCTGCTCTCGTTCGCCGGCATGCTGTCGTGACCGCCGAACTGCTCACCGCCGGCCGCGCCGAGTTCCTCACGGAGTACTGGGACTACCACCCCGGCGAGCACGTCACCGTCGTCGCACCCACCGGGTACGGCAAGACGTGGTGGACCAACGACCTCTTGCAGGCCACGGCGACTCGCGCCATGCCCGCGGTCGTGCTGGCGACCAAACCACGGGACACCACCGTGGACCGCCTTTTGCGACAGACGGACTACCGCAGGGTGCGTTCCTACCCGATCGCCACCGCTCTCCGCGCAGCCGATCCCCGGTCCGGGTACGTCGTGTGGCCGAAGTTCACCGGCGACCCGGAAGCCGACGAGTCCACGCACCGCGCCGTGTTCCGCCGCGCCCTGCTGGCCGACTACGCGGCGAACGCACGCAGCAAGCGCAGCAAGCGCCGTGTGATCCTGAACGTCGACGAGATCTACGGGGTCGCGAATGAGCTCAAGCTGCGCCGGGAGCTGTCGACCGTCTGGACGAAGGGCCGGTCGGTCGGTGTCGGATTGTGGGGCGGCACGCAGCGCCCGTTCGAGATCCCCCAGCACGCCTACAGCCAGCCGCAGCACCTGTTCCTCGGCTTCACCCCCGACCGCCGAGACCGCATGCGGTTCCGGGAGATCGGTGGCGTGGACCCCGACGTCGTGATGGCGGTGACGTCGACCCTGGAGTGGCGACAGTGGCTGTACATCCACCGCGAGCAACGCGCCATGTGCATCGTCGACGCCGCGTAGGACACCCCCGGGTGCACGCACGCGCCCGGGGGTCAGTCTTGGGGTGTATAGCGCAGTCTAGGATCACTGGTATACGGTGACCCTGACGTGCAGGTAGCACGCCCCAAGACAAGGAGGCACCGGCATGGCCGGCACCACCCAGAAGGCTCCGCCCGCTGCCAAGAAGGGCACGCCGGTAGCCCGCCGGCCCTTCACCGCCGGCACCCGGGCGATCGACCGCACCTACTACGATCAGTCGCGGACGTTCAGCGCGTCCAGCCAGAAGTACGACCCGTGGGACATCGGCTCGTCCGGGTTCTTCTCGGGCGCGTACCTGCTCATGGAGTGCGTCACCGCAGGCAACTCCGCCGCCGTCGCGTTCACCGCGAACGGGCCGTGGTCCGCGATCGACATCGTGCAGCTCAACGACGTGCAGTCGCAGCCGATGCTCGGCCCCATGACCGGCTGGGACCTGTACATCGTCAACAAGTACGGCGGCTACGGATTTCAGAACGACCCGCGCATGTGGGGGCAGTACTTCGCGCTCACCGGAGCCGGCGCCACCGGCGGATCGTTCTCCTTCTCGCTGCGGATCCCCGTGGAGATCGTCAAGCGCGACGCGCTGGGCACCCTGCCCAACAAGAACAACGCCGCGTCCTTCAAGGTCGAGGTGACCTTGGCGCCGACCGCGAGCGTCTACAGCGTCGCGCCCACCGCTGCGGGCGCCGTCCGCCTGCGGTTCCAGCTCTTCGGGTACGACGACCCGTCGGACGTCGATCTCAAGGGCAACGCCGTCTCCCAGAACCCGCCGGCGGTCAACACGACCCAGTACTGGCAGAAGCAGACCTACCCGGTCAACGCCGGCAGCCTGAACCTGCGGCTCCAGGGCATCGACGCGCTCGTGCGTGGCCTGGTCTTCGTGCTCACCGACGGGTCCAGCTCCCGGTCCGTCGGCGACACGTCCTTCCCGGACCCCTTCACGATCAAGTACGAGGGCAAGGAGATCCTGAACCGATTCAAGACCATCTGGCAGCAGCAGATCTCCGAGCAGTACGGCTACGGCCGCGCACCCGGCGGCGCGCTGACCGCGGTGGTCGCCCCCGAGGCCGCCGGCGCCCGTGACCTCGGTGTCTACCCGTGGATGTTCCACACGGACTTCACCACCGCCCCGGGCGCGGAGACCAGGCTGACCTACCTCCCGGTGTCCTCGGCCACGTCGATCGAGCTGACCGGAACGCTCGGCAACGCCGGAACGCTGACCGTCCTGGTCAACAAGATCGTGCCGGCGAACGGCAACCCGATGGCCCTCACGGGCCGCTGAGAACGACCCCCGGGGCCGACCGTGCGGTCGGCCCCGGGGGACCACCCCCCCGCAACATCCATCCCGGAACGGAAGGAACGGACATGCCCGAGGTTCTCAAGCCGGACATGAAGGCCGTCGTGTGGCTCGCGCTGGGTTTCCTGGTGCTGCCCAAGGCCATCGCACTGGTCACGAGCAAGCGCTGATCCGACCGTGGCCGGTACCCGTGGCATCCCCGGCAACGCCGTCGCCGCTGTAGGCGCCGGCGCACTGCTGGTATGGACCGGGATAACCGGCACACCGACGGTCGACGCGCTCCGCGAGCTACTCGCCGGCCGACCGGCGAGCATGCTGGGCACCGGCAGCGCGTTCGCGAAGTCCACCGGGGTCAGCGCCATCAGCGCCGTCGCCACCGTCCGCGGGTCCCGGATCGTGCAGGTCGCCCGCAAGTACCTCGGCGTCCCCTACCGCTGGGCAGGAAACACCCCAGCCGGCTGGGACTGCTCCGGGTACGTGACCTACGTACTCAAGGAGGCGGGCGTCACGCCCCCGCGCGGTCGCCCGACCTCGGGTGTCTACCTGATCTGGACCGGGGCACGCACCATCCCGCGGGCGCAGGTGCAGGGCGGTGATCTGCTCTGCTGGGCCGGTCACGTGGCCATCGCGACCAGCACCACGACGATGTGTGAGGCACCTGGTCGAGGAAAGAAGACCAGGGAGACGAAGATCCGCCCGGCAGGACTCACGGTCAGGAGGATCACCTGATGGCAGCGAGCACCGGGCCGATCCTCGCGATCGGAGCGATCACCATGGGCCGTGACGTCCTGATCGACCGGCACGACGTCGACTGGCGCGTCCCGGTCGCCACGGCGATCAGCGCCGTCCTGTTCGCCGGCGCCGAGAAGGCCGTCGGCAAGGTCGCCGCCTACGTCGCGTACCTGGCCCTGGCAACCGTCACCCTCGTCCGTCTCGACCCCAAGAAGCCTGCGCCGGCCGAGGCGCTGGTCAAGTTCCTCGAAGGGAAGTGAACCCCGTGAGTAGCGCGGAGCGCATCGCCATGGGAATCGTCGGCGTCGCCGGCATCACGACGCTCGTCCTGCCGAAGCGGCAGACCGTGGCCGTGATCAACGCGCTGACGAACCTGTTCCGTAAGCCCCTGGCGACCGCCATGGGCACCGGCAAGAAGGTCTGACCCGAGGGGAGGTGCCCGGTGTACACCGGAGCATGGGCGGCTCAGCGCCGCTATCAGCCAGTGCCGCACGCCGTGCGCACCGTCGACCCTGTGCACGAGCAGGAGGTCTACACGGACCCCCGCGACAATCACGAGGCGCCACCCGGACCCGACTACGGCAACCCGGGCGAGATGCCGTGGCTTGAGTGGATCGTCCAGACGGACGGCGAGCCGTGGGACGAACTGCCGCTCTCGCACGAGTTCGAGGCCTCCCACGCTGACGACCTCGGGCAGCGCCTCAACCGCATCCCGGTCGGTATCCGGCACCACGACGACGTTCCGCAGTCGGTCATGTTCGAGGGCATCGGTTCCATGCCGCCCCCCTACGGTGAGGTCCGCGGGATGAACAGCCGGCCCGAGAACCAGCCCGAGGGCTACCGTCTCGGGCTCTACCTCGGCCGCACCTGGTCGGACCGGAAGCGTTGGGTCGGCGAACGGCGGACGGACCGGCGCGTCACCACGCAGCCGTCGATCACAATCCCGGATGTCACCGTCGACACGGTTCCGGACGCGCCCGGCTACTACTCCTCGCCGTTCTCGGTGTGGGCTCGCCCGCTGAACGGGTCGCCGATGCGACCGTCTCAGCGTCGGACCCCGACCGGACTCGACGAGGGTGAGCTGGCCGACGGGACCGAGGAGTACACCGACGCCGGCGTCGACTCCTCTTGGATGGTGTGACGTGCCCGAGACGATCAAACTGCCCGTGATCGGACCGACCAAGACGATCTATGTCTACGGAGCGGCCGGCGTGGTCGCCGTGTTCGTCGGATACCGGTACTGGGCCGCGTCCCAGGGAACGGCCGAGGTCGCCGACGAGGGTGTCGACGAGGACGTGATCGGAGATCAGTACGCAGTCGGCACCTACAGCCCGCCGGTGACCCAGGACTCGACGATCGGCGACGACACCGACGGGACGACCATCGGCGCGCTCCCGACCACCGATGCCGAATGGGTGCAGTACGTCGTCGAGCTTCTGGACGCCTACGGGGTCGACGCCGTGGCGCTGACCCTGGCCCTCGGCCGATGGCTGGACCGGAAGGCGCTCACGCCGGCGCAGGTGGACATGGTCACGCAGGCACGAGCCCTGGCTGGCAACCCCCCGCAGTCTGGGGCACTTCCGATCATCACCGCGCAGCCGACCAAGCCGACCACCCCGACCAAGCCGACCACCCCGACCAAGCCGACACCGAAGCCGGCTCCTGGTAAGAAGTACGTGACCGTCCGCAGGGGCGACACCCTCTCGGAGATCGCAGTCCGCAACAGGGTCACCACCGGAAAGATCAAGTCGTTCTCGGAGAACGCCTACCTGTTCAAAAAGACAGGCACCCGCCGTCGCAACAGCGCAGGCGGGTGGATCTACCCTGGTGACCGTATCCGCGTCCAGTAGGAAGGCGAGACGATGGCTCTCGACCCAGACAAGTCCCTTCTCGTCGGCATGGCTGGCGCCGGCGCGGTGTGGGCGATCCACAACAACCTGACCCCGTCCCTGGCCGATGTCCGGGTCGCCGATAAGGACGACACCGACGTCGAGGCCGCCGAGAAGACTGCGACCCTCATGGGCACGGCCCTGGCCGTGGCGCTCGGTCTCCTCTCGCGCGACGCGACCGTGTTCGTGATCACCGAAACGGTCGTGGTGGCAATGGCGTGGACGTACAAGCACGCCAACCAGGTCGACCCGCGCACCGGGTCCGCGCTGCCCCCGTCGATCCCGGCAGACACCCCCGAGTCCGCCGGGGTCGAGATCTCCGCCGACGAGAACGTCGTCGAGTACTCCTACTGATCGGCAGGAACCTGAAGTGGCCGTGGTCTCGCTCCCGACCGTCGTCCGTGCTGCACGCGCGGCCGGCTGGTCGGGCACGGACCTGGTCACCGCCGTTGCCATCGCAGGAGCGGAGTCCCGATACAACGCGACCGCGGTCGGCAAGCCGAACAGCAACGGGTCCCGCGACTACGGGCTATGGCAGATCAACTCGGTGCACAACCCGACCGCGCAGAACTGGCGCGATCCGGCGACCAACGCCCGGATGGCCCACAAGGTGTGGTCGGACGCCGGGCGGAAGTGGACGCCCTGGTCGGCATTCAAGAACCGCAGTTACCTCCTGTTCTGGCCGGCGTCGGTTGCCGCCGTCGGTGTCGACGCCTCCCCGGCAGGGGATGCAGCCGCGACCGTTGGCAGCGTCGGAGACACGGTCTCCGGAGCGGCCGGCGCCGTGCCGGCAGCACTCGACCAGGTCGGCGACGTCGTCGAGGCGCTCGGCCGGCAGGAAACATGGCTGCGGGTCGCGAAGGTCGTCACGGGTACGATCCTGGTCGGCGTAGGCGTCTACCTGGTCGCCCGCCCGGTCGTCGAGCCGGCAGCACGTGCAGCGACGAAGGCAGCGACGAAGGTAGCGACGAAAGGAGCGGTCAAGTGAGCGAGGACCTGCACGGAGACGACGTCGACGCCCTGGAGCAGGAGGACGTCGAGACGATCGAGGGCATCCCGCCGATCGCCGTGGTCGTCGAGGGTGCAGCCCGCGTGCGTGCCCTGCCGCGTGTCGCGTCCGTCTCGAAGAACTGGACCATGCCCTTCCCCGCCGGGGGAGCGCTGCCCGCAGCGGTGCAGGTGCTCGGCCGTGACCCGCGGCGCGCCGTGGCGCAGCTCTGGTGCACCGGTGCCGCCGTGTGCCTGTCCGAGACGCAGGAAGGCGCCATCAGGGGAGCAGGGGCACTCCTGGCGCCCGCTGCACCGCCGCTGTCCCAGACGCACACGGGTGAGCTCTGGGCCGCGTGCGCCGGCGTCGCTGACGCCGTGCTGTCGATCTCGGCAGAGTTCTGGGCCGACTGATGAAGATCCCCCTCGGCGAGTCGGCGTCGACCACCCTCGACGCGGCCGGAGACGGACAGGTGATCCTCGGCCCGTACCGGCACACCGAACGGTGGCACGTCGACCACGTCGCGGTAGCGGTCGACCCGGTGCCGCCGGCGACCATCCCGATGCTCGTGCCCGAGGCCAGGGTGTTCGCGCGCGGCTCGCAGATCGGGGGCACCTACACGGGCAGCCTCGACGACACGGAATGCTCGGTCGACCTCATGGCCGGTCACCAGGTGATCGTGCAGTGGACCGGTGGCGATCCTGGTGCTCTGGCCCGAGCCGACATCACGGGGACCAAGACGATCCCGGGGTGAGTCATGACGTTCCGTAACGAGCTGGCCGGCGGTCCGCAGGGGCAGATCACCCGGAACACGTTCCAATCGGTCGACTACGTCGTCGGCGACGACGGGGCGATCAGCGGGTGGAGACTGGAGCGCAACGGCGCTGCCACGTTCCGGCGCGTGACCATCGGTGGTGTCGCCTACACCGTCGACGAGTTCGGGGCCGCGACGTTCGAGAGTCTCGACGTCAACACGTCGATCACCCTGGCAGGCGAGGATCTCGGAACCATCCTTGACGCCCTCCCGAAAGGGATCATCGCCTACGGCGACTCGAAGGCTTGGACGGTCGACTCCGCAGCGATCACAACGACTCAGACGATCATGGCAGAGTTCGCGTGGGGACCCGCACTCAACGCCCGGTACTACCGGATCGAGTGGGACTTCACCATCGTCGGGACCGTGGTCGGCGACATCTTCAACGTCGACGTCAGATACACCACCGACGGAACCGCGCCGACCACGGGATCAGCGATCCTCGACGGGCTGTACGACAACGTCCGGATCAACACCACGGACGCAGCCGGCAACCGGTATCGCCTGATCACCACCTACTCGGGTGTGGCCGACTATGACGTGATCAGGATGGCGCTGACGTTCGACAGGATCTCCGGAACCGGATCGGGAACCCTACTGGCCCTCGACGACAACGCCGCGATGATCGTCACTGTCGAGGACATCGGGTTGCAGGTCCCGGCCGTGGCGGCAGGCTCCCTGTCCCAGAAGAGCAAGTCAGCCGGCGCGCCCGACCCCGATCCGCTGAGTACCTACGTCAAGACCTACTCCGCGACCTGGTCGAGGAGCTGGACGGGCAGCGACGCGACGTATGAGACCAACGGGACCCTTGCCCAAGGCTATAACACTCCGTACCCGAGCAACGGCAATATGAAGTCGTGGATAGGGTTCGATCACGCGCAGATAGCGGCTGACCTCACCGGCGCGACGGTACGAAAGGTCGAGGTCTACCTCTACTACTGGCATTGGTACGCGACCGCCGGCGGGACCGCGGTGATCGGATACCACAACTCGACCGCGACCAGTGCGCCGGCGTACGACCCGTCGAAAGACGCCGTCGCCGAGAAGCTGGTCGCCTCCTGGCCGAGGAACGCCGGGAAGTGGGTCGACGTCTCCACGGCTGGCGCGTTCACCCTCGACGGGTGGCGCACCGGGGCACACCGCGGTATCGCGCTCGGCCCCGGCCCGAGCACCTCGACGACCTACTACGGCAAGGCCTACGGCAACACCGAGCCCAACGAACCGAAGCTGAGGATCACCTACGAGAAGTGAGGCCGCCATGCACGGCGCCGACGCACCGAACCTCCCCGGGTGGGTGACCGCCCTGAACGCCTGGCGCACGCAGGCTGCTGCTGCTGGGCTGGCCCTGGAGCAGGTCACCGTGGTCACCACGGACGGTCTCCCCCTGGTCTTCGTGTGGGAGGATGCCAATCCGGAAGCTGGGACCGTCGCCGACTGGCGAATCGTCACGAACGGGAGCACGAGATGAGCGAGGGAGCTACCGGAGCGGCCTACGCTGCCGGCCGTGCCGAGGCCATCGCCGAGGACGCACACGAGAACGCAGGGGAGGCCGTCGAGGCCGCCGAGGAGGCGCAGGAGACCGCCGAGGCCGCTGTCGATGTCGCGTCCAGCGCGAGTGAGACCGCGTGGGATGCGCGGTTCGCCGTCGACGAGTTGCGCGAGCAGGTCACGCAGGGGTTCACCGCCCTCGGTGCGCGCATCGACGAGCTCGTCGAGGGCATGGCGCAGCCGACCTCAGGATCGCCCGCCGGTGACGGCGACCAGGCAGCGAAGGCGCCGGCAAAGAAGGCACCCGCGAAGCCGGCGGACGACGCTGCACCGAAGGGCAAGACGTCCGGATGGTGGGCTCGGTAGCCAACAGGCCGATCACTACAGCACCGCTACCAACAGGGTGGCGGTGCTGTAGCATGTACGCATGAGGACACCAAAGGTCGCACTCAACGTCAAGATCACTCAGGCGACGAAAGATCTCGTCGTCCGCCACGCCACCCGCCGAAGGTCCCCGCAGTCCACCGCGACTGACGAACTGATCCGGCTCGGTGACCTGGCCTACCGGTTCGCCGACTCCCGGATCACAGAGCGCGAGTTCCACCGCGAGGTCTTCTTGGTCGCGTTCCCGTGCGTGGACCCCGGGGAGTGAACGATCATGGCTGACCGTCGCAGCGGATCGGACCGCCGCTCCGGATGGTGGCAGGGATCCCCCCCACTCACTGACTCCGCGTCCCGCCTGTCCGGATCGGACTCCGCCGAAGCTCGAGAAGTCGGAGCCGCGCAACAGCGCGTCATCGACTCCGCGCGCCGTGACCCGAACCTGTCCGACCGCGCCCGCTGGTCGATCTTCGGTGTCGATCGGAGGTCGTGATGGTTGACCGCGTGCTCGCCATCACCTCGGCTGTGTTCGCCGTGATCTCCCTGGCAGCGTGGCGCCGGCGCACCCTCCCGCACCGTCAGGCGTGCGTGTGCGGGCACCTGCACGGCGACCACCACCCCGACCCCGCCGCGCCGTTCTCCCTGCCCTGCGCGGGCACCGTGGCCCCGTGGGAGCAGATCCTCATGCCCGACGTCGCCATGCCCCGGATCCCCTGCCTGTGCACCCGGTACCTCGACAAGAGCAAGTCCCGATACCGCTACCCGAAGGGATGACCCTGATGGTCCTCCGCGCGCTCGACCGCCTGATCGACACGACCCCGCCCCGGCTCCGCGGTCGCGACCCGTATTGGCGTCCCACCCCGCCACCGTGCTCGAAGTCCGTCCGCGAGCCGGCGTGGTCCTGGCGCCGCCCGAACGGTTTGGAACCCCTCGACCTCACGGGGGGGGTCACCGTCCTGGACGCGAACGCCGCATACCTGGCCGCCGCGTCAACCGTCGAAGTCGCTCACGGGCGGCTGATCAACACGAAGGGCCGCGAGTTCGACCCGCGGGTACCGGGGTACTGGCACGTCGAGATCTTCCCGTGGTTGGTCCCGGACATCGTGTCCCCGCTGGGCACTGCGAAGTACCCCGACCTGGCGTGGCTGACGACCCCGACCGTGGCCCTGCTGGCCCGGCTCGTCGACGACGGGTACTGGCCCGAGATCCACGTCACCGATTCGTGGACGTCCGTCGACCGGTGCCGGCTCCGCCACTGGTCGGAGATGATCTCGGGCATCCGCCGTGAGGCCCTGCTCTCCGGGGACCGCGACGCCGTCGAGTCCGTCAAGCTGGCCTACAGCCAGGCGATCACCACGATGGGGATCGACAAGAAGTCGATGATCCACCGTCCCGACTGGTCGCAGCACATCCGGACCCAGCACGCGGCGAACATGTGGCGCAAGATGTGGTCGGCGCGCGGTAGCGGTCTCCCGGTGCTCGGATCCTCGGCCGTCGACGAGATCGTCACCACGTCCAGCGCCGTCCGCTGGTGCCTCGACAACGCAGCGAAGGGCGGCCGTCCTCCGCTGCGCATCGACCCGACCGGGCTCGCTCTGGGATCGTTCAAGGTCAAGAAGACCTTGAATGCCGAGGAGTGGAGCGCACGTGAATCAGGCTGACGCGATCAGGATGGCGCTGTCCGGCGGGGAGCCGGTCGGGCTCCTCGGGCAGCTACTCCACATCGTCCGCAACACCGACCAGGGCCGCGCCGGAAACCCAGCCGGCGCGGTCGGGGTCACCGCGAAGACGTGGAACCGGTGGCTCATGGGCGCCCGCGGGCTCCCGGGCGGGTCGAGGCCTACCGCCGCAAGCCAGAAGAGGATCAAAGCAGCGGTCCGGGCGAGCCGTGCCCGCCCCAGCACCCCCTCCCGCGCAGTGATCACGGCAGACGTCGAGTGGAACGGCTACCTCAACCCGACCCCACACCGGACCGTCCACCTGGACGGCCTCGACCTGGAGGAGGTCGTCGACCGCTACGCGGCCGGCGACGACGCCGGCGCAGCCGAAGCGTTCGACGAAGCCATGGCGGACCGGTACGGCGTACCGGTCGATTTCGAGGAGATCGATCAATGGGACTTCGAGGCCTGATCCGCTACCTGACCGGGTGCGTTCCGACCCTCCACGACTGGCCGCACCGCTCGCTGGACGGCCGATGCCAGTGCAGGTGCACGACGTGCGTGCGGGTCCGCACCGACCACTACGGGCGCGTACGGCTCGTGAACGCCTGCCGTCGCCCCCTCGGCCGGCACGCCACCGGGTGGCGCCAGGCGGCCCTGCCGGCATGAGACCGCGGTTCACCCCGTGCTCTGACCGGCACCGGGTGGGCTGTAGCCCATGGCACCGACAGTTCGTCGAGGACTACCGGGCCGCGCGGCTCGCCGACGAGGAACGCCGCGACGTCGAGGTCGGGGGCACCGTCGAGGAGTGGGCGGCATTCACCAGAGACATGATCACGTTCCGCCGTTGGCTGACCAGCAGTCGCGGGAACCGATACGAGGAGAGCTACCGATGAAGATCCGCAACCCGTTCCGGCGTCGCCACTCGGCCACGGCCGAACTGGTCTCCGTCATCGACCAGTTCGTGTCGAAGCCGATCCGCGTGCATCACCACATCACCCGCGCGCCGGACCCGACCCCGATAATGATCAAGGCCGAGGTGATGGTCAACGGAAAGATCGTCTCGACGTCCTCCCTACAGCCGATCAGTCACCGTTCGTTCCCGATCCGCATGCCATCGGGGATCACCCTGCACCCCGGTGTGGATCTTGTTGAGGTCATGTTCACCGTAGAGATGCCGAGATGAGGTCCGTCCGCCCGCCGGCGTGGACCGTCGTCCCCCTGGTCGCCTGCGAGGGCGGTCCGCTGGACGGCCAGTGGTTCACCGCCGAGGACTGGAGGATCCGCGTTCAGGGGGCACGGAGGATGCGTGCCGCCGGCTCACCCGGGGGTACGCCGTCTGCCGACTACGTTCGCGAGGGGACCGTCAGGCACCCGCACCAGCCGACCACCGGAACGAGATACCGCTACCGACCCACTACACGATGACTACCGATGTGATACGGTGGTGATCCCACCGACCAAGGAGCCGACCGTGCAGACGACGAAGATCCGCAAGATGACCACCCAGAACGTCAATGCCCTCCGCGCCGTCGAGGAGACCTGGCCCGGCACCGTCCTGGCCATCGGCGGAACCTGGGCCACCTTCAACGGCAGCCCGATCGAAGCCCACGCGCTGATCATGGACGCGAAGGAAGCCCTTCCGAGGTCCCGCCGCTCGCTCGCCGCCGTCGACCGCAAGATCATGCAAGCCGTCACCCGCGGCAGGGAAGACGTCTACGTGATCACCCACGGCGCCCCGAACCCCGTGATCACCATCCTGCACACCCCCTCGAAGACAGGCCCCGGCCTCGGTGACTGGGCCGTCGTGACCTACGTGCAGGGTCGCGCCGTCGAGGGCAAGAGCTACCCGGGCGGACGCCGCGCCGACGGAATGATCTACGCGGCCCAGCGCGCGCGCCGGCTCGGCTACCACCTGCCGATCAACGTCAAGTGCACCGACGAGCGGAACTGCACGGAGCACGGCTACACCGCGGACGACGACCACTGATGACCAAAGTCCTCTACCTGCGCGTCCAGGAGGGCACCCACGGTGCCCTCCTGGACTACGCGCGCGCCCACGGGCTATCCCTCTCCACGGCAGGGGAGCGGATCCTCTTCGACGGCCTCCAGGCGGCCGCTGGGCAGCCAACGACCGCGGACCTGGCCCGGCGCCTCACCGCCGTCGAGGAGAGGCTGTACGGCGCTCCAGTGCCCGACCCGATGCCACACTTCTGCCCCAAGTCATGCGAGGACACCGGACACGTCGGGGTCCCCTCCCGGAACCCGCCACCACCGGACGACGACGACCAGGACGACCGGTGCCACTGTGGGGACCCGGACTGCGGGGCATGCTGATGACGACCCGACGTCAAGACCACGCACTCGCTACGTTCGCGCTCGCCGCTGGACTGATCGCCATCATGATCAGACCGCGCCGCACCCCTCCCCGCGTCATCCGGGCTCTGTTCGGACTCCAGACCGAGGACGAACTGCTGAGGGAGCTGATCGAGCGCCACCACCGCACGGTGTCAGCGATCATGGGCACCGACCCTGATGTTTCACGTGAAACCACCGACCAAGAGGAGCCGATCATGGCCTACCACCCGCACCCCGGCCGCAAGCCCCCGAACCGATCGTGCAGCGTCGTCCTCCCCCTCGTGCTCGCCGGCGCCGCCCTGGCCGGCTACCTCGCCGACCTGGGCGTCCGCGCCATCCTCTG
>MEKI01000027.1:0-5083 GCA_001766905.1 Acidobacteria bacterium RBG_13_68_16
ACGACGTTCCAGCACGCGCACTTTCTGTTCGTGATCGAGCGCGTGAGCCGGCAGTTCGTCTGGTCGTTCCTGCACGCGCACCCGTTCGCCAACTCCGAACAGGTTTCGCAGCGTTTCGTGAGGGTTTCACCCGACGACGTCTTCGTGCCCGAACTGCCGACACGCGCCGCGCATGCGTTCAAGACCACGATCGCCGCCCAGCACGGGGGCTACCGGCGCCTGGTCGAGCTGCTCTCGCCGGTGGCCGAGGCGGAGCTTCTGAAACGGTTCCCGAACTGGCGCAGGCACCCAAAGCGGCTCGCCCGCCAGACCGAGCGCAAGGCCCAGGAGGTGGCTCGGGCGGTCCTCCCGGTCGCGACACACACGGGGCTGTACCACACAGTTTCATGCCTGACGCTCTTCCGGTACTGGCGAGCCTGCCAGCAGTTCGACGTTCCGACCGAGACCCGGCGGGTGGTGGAAGCCATGATCGCCGCGGCGCTCCGGCACGACCCCGACCTCGCGGGCGTGCTGGAGGAGCCGTTGCCGCTCGAGGTGACGCCGGAGTTCGCGCTGTTCTCCGAGTTCCATGGCGCTGCGACGCAGTCCCGCGCGTTTAGGGAGGAGTTTGACCGGGACCTCGGCGGGCTCACCTCCAGGCTCATCGGCGCTTCGGGGAACAACGTCGAGAAGGTGGCTGGGGCGGTACGGGCCGTGTTCGGCCTGCCCCGCGCGCGCGTTTCGGCCGAGGAGGCCGTACGCTTGGCGCTCGACCCGAGCGTGAACCGACTACTGGGGGAGGACCTGAACCTTTCGACGCTCTCCAAGCTCGGCCGCTGCCTGCACCACGCCCACTACACCTTCGCCAAGAAGCTCTCGCACGCAGCCGACTCGCAGGACCAGCGCCACCGAATGACCCCTGCGGCGCGCCCTCTGCTGGCGGCCGTGGTGGACGACAGGCCCGATGTGGTCGTACCTCGCCTGATCTCCCACGCCGGCGCGGCCGCCCGCGAGGTGTTCGACGAGGCCATCGGCCGGGCGTGGGAGGGGGCGGCGGAGGTTCGCAGCGCGGGCGGAAGTGCGGAAGCGGCGGCGTACCTGCTCCCCAACGCGCTCGCGATCCGTTTCGTGGAGTCCTCCGACCTTCTGAACCTCCACCACAAACACAAGTTGCGCCTCTGCTACAACGCCCAGGAGGAGATCTGGCAGGCATGCCTGGACGAAGCGCTGCAGATCCGGGCGGTTGAGCCCGAGATCGGGCGCTGGCTGCTCCCGCCGTGCTCGGTACGACAGCTGGCCGGGCGGAAGCCGTTCTGCCCGGAGGGGGAGCGATTCTGCGGCATCGCGGTCTGGCGCCTGCAACCGGCCGATTACCGCCGCATCATCTAGAACGAGGCACGAGGTAGGAGGAACGGGGCGCGAGTTAAGGTCGGTAGGAACCCGGGCCCGGGCACTTTGGCGCACGGAGCCGTCCGCGGACCAGATGGCCGACGTGCAGTCGGGAGCATTCCGGCACGCCTCGAACCTCATGCCTCGCCCATGCGTGCGGCGTGTTAGCATGCCCCGGCGTGAGGGGAGCCGAAGGCGCCACGGGGCGAGGGTTGCTGGTCCTGGCGGACGGGGTCCAGGCGGCGTTCGCTGCGGGGGCGGCCGCAGAGTTGTTTCGGGCCGGCACGTCGTGGGAGCGAGGGGCCGGGGGCGGGCTGGGTGCGCACGTCGCCGTGCTGGCGCTTTTGGGTGAGGCCGAAGAGGCCGAACGCAGGTGGCTGCGGGAGGCCGAGAACGGCGCCCCGCTCTTCCAGTCCCGCCTCGCAGCAGCGCGCCAGCGGCTCGGCTCGACGCCCGGTGTGATGCTCACGCCTGACTCCTGGACCCTTTCCGGGTGGCTCGAGCCCGAGGGTTTGGCCGAGCACCTCGCGCCGGAGATGGCGGCGGTACCTGACAGGCTGGCGCACGCCGGCCGGAGCTTCACCGTGGCGGTCGAGGAGTTGGTCAGCGGGGAGGCATCATGGGTCGAGCTGCCCGGCCAGCCGGCGCACAGGGCCGCCACATTGCTGCGGGCCGCCGCAACGTTCCCGGCAGGGTGGGGCCCGGAGAAGGTGATCGAGGGCGATGCCACGCGGTGGCTCTGGGGCGGGGTCGGCGCGGCACTCGCGTGCGCACCGCCTTGGCGCAACGGGCCCTCCCGGTGGGACGTGATCTGCGGGTTCCCCGTGCCGGTGGCGGTGCGTCCCGCGCTGGGGGGGTCCCTGTACGAGCTGATTCAGCGGCGTCAGGAAGGCCGTGCTGCGGCCGCGGTCGCTGGGTGGCTGGGGCGGCTTGGAGAGCCCTCGCTGCGGGTGATCGCGCCGAACGCCACGGCCTACCGGGAGTGGGCCGCCCGCGACAACGCGGACCTAGGCGTTGAGTACCCGCTGAGCTGGGAGCGCAACGGCGTGCTTACCGCCGCAATCGTCCGCTTCGGGGCGTTCCTCGCACAGACCGTCGCATCGGGCTCGGGCGAGCAACACTGATCCTGGCTGGCACGACGCTCGCCGTAACGCCGATGATGCCCAGGCACCCGGAGCAACTGCCCTCGCAGAAGGCTCGACGTCCCTGTAAACTCGGACCACGTGAACGGGAGGGTTCCATGAGCGATCGACTTTTCCGCCGCAGCGCCACCAGCGCTGTCGTGTTGTTGCTCTGCGATTTCATAGTGCTGGCCTCGTGTGCGGCGATCTTCGCCACCAAGATCGCGGATATCAAGAAGACGCCCGGCGCCTACGACGGACGCATCGTGACCGTCACGGGAAAGGTGACCAGCACGCATAACCTGCTCGTGGTCAAGTACTACGGGGTTGATGACGGAACCGGCGAGATCCCGGTGGTGACCGAGAGCGCGCTGCCCAAGGAGGGCGACAGCGTGAGTGTCAAGGGGCGCGTGAACCAGGCTTTCGCTGTCGGTACCGCCCGTCTCGTCGTCATCGTCGAGGAGCCGCCCTCGCGCTAGCGCCCGTGCGGGCAATCGCTGGAATGCGCAGCAAGCGCCGCGAATCTCGGGCGGCCATGTGCGTGTTCTCGACTGAGGGGCGAACGTGAGGTCTGCTGCGACCTTTGCCATCCCCTTAGCACTCGCCGCCGCATCGCAAGTGCGAGGGCAGGTACCGTCCGCGGTCGTCGAGCAGCTCAAGCGCGACGCCACCTCGCTCGTGACGGTTGACCGACCGCCCACCTCGAGCCAGTTCGCGATCGGGCTAGGGCTCGTCGCCCTTGCGGCAGCCGCGGATTCCCACCTGGTGGACCAGGGCCGTGAGCACCTCCCGGGGTGGACCGACGACCTCAAGACCGGGGGAGCGACCGGAAGCACGAACACCATGGCGGCCTCGCTCATCGCCGGCGGGCTGGTCTTTGGGGATCGCCGGGTCACGACCGGCGGTCTCACGTTGCTCGAAGGAAACCTCGTGCTCAGCGTCGTCGTCCAGCTCTCCAAGACCGCCTTCGGCCGGGTCCGCCCCAACCACCCGGAGGCGGGCCGATGGTTTGCGGGCGGGGACTCGTTCCCTTCGAGCCACGCGGCCCACGCGTTCCTGATCGCATCGGTCCTCGACGCCACCATCGACAGACCTGTGTGGCGGTGGGCCATCTACCCCCTCGCCACGGGGGTGGCGCTCCAGCGCCTCCATGAAGGGGTTCACTACCCGACCGACGTGATCGCCGGCGGGCTGCTTGGCTGGTGGGTCGGCCACCGCCTCTCGGTGTCTCACGAGCTGGTTGAGCGCCCTCACAAGGTCGTCGTCTCGTGGGCTCCGGTGCTGGGTGGCGGCTGCATCGTGGCCCACATCTCGTTCTGAGCGCGGCCCCCCGTGGCCGCAGATCGTGCGATCGGACTCCGGACGCACGGGCTTTCACGTACAATCCGCCGTGGAGGCGCGATGCCCCGAGAGATTCACTTTCTCAACACCGCCGGCCGTAAGGTGGAAAGGTTCGAGCCGCTCGAGAGCGGCCACGCGCACATCTACACCTGCGGGCCGACGGTTTACAACTTCCCGCACATCGGGAACTACCGCACCTTCCTGTTCGAGGACGTGCTGCGCCGCACTCTCAAGGCGTTCGGCTACCGCGTCACGCAGGTGATGAACCTGACCGACATCGACGACAAGACGATCAACGGCGCGGCGGCGGAAGGCGTCGGCCTGCGCGAGTTCACCGATCGTTACGTCGCCGCGTTCTTCGAGGACATCGACACGCTGGGCGTGGAGCGAGTCGAGCACTACCCGCGCGCCACCGAGTGGATCCCGCAGATGGTCGAGCTGGTGCAGCGCCTCACCAAGCGCGGCCACACTTACGTACAGGACGGCTCGACGTACTTCCGCATCGCCTCGTTTCCGGACTACGGCAAGCTCTCGGGCATCGACGTGGCCCGGGTTCGGGCGGGCGCCCGGGTGGATGCCGACGAGTACGAGAAGGAGGACGTGCGCGACTTTGTCCTGTGGAAGGCACCCAAGCAGGGCGAACCGTCCTGGGATACGCCTCTCGGACCGGGTCGGCCGGGTTGGCACCTTGAGTGCTCCGCCATGAGCATGGGCCTCCTCGGTGAGAGCTTCGACATCCATACCGGTGGCGTGGACAACATCTTCCCGCACCACGAGAACGAGGTCGCCCAGAGCGAGGGCGCAACGGGGAAGCCGTTCGTCCACACCTGGCTGCACGCCGAGCACCTCTTCGTCGAGGGGCAAAAGATGGCGAAGTCGCTGGGCAACTTCTACACGCTCCGTGACCTGCTGGAGAAAGGACACGACCCGCTCGCGGTCCGGTACCTGCTGATCTCGGTGCCTTACCGGCAGAAGCTCAACTTCACCTTCGACGGTCTGCACGCCGCTGCGGCAGGGATCGAGCGCATCGGCAACACGCTGCGCCGGTTGGCCCACCCCCCGCCGGCCACCGGCGAGGGTTCGTTGACCGCATCTGTGGTGGACGCGTTCGAGTCGGAGTTCGACGCCGGGCTTGCCGACGACCTGAACACCGCGCGGGCGCTCGCCGCGGTGCACACGTTGCTTACCGCGGTCAACCAGGCCCTCGACACCGGTGGGATAGCCGCCGAGGTGCGCCCCCGCCTGTACGCCGC
>MEKI01000027.1:5281-5410 GCA_001766905.1 Acidobacteria bacterium RBG_13_68_16
CTGGCAACTGACGGAACGCGGCATCGTGCTCGAGGACACACCCCATGGCACGGTCTGGCGCCGCGCGAAGTGACTGCGGCCCGCCTTGGCAGGGCGCCGTCATCGCGAGGAGGCCAGGAGGCCGACGAC